>CALCGX010000127.1 GCA_937901225.1 uncultured Bacteroidales bacterium | reverse complement strand
TGGTGTTAGGTTGGAATGCTGCCTCCCACTCCTCGTCGCTGGCATCTTGGTCGATGAAGGTGATCTCCATGCCCATCTTAGGGAAGGTCACACCAAAGAGGTTGTATGTACCGCCATAGATACTGGTGGTCGTGATCATGTGATCGCCTGCCTGGCAGATATTGAAGCAGGCAAAGAAGTTCGCTGCTTGACCAGATGATGTCAGCATTGCGGCTACGCCACCTTCCATAGCAGCAATTTGCGCTGCGGTGGTGTCGTTGGTAGGGTTTTGCAGACGTGTGTAGAAATAGCCACTCTCTTCAAGGTCGAAGAGACGGCCCATCTGTTCGCTGGTCTCGTACTTGAATGTAGTGCTCTGAATGATTGGCACTTGGCGAGGTTCTCCCTTGCCTGGGTTGTAACCGGCTTGTACGCACAGCGTGTCAATATGTAGGTCTTTTTTCATATCAAAACAAAATTAGCGCGCAAAGGTACAAAAAAATACACGTATTAACAAATTTTTCGAAGAAAAGTTGCGGAATTAAAAATAGTATTTTCATGGATAAGTCGTTTTTATCTAATTGTGATGTGTACTAAATCACCTATGAATAACCTATAAATAACCTAAGAATCACCTATGAATCACCTAAGATTTATAGCCACCGTGTTATTGCAAATAGGCAACGATATATAGGACGGACGAGGGAAAGAGCATCGTAGCGCATTGAGAAAAAATGATGAAAGATTTGTATATGTCAAAAAAAGATTGTAACTTTGCGCGTTTTTTATGCAAACAATTGGAGTAGTACTCTCAAAATATAAAAAAGAACGTTGAGATTGTATTTTTGGATATTGCGTTTGGCGGCGCTTCTTGGACACAAGAAAGCGCGCAAATTGGTGCAAGGACAAGCACGCGCCTTGGACGAGCTGCAAGAATGGGCTAAGACCCTGTGCGGTTGTCAGGTGCTGTGGTTTCATGCTGCTTCGGTGGGCGAATTTGAGCAGGCACGTCCAATCATCGAACGTCTGCATTCTGAATTACCCTTTCGCAAGGTGTTGCTGACATTCTTTTCACCTTCCGGTTACGAATTGCGCAAGAACTATCCGATGGTGGACAAGGTTACATACTTGCCATTTGCTACACGAAAAAATGCCAAACAACTGCTTGAAATCTTACCTTTGGAGGCTGCAATCATGGTGAAGTATGAGTTTTGGCCTGCCTACCTAAAGGAACTCAAAGCCAAGAATATTCCCACCTATTTGATTTCTGCCATCTTCCGTCCCAGTCAGTTATTTTTCAAACCATGGGGCAAAGGATACTTGCAATTGCTCCATGCATTCAAACATATTTTTGTGCAAGACCAAGCATCCGCAGCATTACTGCAACAGCATGGTGTAGAGCAAGTTAGCGTGGCAGGCGATACACGTTTTGACCGTGTGGCCGAAGTGCGTAAGCAGGCCAAAGACTTGCCTATCGTAGAAGGATTTGTGTCGGGGGCAGAACAGGTGATTGTGGCTGGTAGCACATGGCCACAGGACGAACAACTCTTTGCGCGTTATCTATCCGAGCGTGAGCATGTGAAATTGGTGTTGGTTCCTCATGAGATTGATGCGGAACACTTACATCGTATTTTTCAGCTTTTTGAAGGACGTTACGTGCGTTATACCGAAGCCAAACCTATGAGTTTGGACAAGTGTCGTGTGCTGCTGGTGGATACTATTGGGGTACTATCGTCAATATATCGTTACGGACAAGTGGCATATATCGGTGGCGGGTTTGGAGTGAGCATTCACAACACCTTGGAGGCGGCTGTGTATGGCATGCCTGTGGTGTTTGGTCCAACATGGAAGAAGTTCCGTGAGGCACACGGACTACTCAACGCGGGGGCCGCGATTACGGTAAGAAACTACCGCGAGTTTGCAAATTCATTAGATACTGCATTTGCGACACAACACGTTATGGGACAGGCTGCTACGGATTACGTAAATAGCGAACTTGGGGCGACCAACAAGATATTGAAACATTTGAACCTTTAAAATTGTAGAAATCTTTAACATCAAACAATATGGCACAAAAACCAAGCATTCCAAAAGGCACACGCGATTTCTCTCCATTGGAGATGGCGCGTCGTAATTATATTTTTGATACCATCAAATCGGTGTTTTCATTGTATGGTTTTCAGCAGATTGAAACTCCTGCAATGGAAAACCTAAGCACGCTGATGGGTAAATATGGTGAGGAGGGCGATAAACTGCTTTTCAAAATCCTCAATTCGGGCGACTGGAAAAACGCGATAGATGCTGAGCAGTTGGCTAATAGCACCATCGGTGCATTGACAACCAAAGTTAGCGAGAAAGGCTTGCGCTATGATCTGACGGTTCCTTTTGCTCGTTTTGTAGTGCAACATCGCGAGGAGATTCAGTTCCCATTCAAGCGTTATCAGATTCAGCCAGTATGGCGCGCTGATCGTCCGCAAAAAGGTCGCTATCGCGAGTTTTATCAATGCGATGTGGACGTGGTAGGCACTAATTCGCTACTTAGCGAGGTGGAACTTATTCAGATCGTGGAAGAGGTATATCGCCGTTTGGGTATTCGCGTAAGTTTGCATATCAACAACCGCAAGATTCTTGCTGGTATAGCCGAAGTTATTGGTCAGCCAGAGCGTATCATTGATATCACTGTGGCAATTGACAAATTGGACAAGATTGGCATCGATAATGTGAACAAAGAGTTGCTAGAGAAAGGTATCCCCGCTGAAGCTGTGGAAGCATTGCAACCAATCCTGCACCTCAATGGCACCAATGCTGAGAAATTAGACCAGTTGGAGCAAGTACTTGCTGCTTCAGAAACGGGTCTTAAGGGTGTTGAGGAGTTGCGCACCATCTTTGCGCTCTATGCAGAAAGCTCACAAGATGGCGATTTAGCCACCTACGAACCTAATGCATTGCAAATCGAACTTGACTTATGCCTTGCTCGTGGACTGAACTACTACACTGGTGCTATCTTCGAAGTGAAAGCATTGGATGTACAGATGGGTAGTATCACAGGTGGCGGTCGCTACGACAACTTAACTGGTATCTTTGGCATGCCTAATGTATCGGGGGTAGGTATATCGTTTGGTGCGGATCGCATCTATGATGTGCTGACCGAACTAAACCTCTATCCCGAAAACTTACAATCGACTACCCAATTGCTCTTCGCCACCTTCGGCGAACAAGAATTGCTCTACGCATTGCGCTGGGCAAAGGCTTTGCGCGAGAAAGGTTTGCGCGTAGAAGTTTATCCCGAGCCTACCAAGATGAAGAAGCAGATGGGTTATGCCGATGCCAAGCATATACCGTTTGTAGCCATTGTGGGAGGCGACGAGATGGCAGCGGGAAAGGTGATGCTCAAGAATATGCAATCAGGCGAGCAGCAGTTGCTGAACCTCGATGAATGCATTGCTGCATTGGCGTAAAAGGGTGTTTTAGTTGCACTATATCCGAGTTTTATAACTTTTTTACACTTTTATTTGCACATTTGCAAAAAAAGTTGTACCTTTGCACGCTATTTTGCGCACGTGTACCATATTGTACAGGCATGCGTACGCGAAAAGGGCACCGTAGAAATATAAATAATAACAAAATAAAATTAACATTATGCAAAACAAAGGACTAGTTATCACATTGGCAGCCTGCCTTGCTTTGGTAAGTGCGTTCTACTTGTCATTCTCTTTTGTGACAAGCAGTTACGACAAAAAAGCAGCAGCGTATGCACAAGGTGATGCTGCAAAAGAGTACCAATATTTGGACTCTGTTGCAGGTGAGAAGGTGTGGTTCGGCTACACATTGAAGGAGTGCCGTGAGAAAGAGTTGAACTTGGGTCTTGACCTCAAGGGTGGTATGAACGTAACCATGGAAGTGTCTGTACCAGACATTATCCGTGCGCTCAGCGGTCACAATACTACCGAGAACTTCAACAATGCTATTGCACTCGCTAACGAAAAACAAAAATCTTCTGGTGCAGACTATTTGACATTGTTCTTCGAGTCATTCTATGAGCTCGACCCTAATGCGCAATTGGCATCTGTATTCTCTACTTTTGAGTTGAAAGATAAGGTATCTTTGACTTCTACCAATGCTGAGGTGGAGAAAGTAGTTCGCGAGGAGGTTGAGGGTGCTATCAACAACTCATTCAACGTGCTCCGCACACGTATTGACCGCTTTGGTGTGGTACAACCTAATATCCAAAAGCTCAGCCAAACAGGTCGTATTCTCATTGAGTTGCCTGGTATCAAAGAGCCTGAGCGTGTACGTAAACTGCTCCAAGGTTCTGCTAACCTTGAGTTCTGGGAGACATATGACCTCTCTGAGATTCTTCCACAATTAGCTCAAATCAACAATGAGGTAGCTAAGGCAAACGCAAGCACTGAGGCTGCTCAAGCTGAGGTAGCAGAAGTTGAGGTGGTGGAAGAGGAAGTAGTGGCTGATGACGTAGATGCGCTCGTTGAGGATCTCGCTGCTGATAGCCTTGCACAATTGGAGGCTGACCAACAAGCTGCTGTAGAGGAGTACAAGAAGAACAATCCTCTCTTCGCAGTTCTCAATCCTTCTGTCAACCAAGCAGGTCAAGCATACCGTGGTCCAGTGGTAGGTACTGTTCACTACAGCGATACCGCTAAGGTAATGGCTATGCTCAACTCTCAAGTAGCTAAATCAGTTCTTCCACGCGAGTTGAAGCTCTGCTGGACTGTGAAGGCTATTGATGCGGCAGAATCATTCTATCAACTCGTTGCGTTGAAATCACAAACCAATGGTCGTCCTTCACTCGAGGGTGATGTGATCACTGACGCTCGCGCTGACTTCGGTCAAACATCTGCTTACGCTAACGTAAGTATGACTATGAATGCTGAGGGTGCACGCGATTGGCAACGTATCACACGCGACAATATTGGCAAATCTATCGCTATCGTACTCGATGGCTATGTATATAGCTTCCCAACTGTACAAAACGAGATCGCAGGTGGTAGCTCACAAATCACTGGTAACTTTACCGTAGAAGAGGCTAAGGACTTGGCTAACACCTTGAACTCTGGTAAGATGCCTGCTCCTGCACGCATTATCCAAGAGGACGTAGTTGGTCCATCACTTGGTCAAGAGGCTATCACTGCAGGTATGTGGAGCTTCGTGTTGGGCTTTATCCTTATCATGCTCTACATGATTTGCTACTATGGCTTTACCGCTGGTATGTTTGCTAATATTGCATTGCTCTGCAACGTATTCTTGTTGGCAGGTATCTTGTCTTCTTTCTCCGCTGTATTGACCTTGCCTGGTATCGCCGGTATCGTGTTGACCATGGGTATGGCAGTGGATGCTAACGTACTTATCTACGAGCGTATCCGCGAGGAGCGTCGTGCAGGTAAGGGCTTGCGCAAAGCTATCGAGGATGGTTTCAGCGGTGCTATCTCTGCGATTATTGACTCTAACGTTACCTCATTCTTGACAGGTGCTATCTTGGCTATCTTCGGTACAGGTCCTATCAAGGGTTTCGCTGTAACATACATGATTGGTATCGTGTCTTCTTTCTTGACCGCTGTGTTCGTTTGCCGTATGTTGCTCGAGGCTTATGCTAAGAGAGAGAATGCTAAGGAGTTGAACTTCACTACCAAGTTGATGCAAAACTTCTTGCAAAACACCAAGGTGAACTTCATCGGTGGTCGTAAGGTAACTTACATCATCTCTGGAATTATCGTTGTTTTGGGTGCTTTGGCACTTAACCCACATTTCTTCGGTAAATTGAACCTTGGTATTGACTTCTCAGGAGGTCGCAACTATATCGTTCGTTTTGCTCAAGATGTGAATACTGAGGAGGTAAATGCAAGTTTGGATAACGTCTTCATGGCGGCTAAGGCTGAGTTGGGTGACGAGGAGAACTTCGCACTCAATGTAATCACCATCGGTGATGCTAACCAAGTACGTATCTCTACCAACTACCTCATTAACGACAATTCTGACAATGTAGAGGCAACCATTGAGGCATTGCTCTACGAGGGTTGCAAACCTTTCTTGGCTGAAGATGTAACATTTGATGAGTTCAAATCTACCGAGATCAACCCAGAAGTAGGTATTATGCAATCTCAAAAGGTAGGTCCTGCTGTAGCTGACGATATTACCCAATCTGCTATTTGGGCAGTCTTGGCAGCGTTGCTCGGTATCTTCCTCTATGTATTGCTCCGTTTCCGCAATGTGGCATTTTCAGTAGGTGCATTGGTTGGTTTGGCACACGACGCACTCTTTGTGCTTGGTGCATATGCGCTCCTCTGGAAGGTAATGCCATTCTCTATGGAGATTGACCAATCATTTATCGCTGCTATCTTGACTATCATCGGTTACTCTATCAACGATACTGTGGTTGTCTTCGATCGCGTGCGCGAATATAAAGGTCTATATCCAAAACGCGAACTCATGCTCAACATGAACAATGCGTTGAACGATACTTTGAGCCGTACATTCTCAACCTCTATGTCCACCTTTGTGGTATTGCTCGCAATCTTCTGCTTCGGTGGTGAGACCATCCGCGGTTTCGTATTCGCATTGATGTTGGGTGTGATCGTTGGTACTTATTCAACTCTCTGCGTGGCTACTCCTCTTGCTTACGATATCCAAGAGGCTATCGCTCGTCGCAAAGCTAAGAAAGCTGAGAAATAATCATTCTAATCAATAGTAATCAAAATCGCCACTCGATTGAGTGGCGATTTTGTTATATAATCATTTATCATTTATTCTACATCTCTGCCGATACGTGCAATCAGCAGCAATTCATCATTCAAAATTCCTCATTCAAAAGTTGGGTATTTCCGCTATACTTCTCGATACCACTCCGTTACCATTCCATTACCATGCTGTTACCATCCAATACTTTCCCCGTAGGATGGCCATGGGCTAAGGGTCGTCAATCAAACAACGTAGGAGAGTCTTTCTCAAAGCGCTTTAAGATATTGCGCATCAGCGTTTCACGTATCAAACGCGAACGATTCTTCACCGTATATTGATCGCAATAGCGCTCCAGCGCACGCTTCTCACTATCGTTGAGCATGATACTCACGCGATGCTTGCGACGCTCAGGTTGGCTATGAAACTTCTTTACGGCTTTCATCTTATGGTGATTAAAATAATATGGCTAATTTCAAACCCATTGAGATAAAGTTACATCCCATATGGTTAATATATTCTTTATCCGCTACGACCTGCTTCACATTCGCTCTGGCTTGTTGCCAATCCGCATATAAGCTCAGTTGCAAACTGGATTGCTCATTGATTATATAATTCCAGCCCAAATCAACTCCCACGCATATACCGCCTTGAGTATCTTTATTGGCTGCAAAGCCATATCCTGCACTAATCCCTATGACTGGCGCATGTTGATGCTCCAGCAATGGCAGGGAAACCATTGCCTGTAATGGAATAAAAGAATATGTTGTGTTGGAAGATGTTGTATCTGCAAGAGTAGTAGGCATTATTTTTGCTCGATAGCCGATACCACCGCCTACAAACAACCGTTTACCTTGAATCATACGCGAACCTACCATCCAATCCGCAGCCACCTGACCGCCCCACCCCATTTGAGGGACATATACTGCTCCACTATGGAGTTGAAAACGCATATTGACAGCGCGTACATTGCGTTTTTTACCAGCTAATTCATCCTCTTTTGCTGCCAGTTCTTCTGCCTTGATGGATACCACTTCGCTGGCTGGATACTGATAACGCATACCATTCTTGGTGCGTACAATCACTACCTCTTCGTTTTGCAATAGCACTTCTCCCTTGACCGTTTGTCCCGTACGCAAAGTCACCACTTCCGCCCATAGCATAGGCGAAAGCAGCAAGAGCATAGCCAGTAATATCGTTTTAATTGATTTCAAAATACCCGATTTGGGTACAAAGGTACAACAAAATTTGCGTATGTGCAAATTTTGAGTGGAAAAAGTTGTTAGGGCATCAAAGTTCAACGATATTCTTCGTGCTCTACCAGTACAAAGTCTATCAATTTGCGTTCGATATCCACTTTTGTTACGCGCACGCGTACCTTATCAGATAGTGTATAGGTATTTCCACTGCGAGCTGCAATCAAACAATAGTTCTCCTCATCAAACTGCATATAATCATGTGGCTCAATGGTGCGGATAGGCACCAGACCTTCGGTCATGGTGTCAGTGAGTTGTACAAACAACCCAAATTCGGTCACTCCGCTAATAATCGCATCAAACTCCTCGCCCAGATGGCTACTAATCCAACGTGCATGCATCTCTTTGATGGAATCACGCTCGGCCATTTGCGCTGCCAACTCACACTCCGAACAATGTACACATGCCTGCTCCAACTCCTCTTTGTCGGCACGACATTTCGCTTTCGATTGCAGCAAATAGCGTGACACCAAACGATGCACCATCATATCGGGATACCGACGGATAGGCGATGTGAAATGTGTGTAATATGGAAACGCCAAACCATAGTGCCCAATATTATCCGTCGAATACACTGCTTTCGCCATGGAGCGAATGGTGAGGGTCTCTACCAATGTTTGACACGGCATACCTTGACAATCGTCCAACAAGGCATTGATATGCTTGTGAGTCGTCTTGCTATTAGACGACACTTTGAGATTTAATCCAAAACGCTTGATAAACGTACTCAGTTTCCCTATCTTCTCAGGATCGGGGTTATCGTGCACACGATATACCATAGGTTTAGCTTTTTCGCTCTTTTTACCCTCTCCATTTTCCGCATTCTCCTTAGCATTTTCGCCTTTTACTTTTCCTATCGCCGTTGCCACAATGCGATTGGCAAGCAACATAAACTCTTCTATCAGATGGTTGGTATCAAGCGAGTTATGGAAAAATATCTCAACGGGCTCATTGTGCTCATCCAAACGGAAATGCACCTCAGGGGTTTCGAAGTTGATTGCTCCTTGGCGGAAACGATTAGCACGCAATTGCTTCGCCAATCCATTCAGCACCTGCAATGCCTCTCTCAACTGTCCACTGTCAACTTTCAACTGTAAACTGTCAACTTTCAACTGTAAACTATTCTCCAGCAACTCTTGCGCTTGACGATAGGTCAAACGGTAGTTGGAGCGAATCACTGTACGGCAAATCTTATGGCGAATCACTTTGGCTTGTTGGTCCATCTCCACGATAACCGACATACAAAGTTTATCCTCATCGGGGCGCAGACTACAAAGCTCGTTGCTCAAGCGTTCGGGTAGCATTGGAATCACCCGATCAACCAAATACACACTCGTGCCTCGCTGATATGCCTCATCGTCCAATGCTGTCTGCTCTTGCACATAGTGGGTGACATCAGCAATATGAATACCTACTTGATAATTACCCGTATCCAATATCTGGAAGGATAGTGCATCATCAAAGTCTTTTGCCTCATCGGGGTCTATGGTGAATGTGAGTACATCGCGCATATCACGACGACGCATCACCTCGTTTTGCGAGATGGACTGATTGGGTAGTTGCTTCACTTCGTTGAGTACCTCATCGGAGAACCCTGTAGGAAGTGTATATTCCACATCACGCATCTCCGTAGTTGTGCGTTGTTGGGCAACTTGTTGTTTATTTCTATTCTTGCGTTCCATCGCTTTCTCGCGACGCAACCGCTTAGCAATAAGGTCTTTTGTCTTCATAAGCATTCTATATTACAAATACTTGTACAAAAACTATGCAAAAGGGGGTTAAATACTGCCGATATACTCCCAACTGCCAAAATGACAAAAAAGAGAGTGCCGTGTGGCACTCTCTTGAATATTGAATTGCTCACTAAGAGTCAATTATTTTACAACCGCACCTTGAACGTTGTATTGAATGCCGTTCTTGATAATGATCAATTGACCGTTCTTAATCATCTTGATTGCTTTACCCTCAACAGCGATGTTCTCAAGAGCGGTAGCAGGCCCCTTCTCAAGTTCCACCTCAAGTACATGGAGAGTAGCATCAGCTACGAGGGTAATGGTGAGCACGTTGTCTGCAACAGCCACAGCAGTAGCAGCAGCGGTAGCCTCAACAGCAGCGTCTAAGTTAGCTACTTTGAGCTCAGTAGCCTTATCAAGACCTGCGGTGATGTCAAGCACCTTAACACCTGCGAGTTTGCCTTCTGCGTCAGCATAAGGCGCTACCATGATAGTTTGTGCGCCTACGGTAAGATAAGTAACACCATTGAATTTCACGCCAACAAGTGCTGCATCCAATTCGCCAAGAACGATAGGATCTTCTTTAGAGGTAGCAGGTATTTGCCACTCTACTGGAGCCATCTTCTCTGCATCCATGATAAAGTCTGCATTATTGCGAGGAGATACTGAGAGTTGGAAGTTAGTACCATCTAAAGCCTCATCAAACACAGCCTCTTCATTTGAACCTAAACCAAGTGACCAACCGAAGTATGATGTGCTAGACAAAGCACCATCCACCACCTTGAAGTTGCTAAAGCGTGCACCATTGCCATAACGGTGAACACCCGTGATGATGATTTGGCAATCGGTAGAAGAACCATTGAGTGCCATGGTGTAACCTTGATCAGATTTGAGTGAATTAGAGGTGTATTGTGATGTAAACCAAATAGTTGGATCTGCAGTAAGCGCATCCCACATATAGAAGCGAGTAGTACCCTCTTTGTATCCACTCTCTACATAAGCAGGAGCATTATAGCAACGTACATAGTTGACAGCTACAAGTTTGCCATCCTCAGTAACAGCGATATCAGAGATTGCAAGATGATCGCCTGGGTTCTCAGGATCGCGAGCGATAACGCCTTCTTGAGAAATCTCTGCGATTTCTTCGCCTACGATATTGTAGATATGAGGAGTACCATTAGCCTCGTGAGTGAGAACAACGGTGCTTTCGCCAATGGTGAGTGCACGTTTAACAACACCTACAAGTTCTACTTCTGGAGGAGTAGGATCAACCGCTTTCTCTGTAAAGGTATATACTCGTGCATCCGCAAAGAGGTGGATAGTCAAATTGCCTTCTGCATCAACTACAGCCGTTGCAGAAGCAGTGGTTGCCTCTACAGCAATATCAAGGTCAGTATTAGAAGCTAGTACGGTTGGTGCAGCAAAACCATCTGTGATACCAATCACTTTCACACCAGCAAGCAGTCCCTCCTCGTTAGCATATGGGGCAATCATGAAATGGTGGTCGTTGTAGTTCTTGAGATAATAAGCACCATTGTATTTCTTACCGAGAACATTTGAATTAAGTGCAGTATAAGTATCAATAGCTACTGCGTTTTTCTCTACAAATTCAATAGGAGAATTCAATTCGCCATCAACAATCCATTTGCCAGCAGCAAGTGGAGATGCGTTCAACTCATAAGTATTCTTTCCTAATGTATTAGGATGTAATGCCGCATTGTCTCGACTATACTTATAACTTGCATCACTGTAAGTACCATCCACCACATAAAGGTGTGAATAACGAGTATTACTATTGCTCTTATTAAACGCTGAGATTGTTACTTCAGCATTTTGAGAGGTGCCTTTCAACGCCATGGTATATCCCATATACGCATCGTTGTAATTACCTGACTTTTGAGAAGTAAACCATACAGATGGAGCTGCTGCTAAATCATTCCAAATATAGAAATAAGAAGTATTTGAAGGGGTAAATGTGCAATGTACATAGTTACAAGCCACTAATTTACCATCTTCGGTAACTGCAATATCGGAGATAGCGAGGAAACCATCAGCCGCAGCATTTACACCTTCTTGAGAAAGTTCAGTAACGGTTTGTGTAGCATGAGCTACGTTGTAGATGTGAGGAGTGCCATCTACTTCGTGTGAAAGAACGATGGTGTTCTCACCGTTTTGAACAGCACGTTTGATAGTACCTACGATGCTTGCGCTATAGTCTTGTACAGGCAGAGCATTCAAAGTGATAGAGGAAGCCATCACAGCGCGGAAGTTTGCGGTAAGTTCGGTATCTTCTTTTACGGTAATTGTCAAAGGATTCTCCTTGCTTCCATTGCTCCAATCAACAAATTCATAACCATCAGCAGGAGTTGCAGAGAGAGTTACTTCTGTACCATATTCATAAGTGCCAGTACCTTCAACAGTACCTTTAGTTGCATCATTAGCAGAAAGAGTAACGGTATAAGAAAGAACTTCGAAGATTGCAGAAATTGTAAGGTCTTCAATAGCAGTAAATATCAATGGGTTTTCGGTGGACTCGTTGCTCCACTTAACAAAAGTATGACCATCAGCAGGAGTTGCTGTTAAAATAACTTCTGCATCTTTTAGATACACACCACCACCTGTCACGGTACCCATCTTGTCATCATTTGCAGTTGCATTAATGGTGTAGGTCACTACAGAAGAAGAGTTTACAATCACCTGTGCTTTAGGGGCAGGAGTTCTGCAAACGTTGTTGTTGGTAGGAACAGCATATTTATAGAAACGCTCTTTATTTGCGGACAAACCATAAAGGTCACCAGCGTAGTCAAATGCAAGACCATCCACGTTCTTACCCAAAGAAGGAGTCTTTGCCAAGAATGCCAACGAGGGAACACCAGTCTCTGCATCATATGTCACCTTATAAAGAGATGCACCAATGGTATTTGTAGCACCAATACCCAAAGCGAGTACATCTTCATTAGGATTGTAAGCCATAGTACCACGAGCAGTATTAGCACTTTCAATGCCGTTAGGGGTAGTAGAGTTTACTTCGAAGTCTATCTCACCAGCAGCATTAACGTGGGTAAGTTGGTTGAATCCGTCTAATTGACCACGGTTTTGAGCTATCCAAACACCACCACGACCATCAGAAGCCAAAGCTACGTCTGCATTACCAAATTTTCCATAATTAGCAAACAATGTATCTACTACACCATCAGTTATCTTGTAGAGTGAACCTGGAGCTGGATAACCAGGAGATACTAATACATACAAAGAACCATCCTCACCGAAGCAAGCAGCATTGGCAGCTGTAAATCCAAGACCATCAATAAGGTTCTTAGCCTCGCCCCCTACGTTGTTAGCAGGTACTGCCCAGATTGCCACCGGATCCAAGTTGTGAATAAATGCAACTTCGTTGGTTACAGGATTGATAACGATACGCTTCATCGCTTGACGATCAGTGGTAGAAGATAAAGTCACATTGCTTGGAATGATACCTACATTTGATGTAGGATTGAGTTCTGCCAATGTTTGATCATAAATAAAGATACCTTGTTTTTGGTTATCAGCACGGGTAGAACCACCATCAGATGCACCGTTAGTTGATTGAGCTACGTAAATATTACCAAAAGTAGAAGACTCTGGATTGTTGTCAACGGCTACACCTTGTGGCAAGTAGAAGCTGTAAATACCTTTAGAAGCATCAGTAACTTCTACTAAATTTGCGATTGCTTCACCTGTTAATTTTACTGCCCAATAAATAGCGTCACCTTCTGGAAGTTGAGCTTTGGGCAAAGAAACAGTATTAGCACCTGCAACAACAGCACCAGCATCATGTGTTGCCAACTCAGTACCCTCAGCATCCGTAAAGATAAGGGTCGCATTAGCAGCTGTAGTTGCTTTGAAAGAGAATGTGTAGGTATCGGAAGCATAGCCCAACCCCAAATCGTACGCCCAAGCGCGTTGCGCGCTGATTGTACCAATCATTGCTACAAGAGCAAGGAGAGATAGTAAAAGTTTTTTCATGTTGTAATGAATTTAAGGTTAATAATTATTGTTTATTAGCTTGTTATCTACATAACACGGCGACAAAGGTACAACTTTTTTTTGATACCTGCAAACGTTTTCGGAAAAAGTTTAATTTTTATTGAACTTTTAGAAATGTTACTAAGGGATATAGACAAAAAACCAAGGAACGAGGATGACTCGTTCCTTGGAATTATTATATATGAGCACTTGCTCAATTAGTATCAACGCACGAGATATGCTTGTCCGTTTTGGATAACAATACCGCGATATGTCTTATCCACTTGGCGACCAAGTATGTCATACATAGGAGCATTGCGATCAAGAACAGCAGGTTTCACATTTTCTACAGCTGTTGGATCGTACTCAGGAGCATCTGCCAACGCAGTCTTAGCTGGAATAACGATGGTGTTATCAGCTGTTGGCATGGTGTAGCGAGCTACGTGACCTGCTGCAGAAGCGATCAAGTTACCTGCGTAGTCGAAGCTCAATTGGTAAACAGGGCCAAGGTTGTGAACAAATGACTCTACATACTTCACGCTAAGTTTACCCTCTTCATCCCATGCGCACTCAAATACTACGAATTGGTTGTTATCGTCTGGCAATACGAGGTACTTTTGATCGTTGCTGAGAGCCAAAGCACCATCGTTGCTACCATTGACATAACCTACATATTGATCGTAGTGAGTAGAGAATTCGCACTCTTGATCAAAGTTGTAGTAGCGGCAAGAAGTAGCGTAGCTATTGTTACCACCTGCATAACGGAGAGTAGAAACGAAGAATCCGTAGTCAGTGAGAATAGGTTGACCGTTCTTGTTAACAAGACCAGCCAAGTTGCTGCCCTTACCATAAACCTCAGAAGGAGCACCTTCCCAAGTCTTAACGATAGAACCGTCCTCTTGACCGATATTGTAGATCAAGATATTACCCAAAGAAGCACCAAAGTCCTCGTTGTAAACGACGAGTTTAGACTCTGCACCCTCTTTGTAGATAGAGATACCTGCGGTAGAAGCACCTACGTTAACGCCACCATTAGAAATAACACCATTACCATCACGCTCACCAACAAAGAATTGGGTAATATTCTCAGGTTGAGCAGGATCCATCACATATACACCACTATGATCGTCGCTATACTCTGCGATGAACAATGTACCGTCAGATGCAATTGCCAAACGCTTAGGAGCATTCCATGCAGCATCGGTAGATACATATGGAGTAGTGTTGAGCTTGTTCATATTGATGTCGTAGATAGATACACCCTTGTTATCACCTGTGCCTTCCATCACATAGAGTTGACCGAATTGGTCGGTGAGAGGATGACTATTAACGATAGCATATGGTTTGAGCATAGTAGAATCTACGTGATCTGCAACAAGGCCCATACCAGGAACAGGAGTACCTGTGAGGGTAATACCCCAAGTTTTAGCCTCAGATGGAAGCATGTCAACAGCAACGCGTACTTGGTTCTCGCCCTTAGTAGCTTCGATGTCAATTTGCTCAACCACCTCTTTGTTCTCATCGTAGAAGAGGATAGCTGCGTATGGAGCATCTTGGTTTGCTACGAATGAGAAGATGTAGTCGAATTCGGTTTTAGCAACCTTGAGGTTCAATGCGTTCATACGCTCAACGATAGGTTGTTGAACGCCAACAGTTGTGAATGACCATACCAAACCATCTACATAGAGATAGAGGTTAAGCACTGCACCATCCACATATGCACCTGCACTTGCGTGAGCGGTAGGAGCTCCGTAAGGCTCAAAGAAACCGTAATCCAATTTCACCTCTACAGCATTGTCCATACCGTCGGTGATGTCAAAGAGCTTAAGACCAGCTACAAAGCCTTCAGCGTTTTGGAATGGAGTAACCATCATGCTGCGACCTGCGTACATGAAGTATGATGCGCCTTGGAACTTGGTACCAATGAGGGTAGAATCTATACCACCAAAAACAACGAGTGGTAGGTTAGAAGCCTCTGGGAATGTAAACTCTACTGGAGCCATTTTCTCTGCATCCATAATGAGGTTGGTCTTCTCGCCACGTGGAGAAAGAGTAAGACGGAAATCTGTACCATCGTACAACTCGTCAAATTCAGCTTCTTCATCTGAACCTGCACCAAGTTCCCAGCCATAGTATGTTTCGCTAGCTACCATATCATTTACTACGTTATAAACGCTGTAGCGAGCACCATTACCATAGCGGTGAACACCAGTGGTGATGATATGGCAGTTGGTGGACATACCATAGAGAGCCATGGTATAACCTTGGTCAGACTTTAATGAGTTGCTAGTGAATTGGCTTGTAAACCATAGTGCAGGATCTGCAAAGAAGTCATCCCAAATATAGAAACGAGAAGTACCTTCTTTGTAGCCAGACTCTACGTAACTAGCACCATAGTAGCAGCGAACATAGTTAACACCTACCAATTTACCATCGCAAGTGATAGCGATATCAGAGAGTGCCAAGTGATCACCAGGGTTGGTTGGATCAACTGGAACGATACCTACGGTAGAGATGGTATCCAATGCGCCAGTAGTATTGTTGAGCACGTAGATATGCGCTGTACCATCCTCCTCGTGTGTGAGGTAGAATACAGAGTCAGCGTGTTGGATAGTACGTTTGATAGTACCCTTGATCTTAGCGGTATTGTCTTTAGGGTCATTTTGCTTCATGTTGAATTGCGCTGGCAATGCTGCATAAGCAGGTTGCTCTGGATTTGGATAATCTTCATAGAGACCAGTGAGATCAATATGAGCAGTATCCTCCAAGAAGAGGAATGGATAACTGGTAGCATTTGCCTCAACGACTACGGTTTGGTATTTGCGGTGCAATGGTTTGTAACCATCCATTGTTGCATCCAACTTGTAAGTACCTGGCTCAAGGTCAGGGAAGTAGAACAAACCATTGTAGCAACTATCTACTTGATAGGTAGCCACCACTTCGCCGCTCTCTTTGCTCAATGTAACCACAGCACCGTTCAATGGCTTGTATTGGTCATTGGTGTTAGGAGCATACTTGTAGAGCTCGTGTACGAAGGCATTGTGCTCATCCTTTACTGTACCCAAGATATAACCCTTGGTCTCTGGCTCAGCCTTGAAGTAATCCACAATACCACGATAGTAGCGAATACCCTCTTGCTTGCAATAGTCAGGGTTCAACGCACGGTGACGAGCTGGTTGATAGGTATGGAAGTAACCCTCTACGAGGAAACCAGGAACACCATGGTGCAATACGCCGAGGTAACCAGTATAAGTCTTACCAGAAGAAGGAAGAGTAGCATCATAACTACTTCCATAGAAGTTCATATCAGCCAAGATGTGCTTAGAAGTCTCTGGATCACGGGTGTCGTAGTTGTTTGGCTCAAGACCGTCCATAGAGCGGCACTCAAAAGCATGATACCAAGAAGCCTTACACATGTCAACAGCACCTGGAACTACGTGTGTACCATCAGTTTGACCACGATAGAAGTAAGACAAATAGTTAACGGTATTACCATCAGTTGCCGCATTAGAGTGTACAGAAATGAAGTAGTCCATATTGTTTGCCTCAGCCTCATCAGCGATATCCAACAATGGACGATTGTATTTCTCATAATCAGGCAAATTCTTATAGTGCTCATAGGTGTAGTCTGGATATTCGCCATCCACTTTCTCGTATGGCCAAGGACCACCTTGTGTGTGTGACATCATCACAAAAGCACCGGCTGCCTCCAAGCGGTCGCGCAATTCAAGACACTTCCACAGGTTGGTGTTGGTCTCGTAGAAACCGCAAGTATCAGGCATGCCAGTAGATGCCAAGTTAGGATAAGGGATAGTAGCATTAGGACGGTCGTTAGGACCCCAACTACCGTGACCTGGGTTGATATAAATACGTTTGCCTGTCAAGTCAGTTGCAAACATGGCGATGCTAACTACGCATGCTGCCATAATCAATAATGTCTTTTTCATAGTAGTATGCATCATTTAATATTCATAACATAGATTTCACCTTCTGAGGTAGAGTAAGCAATCTTGCCCTCAGCTGCTTGTGGGAACACAGCAATCTGCTCGCCATTGGTCAGCACTTGTTTCTTGCCGTCCAAGCTGTAAGCTACGATTGCAGATTCCAAAACCACTTCGCCATTGTCCTTAGCATCACAACCAAGGATAATATTGTCATTATACCATACTGGAGCGAGGCAGTTGTGACCGATGAATTGGATATTCTTGCCATCAATGTCGCATACGAAGCAACCTACTGCGCTGATGTAGTAAGCCACTTTCTTACCGTTAGGAGAAAGAGATGCCCAGTGGTAGCTGTATTGTTGACCATTAGGAGAGAAAACAATAGTCTTGCCGTTCTTGGTCATCATCAATTGACGGTCTTGAACTGAGAAAGAAGGACGATTCACATCAGCCACCATAGCAGCAAGATGTGATTGTTGCTTTGCTACCACTTGTGCCTTGTTAGCAGCCAAATCGTGGCGAATAATGTTGCTCACGCGGCTCTTAGTAGCATCGAGAGTTACCTCACGATAAATGATTTGATTGCCGTCTTGAGCAATCTTCACATTGTAACCTGCGCCATCTGCACTGGTGATTTTGGTTACCTTCTGGGTAGCCAAATCCATGCGTTGTAAACCTTGGTTACTGGTGTTTGTCAGGAGGAGATAGTCGCCATTAGGGCTGAATGCTGCCACCTTCGCATCTGCATTCGCAGCAACGCGCTCAGTAGAAGCCACCTCCAACAACTGTGCGCTTGCCATCATTGGGATAGCCAACGCCAAAAAAAGATAGACTTTTTTCATGATTGTTGTGTTTTTATGGTTAATAATAAAAAGTTAGTTTATCAATACGGCGACAAAGTTAGTCAAAAATAATGAAACTCACAACTATTCCCCATTTTTTTTGCATAAAAAATGCCGAAGAACATCTTTTTCTGGTGTTCCTCGGCAAAAAAATGTGTTTCTTTCTATCTATTTTACTTCACCATGGCTGGCTGATGAAGCGTTGTTTGATTACTCAAATAAGCTTCCACCACACACATACCCGAAGGTACTGGTAAAGTCACTTCGTTATTCCACAGATTCATATCATGCTCCAGCAATACACGTCCGAGCATATCATATACCACCACCGATTTTATCAACTGGTTAGATGCCACCGTCAACATCCCCGCAGCATGTGAATAAGCATGTAATTGGCCATCGGCTGGAAGTGCACTCATAGTAGATGTAGCCACACCACCATCATTGCCTTCTCCCACATAGGTATCTGGACCTACAATCACATAGCGTTGCTCATGGTTCTCCGACATCGGTAATTGCAACATCAAGCCATTGAGGATTCGGTATTTTGCGCCCGTCATGGTATCCCAAAGATAGCACTCCTTAGTCCAGTTTTCAGAGAGATAGAATGCCAATTGCATATGCTCATCCCTTGCATCTGCATTTGCCAAAACTGCCAATGGTATTTCACTAACTCCTTGACGCAGATCGGTCATCATCGGCACTTGCTCTGCCACCGTATAGAGGTTCAGCGGAGATACTGCCGAATTATCCTTCACCGTCACTTCCACACCCGACGACAAGAACAATGCATCCTCGCCCTGCAAATAATAATCATTCGCCTCAGCATGTGTAGCCAACATACAGCGTGCATAATTGCCCGCAGCAAAAGCATAGATCGTCATCACCTCAGCCTCTTGCATTACATCGCGCTGAGGTGCACGCATCACAGGTGCCACCTTTGACTTCAGCGAGTTATTCAGCGTCAAATGATCGGTACTTAATACTACTTGGGCAGTAGTCGCCGTTGCCCCATCGCGCAACTTGAGCATTACCGAACGCATCGGAGGCAAGTATCGATCCGAAGATGTGGCTGCCACTTCCACCGTAGCCGACTGCCATGAGTCGTTCTGCATATAATAGAACTCTGAACTAAACTGCTCATTATCAGCCAATAGTGCACGCATATCAATATACGACAACGTAGGATTACCAAATACAAAAGCATTGCTCTCCACCCCATTCGTCAAGGTAATTTGCATCGTGTTATCGGTTGGAGTAAATGCCAAACGATATGCCTCCTCTCGCGAAGGAACCACCACAGAAGAAGTTTCATAACCCGAAGGGCTGAAATACGAATAACGCTCATCTGGCTTAGGCAAACGAACAATCATATCTTCCATACTATCTCCAGGACCAAAGCCCAAGAGTTGGAAACCTTGTCCTACCTCCAATGGTTGAATCAACGAGTTCGACTCGCAGAACTCAGCAGTGGCTGTTTCTGTTACATCTTTTCCACCCTCATAACGGGTAACAATATCCTTATTATAGAATGACAACCAGAATGCGTATGCCGCATCCCCAGCACGTGTACCCTGGAAGGATGACACCTCAAACGGATTATCGCTCTCCATTGCGGACCCTGATATATAGTCGCCTGTATGAGGAATAAACATATCACCTGTATACATATCTTTCAGCGGTGCAGACATCATATTCCACTTAGTAGAAGTCAGCTGCATATCCACAAACGCCTTCTCATACTCCAACAGATGTTGGTTGTTGATGCGTGCCCCCGAAGCAAAGTAGATATTGCGACATTTATGCACATCATGATTGATGGTCATTGGGTAGTGATTGTGCTTGTGATCCGATTCTGGGTCATCCAAGTGCTCATTATCGGGCACAATGTATGGATAGCGCAACTCATTATCCATCTTAGGGATAATCACATCTACACCAGCCATTGGCACATATCCTACTCCAAACGTATCTCCATCATCCACCTGCTTATTGCCATTGGTATCCTCCCAACTTTTCCAGTTTTCGTTCAAGCCCCAACCGTTGATGGTGCTTGTACCTGGGCGCCATACCACTGTTTGTGGCAACACTTGTATTTTGATGAAGATATATCCCACTTTGCATCCTTCATAATCCACGCCATCGGCACCTGTAGTCAACTGCAAACGTGCGATGTATTCTCTACCTGCTTCAACCGTTTTGCTAGGATCAACAGGCAACACTTCTCCTGTTTCAGGGTTAACAAAACTGATGGCATCTGTATTGAGAGTAAAGTATTTTTTACCATTTTCTTCTACTATCTCACAATTAGCAATCTTGGTATCTCCACCCATGTCAGTAACAGGGATTTTGATGGCAGACGTATCACCAATAACAATCTTATAAACAGGAAGTTCTGTTCTTTGTTGCTCCGTTATATGTTCAGATGCGATTGGTAAGATATTCAAGAAGCGACTAGCTTCTGCAGAAGTCACTTTCACCCAACGTGGCTCATTACAATCTTTGAGCACCACCAAAGTGTCCTTACCCTGATAGTTCACCGTCATGGTAGCAGTACCCTCAATAGGGAAGCACCAGTAGCGCGCAGTATCATTTGCTCCAAGATAGAAATGAGCCGTTGTATCATAGAACTGCAACCAACCATTATCATGGAGATGCTTCACGATATCATAGTTTTGTCTTGACTCAAATGCATCCACCTTCAAATCCTCAAAGCGAGTAGCATAATAGTTTGGATTAGGATCATCAGCCGTAGATGGACGTCTCATATCGTACATGATAGCCGCAGTCACTTGTCCATGCGTGTACTTATACAACGCTTTAAATGCCTCATCCGCTGCCAATTGTTGCTCCAATGTAGCCTCTTTATCACCATATACATCATCCGACTCCACAGTTACCAACCAATCCGCATAGATAGGTACCTTCTTATCCTTGAGCGCACCACCCACCTCATCTGCAAAGGTATTTTTCACTGCCACCGTCAGATAATACATGTCATTGGCGCAATTGCCTGCCGATTCCAAGTCAAACTCCTCATCCACCAGACCGCCATCCGAATTGCGGAGATCAAACTTAGTCTGTTGCGTAGCATGCAATGGTGTTTGCATGTTACAGTTGTCCTCGTCCAACTCATCCACCGAATATGCCATACGCATCCAATAGCTATCACCAGCATATAACTTATTCAACGCCTCATCAGGCTCTTCGGTATTTTCGATGATATGCGCCACATACAACAGCCATTTTTCCACACCATTATTCACCGTCTTCACATAGGCCTTCTTATGTACCGCATCACCCATCTCATCCAGCATCTTGGCCACCGAGTAATAGATAATATCTCCCCTACTCTCCGAAGGCACATAATTAGCATCAGGAATGTGTATCGAACCATAGGCGTGATTGGTTGCCAGATTACCATGTTCATGATCATAGTCATGGTAGTAGATAGGTAGCGTTTCATCTCCCTCTTGATAGGTTGGATTCAATGCTTTGTCTGCTGTCTCATTGTAAATCTGATAATAGATATACGCATCCGAACCTACCTCCATATTGCTATAATCCAATCGCAACACGGCTGCTGCACTGCTGACACCATTATTCGTCGAGCGACAGGTCATCTTACCATGGTAAGCCGCCATTGGCAACTGCGATACATATAGAGTAATATCGTCCACCATAAAGTCGTTACCTTGGTTGGTAGTCGCAAAGTTATAAATCGATACGCGCGTAGAGTCATAGCCACTCGCCGATTCAATCGGGAAGTTAATCTGCTGCCAACCCCTACCTTTGAGCAACTCGCCCACAAAATACACGCCTACATTCTGCCAATCTGCTTCTCCCTTATTCTTTCCTTGAACATTAAAGCGGAAGATTGGGTTACCTTGGCCTGACCAGTTAGCCGGTGCAGGGTTGCAGAACCATGCCGAGCAATACATCGTTTGACCCGAACAAATAGGCTTACCCGTGGTAAGACTGGCCACCAAACCTGGTTCCATGGTACCATCCACATACAATGCCTTACCCGAATGAGCCGATGCCATAGCCCAATCTTTGTTCACGGAAGACAATATCGTGTATTCACCATAGAATGGGAACGCACCTTGCGTTGCACCACGGCGGAAATTAGCTTCTTGTGCCAATTCACCCGTTGCATACACATATCCATACGATATCTGTCCCCATGGCAAATGCGTATCGTTGTTGTCATCAAAATTAATGCTACTCAACACCTCATATTCATTTTCAATACGGGCTTGAGTGATGATTGTTTGTGTCGTTGGACCACATTTCTCCACATCCACAAACTCCACCTCAAACTCAGCTATCAGCAATGGCTCTGAGTCGGCTGGTGCTGCTGTCAAACGATACCTATGCTTCACTTGCTGCTCGCCCATGGTGTAATTATCACTTCTAACTATCAGATAGTCAAGTTCAGCGGTATATGTAGGGGTATATCCCTGTGCAAGTAGATAGTCCTTAGTTTGATTATCCCACACCTCTCTTGTCCATGAGAATGCTGATGCTGGAATACGTTGCACTTGGTCACTACCATCGCGATAGAAATAGCACATCTCAGACAAATGCGAACGGTATTGGACATAGCGATGCTCAGTGGACAAAAGGATCTGTTTACCCGATGGAGCCTGATATTTATACGTTTCCAAATACTCACCTCTGCCCGTTCGCGCTTGCAGTGTATCCGCCATCTCTTCAGCTGGCTTAAGATGGAAGATTTGGCGATAAGATAGCGTTGGCTCTGTTATCGAAGTGATCTGACCATTATGCAAAGTATATTCATAATCGGTATATGCACTTACATCACACGCCATCGTATGATAGCCCGAAGCTGCTTTAGCCTCAGCCGTGCTTGCGCTCGCATTATACGTATAATCCCATCCCTTGAGGATTGGAGCGGCGTTACCAGTATTGTTTTCATTCAGCACACCACCATAGTTAGCATCTGTACCTGCGGTCTGAGCGCCATATCGGTCGTTATTTCTGTTGAAAGAATACAATCCATACGATATACCTTCATCTTGAATCGTTTCTGCACTCTGTGGCGTATTGATAGCAGCAAATGGTGTGCCGTCCGCCGAACGAGGCGAACGAATCCATGAAGTGGACAAATAGCCCTCTACATGGTTATAATAGGGATCCCCCTTGGTCTCATAGTCATACCAGCGCATATAGCCCGAGTACCCCGACTCTGCCAAACGGAGTTCTATCTCCTGGTTAGGCAAATAGTATATGGTACGCTCCGAGGTATGTGTCAACTGCTCTTGCCCTGCCGTCCATGCTCCTGTATGACCTGCACCTGCTTGCGTCTCGAATTGTATACCACCTGCTTCCACACGCTGAGCGATTGGAATACGGAACTCACCTGCGTGTTTATGCTCAGCATCAGTTTGATTGGAATATGTTCCTACCAATGTCGCAGTACGCTTACTATTACTTTCATTCTCTGGTGTACTCACTCGAATCGTTTTACCATCGTCCAGCACTTCACAACTAAGCCCTTCCCAACCATTCTCGAAGCTAAATGTCCAATGCGCATCATTCAAGGATATTATTTCTACTTCGCCTTCTGCCTCACGAACAATCTCTTGACCATCCACATTGTAAATCACAGAACCATGTTGATGCTGCACATTTACCACAAAGTCTTTTGCCTCAGCCACCTCACGGAAGGTATAGGTCACTGGATTTATCGACACCGAGATTGGATTCAACTCCTCTTTGTGATACGACTTACGAACCACGCGCATCTTCTTGCTGAAGCTCTGGTTGCCGTATTTATACTCCACCACCACATTATCCGAATAGTCTATCCAAGTCAAGATACCCAACTGGTTGCCTTGACTATCCAATTCGGGATAGATAATACCCTTCAAATCCATCGGACTCTCTCCTACTGGTGCCAAAGGAAACTGCCATTGCTTATGTCCGTCAGCCGCTTTAATCTCTTCCACCTCACCCAGCCTCATCATCACACGCGATGTATCTGGGCAAGTATATTGGAGATTAGGATAGTTAAACGAGAAGTTTGCTGGATTGAGCCATGTCTCTTTGCTCTTATTCGCACCCGTTGACTCCCAATACACATGCACCTCTTTCACTTGATTTGGGTCCACCTCAATGGATGTGCGTCGAAGTAGCGGCTCTTCATTAGGACGTCTTACTATCTGGTAATACGTCTCTGTGGTATGCTCAATCACAAAGCGCACATCACGCTCCAACACATCATCGTAGGTAAACTCTATCTTCGCTGGGTTGAAGTGCGCCCACGCATCACCTGTACCTTTTCGCTCCCATTTCTCCACATGAATCGTATAAGGACTCCAGTTCGCAACCGTAAAATCCAAAGTCACATACAATGGTAGCACTTGCCCCCAGTGCATTGTGGCCATGTAGTAAATCTCACCCAACCAATAGGACCCCTTCTGCGAATCCACCATATTTCCGAAGCGAAAAGCCGCTGCTGCAGAACTATCGGGAACCAAAGTCAGAGCACCTACATTTGTCGCCCCCTGTGGACTTGAGTTATCCACACTCAACCAATATCCTGTAGTCAAATTCTGAAAACTATAATAGTAAGACGAACCATTCTGATCAATACGCATCCGCCACAAGCAGTCATCCGATATCACCCGTGGAGCACGCACACCGTCACTACTTGCCTCCAAATACAAACGAAAATCATATTGCACCCATGGGTCGCTATCATAACTAAACGATACGATATCTCCGCTCACAAACACACCATCTGTCACCTGCGCTTGCGCAATCAGACAACTCAGACAAATATATACTAAGAGAAAAAATCTTTTCATAAGGCTTGAGATTTCTTACGTTTAACCACTTTTACCAACACATATGCACACACCATCACCAACATCGGCAACAGCATACCTCCTACTGGCATCTCCTGTCCTATTGGTGGTCTATCAGGACGAGCTGCATATACCATTCCATTCACTTTCACAGGACCACCAAACAGGTTTTCCTGGGTACAAACACTACCACCTACCTCAGCCGAAATAGCAGCAAAGCTGCCAGTACCTGAAGCAGTAAACGAATTCCAACCCGTACATGGATCCTTAAACACATACCCTGCATGGTGCATCATGCCAGGTGTATCCATGATTTGGGCTGTATGAGAATACGAATTAGTCACTTTTATCCTTAAAAATCAAATATTACATTCCTTCTTTGACACAAAATATCGGGGCAATTATACGCACCACACACGTCTTCTTGTTTTATAAAAACAAATTAGCCTGCAAAGTTACTATTTTTTTTTGAAATTCCCAAGAAAAAAGAGTACTTTTTCTATATTTTCAACCAAACACCTCATTTTTCAAGCCGCTCATTCCCAATACGTTTCATCACTTTGTTTTAGGTTTACGTCAATTAGGTTTAGTCAGTCCCTTTTCTTTCACTATCTTTCCGCTATAAATCTTTAGTGATTCTTTAGTTATTCTTTAGTGATTCTTTGGTGATTCATAGGTTATTCTTATGTGATTTATAGGTGATTTATAGGTGATTCAGCATACATCACCATAACAAAAAAAGGACATCCCTGTCCTTTTTTGTCGAGAAGACGTGATTCGAACACGCGACCCCCACGTCCCGAACGTGGTGCGCTACCAACTGCGCTACTTCTCGCCGCGCTATTTCTTCTTTGTAAAGCGTTTCTTGGCTGCTGCTGGCTCACTCGATCCGATGATCTCACGACACTTCGCCTCCGTCAAAGCTTGCACATCCACCGACTTTGGTAAGCGATAATTACCCTCTGGAGTCCTAAGATACGCACCATACCTACCATTCAACACCTGTATTTCTCCAAACACATGAATTGGCTCATCAGCCTGCTTCTTCTGCTCAAAAAGCACAATGGCATCATCCAACGTAATCGTGTATGGATCAACTGTTTTAGGCAAACTCGTAAACACTCCCGCATGACGAACATATGGACCATATTTACCTTCGCCCACCACCACTTCTTCGCCTTGCCATTCGCCCAAAGTGCGAGGCAAAGCATTCGCAAACAAAGCCAATGCCTCATCTATCGTAATCGTGAAGATACTTTGTCCTTTTTGCATAGAAGCAAACTTTGGTTTCTCTGTATCGCTATCTCCCAATTGCACGCAAGGGCCATTCTTGGTAATACGCGCTAAAATTGGCTCTCCCGTCTGAGGATGCTGACCTATCAATCGTGCAGCCATCTTACCAGATGGTACTTGCTTAATCAGCGGATGGAAAGTCTGATAAAACTCATCCACTGTCTGTACCCAATTCGCTTCACCCGCAGCGATAGCATCGAAACTCTCCTCAGAATGAGCCGTAAAGTCATAACTCAATATGGTAGGGAATTGCTCCACCAAGAAGTCATTGGCAATACGTCCAAGGTCAGTAGGAAGAAGCTTGCCAGAGTCCGCTCCTACTACTTCTGTTTTATGCTTATCCGTTATCTTGCCATTGCTGAGCGTCAACACATTGTAACTACGTTTTACGCCCTCCACAGCTCCACGCTCCACATACTTACGCGACTGTATCGTCTCTATCACAGTTGCATACGTGGACGGACGACCAATACCCAATTCATCCATCTTATCCACCAACGAACCCTCGTGATAGCGCGTTGGAGCCTTTGTAAAGGTCTCTTGACCGTTTACGATTGACAACTGACAATTGACATTTTCCTTGAGCAAGGCGATAGCTGCTTGATTATTCGCAGTCAATTCCTCGTCCGCAGCTTGCGTATAAACGCGCATAAAACCATCAAAAGTGATCACCTCATGCGTTGCAGTCCACAGATATGGCGAATTGCTCATCGCCACTTCCACACGAGTAGTATCCACCTCCACATCAGCCATTTGTGTAGCCAATGCACGTTTGCGAATCAAATCATATAGGCGACGTTCATCATTATTGTTTCCCGCTACAGGCACATTCATATACGTTGGACGAATAGCCTCGTGTGCTTCTTGAGCATTCTTTGATTTCGTCTGATATTGACGTGCTTTGTGGTATTGCTCTCCGTACTCCGACAAGATAGTTGCTTTTGCCGTATTGATTGCTAACCCGCTAAGATTCACCGAGTCGGTACGCATATAAGTAATATGACCTGCCTCATAGAGTGACTGAGCCAAACGCATCGTCTTCGACACCGAGAAGTGCAACTTGCGCACCGCCTCTTGTTGCAACGTAGAGGTGGTAAAAGGAGGTGCAGGAGAACGATGACCTGGCTTATGCGTCACAGATGTGAGCGTAAAAGTAGATTCTTTGCAACGCTCAAGAAAAGCAAGCGCCTCTTCTTTGGTAGCAAAACGACGATTCAACTCCGTCTTAAACGTTGTTTCTTCCCCATTCAACGCCACACCCACAAACTCCGCAGTCAAGCGGTAGCTTGCTGTTGGCACAAACTCCTCAATCTCACGCTCACGCTCTACAATCAAGCGCACAGCCACCGATTGTACACGACCTGCACTCAAACCAGTAATGACCTTTTTCCACAACACAGGTGACAACTCAAATCCCACAATACGGTCCATCACGCGACGTGCTTGCTGCGCATTGACCAAGTTATAATCAATATCACGAGGATGATTGATTGCCTCCAAAATCGACTCTTTGGTTGTATCATTAAACGTGATACGGCACACTTTATCCTTAGGCAATTGCAATATTTCTTGAATATGCCATGCGATCGCCTCTCCCTCGCGGTCAGGGTCGCTTGCCAGCCATACCTTGTCTGCTTTCAGTGCCTCTTTACGCAGCGCATCTACCAGTTGTATCTTATCTTTATCAATCACATAGTTAGGTGCATAGCCATTGTCAAAGTCAATACCCATGCTATTTTTACCCACTCCCTCAATGTCACGCACATGCCCTTGCGACGACATCAAACGAAAATCCTTGCCCAGATATTTGGCAATGGTCTTTCCCTTGCTGGGAGACTCTACGATCATCAAATTCTTGCTCATTGTTCTAATTCATTATTTTTTAAGGACTTTAACATCGTTCCTGACGCTCAAGTCACAACAAAGCCTATATATAATAAGGTGTCTTTTTCGCAAAACGGCGGCAAAGGTAGTACTTTTATTTCATATGTGCAAATTTATTTTTCCGCTTTTTTCTATTACTTATATAAAGTAAAGTTTTTTGTTTTTTTGCTTTTTTGTTTGCATATATGTATTATTTTTTGTACCTTTGCGGCGTAAACACCGAACACCCTTAAAACTTTTAGAACCTTTCAAACTTTTTAAACATAAAACACAATGACCTATATTCTTCTAACCATCATTCTTGTCCTCTTTGGCATAGGACTGTTATTGGCAGAGATGTTTCTCCTGCCTGGTTTTGGTATTGCAGGTATCTTCGGACTTGCCAGTTTGATTGCAGCGGTAGTAATCGCCTATGTTAAGTTAGTTGCATTATGGGCGTGGGCGGGTCATGTCACATTGGCTGCATGCGTAGTGCTTTGCGGCATCGCTATTTGGGTATTCCTCAAGAGTAAAGCGCTCAACAAGATGGCACTTGACACCAAGATCGAAGGCGGTGTGGATATGCCATCCGCAGGCAAACACATGGAAGATTTACAGAAATAACCATCGCCGTTTAACTCGTTAATTCGTTAAACATTTATCTTTAAACTCAAATAATATGGAACTACTACAAATTGTATTAGTGGCTCTCCTTGCCATTTTCGTAATCATTTTCTTCTACTATGTACCTTTCATGCTGTGGATCAACGCAGTAGTAAGCGGTGTACATGTTTCGTTAGTACAACTCTTCCTGATGCGTATCCGTAAGGTACCACCTACACGCATTGTCAACTGCCTTATTGAGGCGCATAAAGCTGGTCTCACCGACGTGAAGCGCGACGGACTGGAGGCGCACTTCCTCGCAGGTGGACATATTGAGCGCGTAGTACATGCCCTTGTTAGTGCTAGCAAAGCAAATATGGCACTCACTTTCCAAATGGCTACAGCTATTGACCTCGCTGGTCGTGACGTGTTTGAGGCAGTACAAATGTCGGTGAACCCTCGCGTGATTGATACTCCTCCTGTGACTGCTGTGGCAAAGGACGGCATTCAGCTCATCGCAAAGGCTCGTGTAACCGTGCGCGCCAATATCAAGCAATTGGTCGGTGGTGCAGGCGAGGACACTATCCTTGCTCGTGTAGGCGAAGGTATCGTATCATCTATCGGCTCATCGGATAGCCACAAGATGGTATTGGAAAACCCTGACAGCATCTCCAAACTCGTGCTCAGCAAGGGACTAGATGCAGGTACTGCTTTTGAGATTCTGAGTATTGATATTGCTGATATTGATGTAGGTAAAAACATTGGTGCACAATTGCAAATGGACCAAGCAGAGGCAGATAAGAACATCGCTCAAGCCAAGGCAGAGGAACGCCGTGCTATGGCTATTGCTACAGAGCAAGAAATGAAAGCCAAAGCACAAGAGGCAAAAGCGAAAGTGATTGAGGCAGAAGCGCTTGTACCACAAGCTATGGCAGAAGCTTTCCGCAATGGCAACCTCGGCATCATGGACTACTACCGCATGCAAAACATCCAAGCAGACACCACCATGCGCGAAGCCATTGGCAAACCTGCTAACGAGCCTGCAAAGAAGAAATAATATCTTCGATTATAACGCATTCAAATAAAAAAGCGAATTCCCATTTTGGAAATTCGCTTTTTTTATTCGGGATTACATCAATCAATAAACACTAATTGTTCGTCGTAAACTCAAGATGTATATAGTTCCCTATTTCTTAACCACTTTTATCTTATCTTGCTCTCCACGCACGATATACATACTGCTTGGCAGTGCAACAGATTGCTCCTCTACAACGTATTGATTGAAGATCAATTTACCTTCCACATCGTAGATCATCACTTGCTGTGGATACTTAGGCACCATCACCAGTCCAGTTTCGGTAGGCATCACTATGAGCGCAACATCTCCCATAATAGTTGGCAAATCCGTAGCAACGCCTGGATTGTCGTCCAATATGGTTGTTGATTGCTCATAGACCACTTCACCCGTTTGCATATTGATAGATTTTGCTTTTCTCTGCTGTTGCATTATTTGTCCTGCTTCCGTGGTGATTGTCTCAATAGCACCATCTAGATCACCTATTGCAAAACCATCCATTGGAGCAAAGAATGCTTTTTCATCGGTTTTACGAACAAAATCAAGCACTCCTTTATCATTTAATGCAGTGTGGTATAGATTTTCATGTTGGAATGATTGCGAGTTAGCAAACGAAGCATTTCCATATAATTGCACTGCATTATCTGGGGTGTTAACGATCGTAGGTAGTACATTGTTAATAACGCTGCTACCATCGATAGTTTGTGGTCCATAACCTTCTAACAGAATATACTTACCTGTCCAATAATCCCAACCATTGCTATAGTTAGACGGGAACTGTAGCGAATAGAAACCACCCTTGTGCATGATGGTATTAGGTGTTCCCGTAGAGCGTGGTACAGATTGCTCCGTCACTTCAATCCAATCTGTTTCTACAGCACCAGTCTCTGCATTGAAATCCCAAAGACCACTTGATTGATACAAGTAATAATTCGCCTCATACCATTTCATCGCATTAGGGTACGTGCCTGTAGTACCTGTGAAGTGATACAATTGTTCGATGGTAGGGGTATAATCACCATCAATTTCCACTCCGCCTTTCATCTCCTTATTGGCAGCCTCATAGTTCATCCAAGTTTCAACAAAGTTGCCATATCCACCTGCCACTCCAAAGAAATCTACATCCAAGTCTTCTACAGACATCCAATAGACAAGCAAATCGAACAAACGTTTCGCTTGCGCATTACGTGCGCCATCTATATCCGTAATGTAGTAGCGTCCTGTACCAGCCCTTTTCTCCTCGCCATATACCTTCTTCAAAAGACTTTCTGGATAGGCTTCAATAGCATACACGTTGTGCACATCAAATGGTGCTACAAACATATTCCACTGACCAGCGACTACAGGCAGAAGCATATAGACTTTGTCATTGATTGTATATTCATCAGCATTTGTAATATGATGACCTAATGTCACGGTTGCATCCTCTCCAGACAAATCAAGGTCTTTAATCACATTCTTGGTTGTCTCATCAATCTTAGCATACAGCAATCGGTTGGTTAATTTCAAGCTTGATTCTGCAACAGGCACTTTGGTTGTAGGTACAACTTCCGTAGTACCACCAGCAGACACCTCTTGCATCCCCCCACCAATATTTTGATTAACGTTTTGCACTTCTGGTACGCACAAAGCCCAACCAGTATAAGAGGAAATTGAACCATCTTGAGGCAACATGAGATAGAGCTTTGTTCCAACAGGAGCAAGACTCTCATGTCCATATTTCGTAGAAGGCTTGTAATAGTCCGCCAAAGAAGCATATACCTCTTGCGCATCAATTGTCGTTCGATAGTTTGCACTTGGGAATAAATTATCCATCAACACTTGGAAACCATCTTTGCCATCCGCAGTTGGGGTTGTCTCAAATACCACCAAGCCATTTTCGATTGTTCCAACAGACTCTACAACATCCACTGCAATTTTATGCAATTTATGTTGTTTGCCTGTATCATATGAACTATACAAATCCGTACTAGTACCAGCTTTGACATCACACAGATAAGCGCCACCATCAATGGTAGTATTGGTAGGACACACAAGCGGAGATACTGCAGCACGAATGGTTCCATCACAGAACTTCATTGATTGGTTGGCAGTGCCCTTCAAACCATATCCACTTTGTAATCCATTGTTTTCGGTGTTATTGTTTGTAATCGAGTATTCTGAACAACCATATACGTACGTATCCAATGTATTACTCGAGATTTTATCCCGTCTATACATATATTGGTAGGATTCCGTGACACAAATACCTGATTGATTACCAAAGTTCACCTGACCACCTGCTATATTAAAGCTACTACCGGCATGACCCAAATTAATGAGAGGATGATTTGTTAAACCCTTTTGCAATGTAATCAAACCATTGGTTCTACAACCATTCATATTGGTCGCATCGTCCAAATCATGCCAAGCATCCGTTATTGTGATTGCAAAAGCATCATCCGTACCATCCACCATTGCCTGAATCACAGATGATTCTTGTTTGCATTGCATCTGAAATTTTACTGTGGTTGATGTAAATCCTGATTTAATAGTAGTATCTGCATTAACCGCTAAATCCATACTTTGCGTAGATTGGAGAATATTCTCATTGCAGACGTGCAAAGTTGGATTAAAGCCTCCACTTCTGCCATCAAATACGAATATCGCGCCACTTCCCTCCATGGGGTAAGATTTACCTACGAAATTATTCATCACTTCTGATGCAGATGTAGTAGAATATGTCGTAGATGATTTCGCTTTGGCGTACAACTGCAATCCATCCAAATATAAATCAATCGTGTTTTTACTGCCCTTTTTTATATGTAGCACACCATTCTCAGTCCAAGTATTACCTGTAGTTGCCTTACCACAATAGCCCGCAAGATAAACGCTACCAATATCTGTCGTCAATTCGAAATAGGTTTTATCTTTCTTGTTATCAGTCATTTCCACTTGACCATGGTATCTATATCGTTCTGCGGAATTTTTACGATAGATGTAACAAGGATACTTACCCTGAGGTGTTTCTGCTACAAATAGATACAACCACTCAAACTGCGTCTCTTTGCCAGAGAATGCAGCCGATACATTCAATTCGTACGTATCACCCACAGCACCCGTGTATAATCCGGTATGAGCAGCTGAGACTGCCACTGTACCATCACCATACGTGGTTTGCTCTTTGGCAATATATAGCGGATAATATTGCGGAACAACAACTACTGTATTGGATGTCTTTCGATCTTTGTCGTCGCAATATGCAGTTAGTGTGTACGTATAAGGTATGTTGTTGGTTAATCCAGTATGTTGATAAGACGTTTGATTAGGGTCAGATATGGTAATCGTTCCACTGTTTCCATTTCCAGACCATTTGATTTCATATTTGGTTGCACCAGGTATTTTATCCCATAACAGATTAACTTGCTCGTTAGCAGGAGTACCTCGCAGTACTGGAGTTTGCAAAACTACATTTACTTTCACCTCCAAAACCGCTTCTATCGGATCTCCATTTTCTTTCTTGCCAAGCGCAGTTAATGTCGCAGTATGTGATCCCACAGGCAGTGCACTGCCCAAGGTAACTATAACGATTGCCTCCTTGTTGGTAAATTCACTTTTGGTGAATGTAATATTCGGATTGCCAGAGATTGTCACAGTTGGATCTGTTGCTAAATTATGGAGCAGTGATATATTTCCACTAGTCACTTCTGTACCACATTCAATCGTGTTAAAATCATAAGCAGAAGGAGTCCATACGATTGTAGGTTCAAAAGAAGCCGTTAATACAATGGTCTTGACATGCACAATCTCCGCTCCATCTTTCAGTTCATTTCCCTGATTATCGATGATATTAGACGGAATACCTTTATAACTACAAGAGATAGTCAATGTCGCCGAATAACTTTCTTCTGGCGATGCAGGTTTGGTAAACGTAATTTCAGGAGTAGCAGTATTTCCTCCGTTCGTAATTTGAAACACATCGTCTCCTACGAGATTCACTGTCCATGTTGTATTGCTATGTTTGGCAACAGCATTCAGCCACTCCATAGAAAACATCTTTGTCTCCGTACCACGAACAAACTCGTATGCATCTACACTCGAGCCAAATCGAGGCGTATAATCCTCAATAATTTTGATTGTTGCAGTAGCAGAAGAGGCAGCCGCTTGATTTCCCTTATAGTTACTGGTTAACGTCAAAGTGTGGGTAGTAGGGTCTAAATGATGTTCTCCACTAATTGGGATAGTAACATCGACACTATACTGATCCTCATAAGAAGTGGTATAGGTATCAATATTAAATGGCGTAAGTGTGAAGTTATCCGCACTCAAAGCCTCTGTCGTAACAAAATTAATTGTTCGTTGAATTGCTGGACTATTAGGATCTGTGATCGTAATCGTCTCTTCATACTTAGGATCAGTCGTAACTCCTACTATCTCTGTATTCGTAATTTGTGGACACCACCAAAGAGCGATCATATTCAACTCCGTTGGAGCATTCTGATCCACACTTACCGCCGTCACACTTTGGTCCGTTCTATAATAACCATTTGTCAATGTCCCATCTTGGGAATTTTCTATTAACACATAATCTTTTTCCCAGCCAGCCCACAACCAATTGGATTGATTTTGTGCGTAGAAATAGTATGTATGCGAATCCTCACTTTCATCTCCTCTACAGTTTTGATTAGCTGTAGCTGTAGCATTTTTCCAGTTTCCATTATTAGGAGCAGTATTATTATCACTCACATACACCTTACCCAAACCATTGCTTGTAGTAATGGTCGCTTTAGAATAGTGAGTATAATGAGTATTATATGCATATATTGCATTAGTAATGCTGGTTAAAAACACCAATAACACCAAAGGTTTGGCTAATTGAAAACATATTTTATTACAATGTATCATAGATTGGATTTTTATTGTATTCATATATTTCGGTTCAAAAAGTTATCATCTATTTTTTGTGCGATAGCAATGTACACACCCAAGGAGATTGTTTCAGCACTATCAGCGCCCAAGCAAGTACCAATAAGATATGCGACCAATCCATCAGCACATGTCCCCAAAGCAAGTTCGCCGCCATAACCAAAGACCATACAATCATCACACCCACATAAGGCAGTGCCCAATACTTACGCCAATACCAGAAAATTGCTGGTAATGGATTAAACGGTATCAAGAGCCAGTTCCAAGAAGTACAACACAAATTGGAGAAACAAATCAAATACATCATAGCCGCTCCAACCACAGTTTGCGCCAACAACATCAACCAATCACAATAAGGTTTATTCCAAAAGATGTTGGCAATGGCTAAACATAGGATAAGCCAAGCTAATAACATCGGCGTAAACCAACTATCATCCCACTGTGGCGCACCTTCTACCAAGACCACAGGCTCTTGTGCAAGAAGCGGAACACCATTGATTGATGCCCTTTTCCATGCTTGCACCAATTCAGCAGGAACACACAACTGCTCTGACCCACTGACCAACTGCTCTGACTCGCCTGCGGCTAAAAATGCAAATGCAAACCCCGACCATTTGAATTTGTCACAATGGCTCAAAACGATCTCTTTACTTGTCGCTTCTCGCTGCAATAAACTTGCATCATATTGAATACGAGTTTCGCCTAACGCCTCTTCTATAAATTGTACACAAGTTATCGCACAACCTCGTTTAAAGTAATCATATGACAAACAACTACCTTTTGCTACATGCTCATCAAGAATGCGCCAAAGATTTTGCTCCGCCACAGAAGGGAGGTTTAGTTTATATTCATAGACACCGCGACCTTCCTGAGCATAACCATCACAATATTCTTTTACAGGTACCGCAAACAGTCCCATTTTCAGTTTTCCTGCCAAGTAATCAGCTATGCGATTTTCAACACTCTCACTTTCATATGAGAAGCAATAATCCATGTCAAATGCAGGACACTGCATACGCAAACAAGCATGTCCCAAAACCGAGTAAGTAGAGAGACCAGGATCTGCCACCAATAGCGAAACCGTCACAAAATCCTCATCTGTACGGTCAATCGTATCACCAAATACAGGATCCACATATTGCTCTTCCGCAAACGTAGGCAATATGTTTGCTATCAAAACAGCAAACAAGAAAAGCAATATTTTGTGCATGGAACGCATGATTCAATGATAATGTCTATTAAGCAACTTTCTTACTGCGTAATTTCAAATAAATTACAAATGCATACAGCAATGCCAACACCGTCAATACTCCCAATCCATCAGAGATAGGGAAACGGAAGTTATGGTCAGTATCCAATAGATTGCCATCCGAGTCTTTAGGAGCAAACCACTCCAAGAACAACAGCCAAGCCTCCTCCTCAGTCATACCTTGGAAACTTGAAGAGTTAGAACTGAACCAAGCAGCAAATGCCTCGCGCAACTTAGAACTATTGTAGTAGTAGTTATCACCGCTATCGTACATCCATGCACCTGTACCATCACCATCATCATGCAGTCCCCAAAGCCAATCCGACCAAATATCATCAAATCCCACACCTGCATTTCGACGACCATTTATTCCTCGAGGCGCAACTCCCTCCATAGAAGGAGCAGAATAAGAATAAGCGCCACCACTCATCTGCGCAGACGAATAGACACGCGAACTTGCAGCAGGCACATAACTCAAATTCGGCATGACAGACATGCCCATAGGCGAAGATTTTGCCATTTTGAATTGGTTGAAAACAAATGTATTATTCGCTCCACCAGCGTATCCGCCACCACCGAAACTGCGGTACGAAGCCGATGACGTCGTGCGGAGAGGCGCACCCGCATAGGAAGACGACACCGAAGAGGATATCACCTTAGAAGATGGCAATGCTGATATTTTATTCGAGCGCATGCTACTAGTAGCAACACTTGGCACGGAGGTAGTCACACGACTGGTATTACCAACAGATGGTCGATCAACCATACTAATTCCATACACATTAGTATCCTTGGCAATAACTCCATTATACATACTATTCGGATTCCAACCCGACAGGCCTTTGTCCTGCAAATCAAACACGCCCAACAAATGCAACATACCCGTACACAGAGCTGCACATATGGCGATAACTATTAACTGCGAATTACCTTTCATTTTCTAACAGATTTTAGTCCATTCGCGCGCACGGATTTTTAAAACGCGCGAAAAATCGGGCAAATATACTGCTTTTTTTTGACATAACCAAATAATTCCTCTGATTTTTGAAAATTGTCACCCATCTTACCTCATTTTCTTCCTTTATAAGCAAAAAAAAATATACTATTCTGTAAATAATTTGCTTGGATTTATTTTTTTTTGTAACTTTGCAGCGTTATTGATTTCATAGCAATTTTTTATGCGCGTCGCACTACTACAATACCCCATCGCATGGGCAGACAAAGAAGCCAATCTCCGCTTGGCAGAAGAACGTATCGCAGCCTTGGCTGGAAAAGCCGACGTAGCGGTATTGCCCGAGATGTTTGCCACTGGTTTTTGCACTGACCACCCCGAACTGGCAGAAAGCATGGATGAGGAGATTATGACTACCCTACAGCGATTAGCAAATACATACAACATTGCCATCGTCAGTTCGTTTATCTGCAAGCCTGACATCGGACAGCGTTTGGTTAATCGCGGCTTCATGATTACCCCTCATTCTGTCTATCCAAATAGGGAGGAATTAGAGGGTGGCTCTAATCTCTCTTCCCTTCAGGGAGGGGACGGGGGTAGGCTGTTTGTACAGGACAAACGCCACCTCTACGCCCACGGCGGAGAAGACCAATTCTTTCAACCTGCACAAGAAAGACATATATTTGAATACAAGGGAGTTAAGATCCTCTTGCTTGTTTGCTATGACTTGCGTTTTCCTGTCTGGGCACGCAATCGCAGCGGACATGATTACGACATCATTCTCGTAGTAGCCAACTGGCCTGACATCCGCATCCAATATTGGGACGCGCTCATAGCAGCCCGTGCTACAGAAAACCAGTGCTATATTGCTGCCGTCAACTGCGTAGGCGACGACGGAATGGGCTTACATTACAACGGTCACTCTGTAGCGTATGACACTCGTTTACAGCCGATTGCGCACTTCGAAGACAACGAAGAAGGCACCAAGATTGCCGAGTTCGATATTGCTAAGCTCCACCACTTCCGCAAAGTGCTACCGCTTTGGCAAGATGTGGACAATTTTGAGTTGCAATAATCGGAGTGCCACCACTATGACACAGATAGGCGACAGATGTGCTACAGTGGTCGCGAAGTGGTCGCGTAACCTACAGAAAATTTCACAAAAACTCTTGCACATATACTTTTTTTTTTGTACCTTTGCAGCCCAATTTACATTGGGGTAGTTTGCGATATCTTAGAAGTTCGATATTAGACCACCGAAAAAAGCTGTTAGAAGTTAGACATTAGACACATTGCACAGCATTAACCACATATCACGTATCATCTGCACCTGCATATTGATTTTATGCAGCATGATAGATGTGTATGCTCAAGATAAGAAATCGGTGCCTACCATCATACGAGCATGGCAACTTGATGAATGGACGGGCGTAGCAGACACATTGGCAGGTATCGACTCCTCATATATGCATTTGCCCATGCGCGACCCACTCAATGATTACTCCATCTCCAACGTCAGCAACTCCAACCTCATATCCCCCAGTCAGTCACGTATCTATTTCGCACGAAAGAAGACCACGGACTTCATCTTTGCAGATGCATACACCCCATACATTATCACACCGCAACAGGTGAAATACTATCACACCACTACCCCCTACTCCACCATTGCGTACAAAAAAGGGTTTGTTACCAACCTCGACCAAAACGACATCAGTTTTTCTTTCACAGGCAACGTCAGTCGTCGTACCAATCTTGGTATGACCATCGACTACCTCAACTCGTATGGTCGTTTTGCCAATCAAGAAGGTAAGACGGTATTCGGTTCGGTGTTCGGAAGCTACAATGGCGACCACTATTCGCTACAATCGTCCTTCACATGGAACACGCTGAGCAACTTTGAGAACGGCGGCTTGCAGAATCCCGCTGATCTACAAGGCGTACTCAAACCAGAGGATATGCCAGTAAGAATGCAGGGTATGTCGGCGTTGCGCTATTTGTCGGGGTATCTGAATCATTACTATAGTATCTGCGTAGAACGTGAACGCAAAGTAAACTACCGCGAGCGCGATGAAGAAGGCAAATGGGTAAAGAAAGACTCCATCAAGATTGAGTATGTGCCCGTGACTACCTTCCGCCATATATTCGAAGTAACCGATGGCACGAAGCGGTATGTGGAGAAATCTGCCACACAAAGCATTCTGCCCAACCAGTATCACAACCCCGTGGCAACCAACGACTCCGCAGCATGCCTAACCATCAAGAACACCTTGGCGGTCACCTTCGAAGAGGAGTTTAATACCGTACTCAAATTCGGTGCCATGGTATATGCCATGAATGAATGTCAGCGTCATACCACCGCTATAGGACAAGAGGAAAACATTGTCAATCTCAACCCTTTCCCACAGGGTAACTCATATAACGATGTCATTACCAACACATTACACTTGATGCCAGACACCCTCTTTGGACAACGCTGGACCAACAATACTTATGTGGGCGGTGCGCTATACAAGCATCGCGGACAATACGTACATTATGGATTTGATGGAAACATATGCGTACTGGGATACAAGTTGGGCGAATTTCAGGTAAACGGACATGTGGATGCAGGCTTCCGTTTGGGCAAAGACTCAATGTCAATCACCGCCAAAGCATTCTTCCGAAACGAAGTTCCCGATTACTATCTGACACACTACCGCAGCAATCACTACCGTTGGGATAATGATTTTCAGCGACCTCTACGATTACAAGTGAGTGGAGAGATTGCTTATCCTACCCAGTGGGTAAAGCCAAAGCTCAATGTGTCATTTGAGAACATCACCAATCATATTTATTTTTCCACCGATGGCACCCCTAAGCAAGTGGATGGTAATATACAAGTATTGGCAGCAGATTTGCAACTCAACATCACCACTCCATGGGTGAATCTAGATAATCATGTGGTATATCAACACTCATCCTCTGACAAACTACCATTGCCCGCCATCACCCTATACCACAACCTCTACTACCACGGATGTTGGTTCAAGGCATTGGATACGCAGATTGGTGTAGATATGCGATTCTTTACGAAATATTACGCCCCTATACTAAACCCAGCATTGGGACAATTCTGCGTGCAAGACCAAGAGCAAGTGGGCAATTACCCCGTGATGAATGTATATGCCAATTTCTATGTAAAGAGTTTGCGACTGAAGTTGTTTGCGCAATACCAACACTTCAACGCATCATTTATGAACAAACAATACTTCGAGATGCCTGGTTATCCGATGGCACCAGACATGTTCAGAGCGGGATTGGCATGGCATTTTTACAAATAAGAAGTTAGACAATCATGCTACAAACAAATAATTTAAATACTATTCTCCTTTATGCTCAACAAGAGGCACAGCGATTGGGCAATAGCGAGGTACTGCCTGACCACTTGATGTTGGGTATTCTGCGATTGGCCAATGGCAAAGCATTCGAACTGCTGATGCAAGCGGGACTGAATCCAGTGGAACTCAAACGTGCGATTGATGAACGATTGATGCAAGCAAGCACCAACGAAACACAAAAGATGTCGCGCGCTAGCCTGCGCATATTGCGATTAATGCAAATCGAAGCTAAGATCTATCACGCAGAAGAATGCGGTTCGGTACACTTGCTACTTGGTTTACTACGCGAGCGCGTGAACTACCCTGCAATGTTTATCGAGCAGCAGTTTGGTATTGATTATGAGCGTATAGAAGGGCTATATCCTAAGCCACAGCCATTACCTCAAGATGGCAACAACCTTGACTCGGAGTTTGCTGGAGAACAACCGCTTGAATGGGGAACCAAGAGCCAAGAACAAAGAACCAAGACTAGCAAAACAGGCACACCCGCTTTGGATAAATATGGTCGCGACTTGACCGCTCAAGCGCGCAATGGCGAACTTGACCCTGTAGTAGGACGTCAAGCTGAGATAGAGCGCGTGGTACAGATTCTCTCACGCAGAAAGAAGAATAACCCTATCCTCATCGGCGAGCCTGGTGTAGGCAAATCGGCCATTGTAGAGGGATTGGCATTGCGCATTGAGAGTGGCGAAGCAGCTACATTGGCAGGCAAACGCATCGTGTCATTGGATATCGCATCTATGGTGGCAGGCACTACCTATCGCGGACAGTTTGAAGAGCGCATGAAGTCCGTTATCAACGAACTGCACAAGCACCCTGAGATCATCCTTTTTGTTGATGAAATCCACACTATTATGGGAGCGGGCAATGCACAAGGCTCATTGGATGCGGCGAATATCCTCAAGCCCGCCTTGGCTCGTGGTGAAGTACAATGCATTGGCGCTACCACTATCACCGAATACCGCAAATCAATAGAAAAAGATGGGGCTTTGGAACGTCGTTTCCAAAAAGTGATGGTACAACCTACCTCAGCAGAAGAAACCTATGCCGTACTGACACGTATTAGCGAGGTGTATGGTGCCTTCCATCATGTACAATACACCGAAGAAGCGTTGCACGCGTGTGTAAAATTGACCGATAGGTATATTACCGACCGCTTCTTCCCAGACAAGGCAATTGATGCCATGGATGAGGCTGGAGCGTGGAAAGGTAGTCAGGCGAAAAAGCAAGAAGGCGATGAGACAATGGTCAAAGTGACCGAAGCGGATGTAGCATTCGTGGTGAGCAGAATGTCAGGCGTACCCGTACAGCGCGTAGCGCAGGCTGAAGGCGAACAATTGCGTCAAATGAGTGAGGTAATCAAGCAACGCGTAATTGGGCAAGACAAAGCCATTGACACCATTGTGAAAGCCATACAACGTTCGCGTATGGGATTGCGCAATCCAAACAAACCGATTGGCACCTTCTTCTTGCTCGGTCCTACAGGCGTAGGTAAGACGCACTTGGCACAATGTTTAGCAGAAGAGATGTTTGGCAATCGCGATGCAATCGTGCGCTTTGACATGTCAGAATATATTGAGAAGCACACTGTAAGTTTGCTCGTGGGTGCTCCTCCTGGATATGTTGCTCATGAAGAGGGAGGTAAACTGACAGAAGCCGTACGCCGCAAACCATATTCGATTGTGCTATTCGATGAGATCGAGAAGGCACATGCTGACATATTTAACATCCTGCTACAAGTCATGGATGAAGGGAGACTGACAGATCGTCAGGGGCGTGTGGTAGATTTTCGCAACACCATCATCATCATGACAAGCAATGTGGGCACACGTCAGCTGAATGAATTTGGCGCTGGTATAGGCTTCAATGCCGATGAAATCGACGAGAAACAGTCGGAATATATGCTCACGAAAGCATTGAATCGCACTTTCCCACCCGAGTTTGTCAACCGATTAGACAATGTAGTCGTTTTCCACCCGTTAAACGACGAAGCTTTGGCACAGATTTTGACGCTTGAATTACACCCATTGAAACTACGTTTGGAGGCAATGGGCTACAAATTGCAACTGACAAAAAAGACCACAGAGCAGTTGCTCGAGCGTTCGCGCGACCGCAAGTACGGTGCGCGTCCGCTGAAACGCGCTATTCAAACTTTGGTAGAAGATCCTATCACAGACATCTTGCTATCAGGTATGACAGAAAATAAAACAATAAAAATATAACAACTATGGCAAAAGAGATTACAGATGCTAACTTTCAAGAATTGTTAGCAGAGGGCAAACCCCTCGTAGTAGATTTTTGGGCACCTTGGTGTGGTCCTTGCAAGATGATGTTGCCTATCGTAGAAGAGTTGGCAGCTGAGTATGAAGGCAAGATCACCGTAGGTAAGCTCAATGTAGATGACAACGATGAGACATGCTCTGCATACGGCATCATGAACATCCCAACGATCCTATTCTTTAAGAACGGCGAGTTGGTAAATCGCAGTGTAGGTGCTATGCGCAAACCCGATCTGCAAAAGCTTTTTGAAGAACTTTTGTAAGAAATTTGCAAAATTATTTGCATAATTCAAAAAAAAGCAGTAATTTTGCGCCCTAATTGCCTTTGTAGGCACTATTTTGTGTGCCTACATAGGTAATTTTGTGCGTAAGCACAGTTTATTTTCGCGCTAACGCGCGAGGGTCTGGTAGCTCAGCTGGATAGAGCAACAGCCTTCTAAGCTGTGGGTCTCGGGTTCGAATCCCGACCGGATCACAAAGCAAGGATAATTATTAATTTTGAATTAAGAATTATGATTGCTTTTCAAATATTAACTATTAATTATTAATTGTTAACTGTACTACATGCGTCAGTTAAAAATCACAAAATCCATTACCAACCGCGAGTCAGCTTCGCTCGACAAGTATCTCCAAGAGATTGGTCGCGAGCCATTGATTTCGGTTGATCGTGAGGTGGAGTTGGCTGGTCGTATCCGCAATGGCGATAGAGCTGCCCTTGAGGAATTAACACGCGCCAATCTACGCTTCGTTGTCTCTGTAGCAAAACAGTATCAAAATCAAGGATTGAGCCTTCCTGACCTGATTGACGAAGGCAACCTTGGGCTTATCAAAGCAGCAGAAAAATTCGATGAGACACGTGGCTTCAAGTTCATCTCATATGCCGTATGGTGGATTCGTCAGTCCATCCTACAAGCTCTTGCAGAGCAAGCACGTATCGTGCGCCTGCCACTGAACCAAGTAGGTTCGCTCAACAAAATCAACAAGGCTTTCCAACGTTTCGAGCAAGAGCACGAGCGTAAGCCAAGTGCTGAGGAGTTGGCTGAAATCTTAGACATTCCTGTGGATAAGATTGCCGATACACTCAAGATGTCAGGACGTCAAGTCAGTGTAGATGCCCCATTCGTAGAAGGCGAGGACAATAGCCTTATCGACGTGATGGTTAACGAAGACTCTCCTAATGCCGATTACAAACTGATCAACGAATCGCTTTCCAGAGAGATTGATCGTGCACTGGAACAACTCACTCCCCGCGAAGCGGATATCTTGCGCAGTTTCTTCGGAATTGGTGTTCCAGAGAAAACATTGGAAGAGATTGGCATCGAATTGGACCTCACGCGCGAGCGTGTGCGACAAATTAAAGAGAAGGCTATTAAGAAACTTAAACACAGCTCACGAAGCAGTATCTTAAAGACATATCTCGGATAATTTTGATGACAAATAAAAACAAATAGGGTGTGCTGATGCACACCCTATTGCTTTATATATCACCATGTTATTTGGTTGGCTTTGCAGTGCTATTCAACAAGCAAAGCATACCTACAAACGTGAGTAGCGCATTCAAGATTAAGCGCTCGTGAGAGAACACATAACCATTAAACCATACGGCTGAATTGACATCAATAATCCATGTGATTACAGGTGCAGCTATCACTACCAATGGAATCCAACGGTCGCGTACTTGCTGCTTGGTAAAGATACCAAAACAGAACATACCCAACAATGGACCATAGGTATAACTTGCAACTTTATATACGGTTTGAATCACCGAATCATCATTCAATAGGTGGATGACATAGATACAAGCAGCCATCAGTATAGCCATGCCTATGTGCACTATGGTGCGTACTTTGGTAAGGTTGTCGGCCTTCTCCTTGTTGAGAATATCCACCGTGAACGAGGTTGTTAGTGCCGTCAAGGCTCCACCCGCTGCGGAATATGCCGCTGCGATAAAACCGATAATAAAGAGGACACCCACAATCACAGGGAAGTAGTTGCCCGTAGCCAAGAATGGGAATACCTCATCGCCCTTGAGGTTGGCAACTTCGGCAACACCCGTTTGAGCAGCATAGGTATAGAGCAAATAACCCAAGAAAAGGAAGAGACCAATCACTACGATTTGCATGAGTGCACCTACGATGAGGTTCTTTTGACTCTCGCGTGGGTTCTTGCATGAGAGTGTTCGCTGCATGAGGTCTTGATCAAGACCAGTGGTAGCAATCACGAGGAAGACACCCGCCAGGAATTGTTTCCAGAAGTAGTTACCGCTCTTAGGGTCATCGAAGAAGAAGGTGCGGGTCATATCACTTGCTCCCCAACCTTCTATATTCACGCCCGCGCGCAGCACAAAGTAGATGCAGAGAGCCACAGACAGGATAAGACAGCAGGTCTTGAGCAAATCTGTCCATATGAGCGACTTAACGCCCCCCTTGAAGGTGCAGAGATACACGATGAGTACAGTAATAATGGCATTTACCCAGAATGGGACAGGCACTGCTAAACGATCGAACACCAACAACTGAAGCACTTCGCTTACCACAAACAAGCGCACACTAGCGCCAAGCATCTTGCTCACAAAGAAGAGCCAAGCACCCGACTTGTAGGTATTCATGCCAAAACGCTGTTGGAGGTATTGGTAAATGGATGTAAGGTTGAGTTTGTAGTACAATGGGATAAGTACATAGGCAATCAAGAATTGACCTACGGTGAAACCAAGCACCATCTGCATATATGCCCAACCCGATGTGGCAACCATACCTGGTACACTTACAAAAGTGACCCCCGAGATAGCAGCACCAATGGTGGACATGGCTACCAGTAGCCAATTGCTACTGCGGTTTCCTGAGAAAAAACCTGCATTGTCTGCCTTACGTCCTGCTAAATACGAAATAAAAAACAGCAGCGCAAAATAAGCTGCAATGACTAATAAAATAGTTAATGAATTCATATATTTTTTAGAAGTTAGACTTTAGACCGCTTACGGCTGTTAGACAAATTATTCTTCGTAGAGGAGATATGGACGACGTTGCTCTTGGAACTTAGCGACATCTTCTTGCCAGCAAGCACGAATATCTTCCTCACTCTTACCTTGATTGATCATCTTACGCACATAATCTTGTCCCACCAACAACTCAAAGAAAGGACGGAAGAAATAGTTGTCCATATTGAGATGTTTGTAAGCATCTAACAGATAGCGCAAAGAGAAACCTACCTTACGTGCCTCTTCTTCGGTCATACCACTGAGATCTACACCATCGCAAATGCGACCTTTTTGAGTAGATTGATTAGGCGTGAAAGTGATAGCAGGACCATATGCACTTGGTTCGGTGCGAGGCGCATTGAAATTGGGGTGACCATAGCACAAGAATGGCTTATCCGTACCTCGACCTAAAGACACAGGGGTTGCCTCAAACAAGCACACAGCAGGATAGAGGTAAATAGAAAGCATGTTGCGTAGGTTAGGCGAAGGCGCTACTGGCAGACGATATAACGTTTGGTGAGTATAATTTTTGCAAGGAATGACAGTCAGGTCCACTTGGAGCGAATCGTATAGCCAGTTCTCACCATTGATCATCAATGCCAGTTCACCCAAGGTCATACCATGCACCACAGGGATAGGCAATGCACCCACGCCAGATTTGTGCTTCATATCAAGGATAGGACCATCCACATAGTAACCATTAGGGTTTGGTCGGTCGAAGACGATAAACTGCTTACCTTCGTGTGCGCATGCGTCCATGAGGCGAAACATCGTAATATAATAGGTATAGAAACGCAGTCCTACATCTTGGATGTCGGTGATAAGCACATCAAAAGTGGCCATTGCTTCTTTAGAAGGACGGTAACTCTTACCATCATAGAGCGACAGAATAGGTATGCCTGTCTTCTCATCTACGCTACTTGCTACATGTTCGCCCTCGCGTGCAGTACCACGGAAACCATGCTCAGGAGAGAAAATAGCAGTAACATTCACACCATGCTTGAGTAACAAATCAAGCGTGTGAATAGTATCTTGTCCTTGGATAACAATGCCTGTATGATTGCTCATCAACGCGACACGTTTACCTTTGAGCAAAGGTAGATATTGTTTGGTTTGCTCTGCTCCAACTTTAACATTTTCCGCCGCAACAATAATCATTGCGCAACAGCACAAAGCCAAAAGAGAAATGATTTTTTTCATATAACTAGTTTTTGATGCCTATTGTATTACAAGTCCTTAACCAATCGTACTGCATTGCCGCCACTACGCGTGTCGTATCCAATACCTGCGCCATCGCACATAAAGAGGAAGTAACTAGCAAACTGTGGACCATATGCTGCATGTGGCGAGGAAGTCCAATACAATCCTGCCATTTGCATATATGCTAACGAAGTCCCCAATCGGAAGCCAGCACAAGGCAAGAAGACTGCACCCGCAGCTTGCATCGTATTCCACTGTTCGATGGTAAAGGATTGGTACTCTTCAAAAGCAATAGCACTATACTCCTTGTCGCTGTATCCACTTTTAAAAGTAATACCATCTGGAGCAATCCAGCCATCAGGAAGGAGAATTAATCCATGTATGCCATTGATTGAACCAACTCCAATGAGTTTGGAAGCATTAGGACGCTTAGCACGCATATATTCCCACTCTGCAGACGTAAGTGTACGCCATGTATTGCCATCACCAATAGTAGTGCCCCAATCTACGAAATTACCCGCATAGAGGTTGTTATCATCCTCTAAGGTCACACCCCATGCGGTAGAAGGGTCGGTATCTGTGCTCCAAGCAAATAAATCTATTGTATCGGCAAACGCTTGATTGACCATATTGCGTGTACCAATATAATCGTACTGATTAGCAGCAAAGAGCCAAGTATCTGCTGTAGGAATGTATTGCAAGTTGCCCGGCGCAAAAGCAACCCTTTTATTGTTTGCTACAGAAAATACTCCTACATATTCTGTTTTGACTTCAAATGTAATGCTATCTATCGTAGATATATCAAATTCAATAAGTGTATCGTTGCTCCACACTTTCATTATGTTTTGGGCTGAAAGTATTGTTGCCAATAGAAACAAGATGAGCGATAAGAGACCTTTTCTCATATTATGAGTATTTTCTGTTGTTTACAGTTACAACATAGAGGCTGCTGCACGCAGCCTCTATGCATAATGTTGTTATAGTTGATTATTTCGCAGGAGAAAACTCTAAGATAGTAAAGCCAGCACCAACGGCTGCTGCATACACTAATAATTTACCATTTACGACAGCAGCATTACATTGTGCTGCGCAAGCAGCAACAGTTTTACGAGATGCCGGTTCCGCTTCCATATTTAGTACATCTAATGAGTAATGGAAATCAGGTTCCCATATACCTTCTTCATCAAACCACAAAGTGTCCGATAAATTTTGCAAGGCAGTTTGAATATCTACTTGAGTGCCTTCGGTAATATCAATCATATATAAAGCTGGACCAACGCCAAGACGTTTCGTATTGTTATAAGGAGAAGCAAAGATAAGGTAATAACCGCCATTGTACTTCACAACATGAGGATCAACTCCTGTGTGTGGTTTTAAACCAGCTGCTGTAGATTGGAAATCTATATACACAAGTGGATTACCATCCTTATCAATCAACCATGTCGAAAGCATATAGTGACTCGTCAACAAATAACGATCTTCATCCACTTGATTTACATAACCATAATATAGGAAAGCCTCTTCTAGAGTAATTTCAGTTGGATTGGAAAATTCGTTGAAGTTAGCAACATCTATACGATAGATACGTTCCGCAGAAGCCTCCTGTCCGCAGAAGAACGCATAGCCATTACCATTCTCATCCAAGTTAATAGACATATTATCACCTAAACGAGGTACTACAAATGTTTCCTCACCATTCAAATCAACCAAACCTGTTCCATCCCATTCCCAAACATCGGGAGTAGCAGTTGCATCCGCATAGTGATATACTTTCAATGTATGTCCATCACCCAAAGCAGTTGCAAGGTTACATACATAGATATGTCCATGGCTTAAACGACCTGCGCTAACAACAAACATATCTGTTTCTGCATTACCTATACCCTCTTTGCTTAATTCAATTGGAGAGATTGTTCCATTGAGTAAATCGCTTACTTTCAAGAGGTGATGGGTAGGAGTTGCATTGTCAGAACGAGAAACAATCAGCACATGCTCTCCATCAAAGTCCGAACCTCGAGTATTTAGAGCACCCTCTGTAAGGGTTGTAAAATCAACATATGTATTCTCCGTTGTTACAGAAAAATCATGTATAATTGGTGATGTAAGGTCTGCACCTGGTGCTGGAGCTGCTGCAAAAGTAATGTTATAGAATGATTTTCTTCCCATAAACTCTACTACCAATTGACCAGGATTATCTTTGGTTATCTTACCATCAATAGCCTCTGTAAAAGAATATGAAGCACGTGCAGGATATAGTTCAACACTTACAAAAGTAGCTTCATCAGCATCCTCCATATTTAGTGCAACGGCTAATGGTTCTGCATCAGCCAACACACGTGCATCAACATTTGTTCCATCTGCCTTTTGCATCACTAATTTGACCAATTTAGGATCTGATGTAGGATCAGTTAGATTAAGCGTTACCTGATATTCTTGCGATACAGTACCATTTACAACTGTAATTGTACCAATATATTGCTTACCATCTTCAGATGAGCCCTTACTGAAGTCATATTCTTTTTTCTCCAAACTTGCTCCTAATGAGTATTTACCATCAAATTGCAATGCTTCAACTGGTGTCTCAGCAGGAACTTCATCAAATACAACTGTAAAAGCTGTATTATCTACTTTGCCTTGACAAGTGGTATTTTTGATAGAGATATTCTTAATCAAAGCTTCACCGACTTGTTGTTCTGGTTCACTACAACCAACCATCAGCATGCTCAAGACCGCCATACTGAGGAAAAATAAATTCTTTTTCATGATTGATAATTAAAATTAGTTCTATTATTTTTATTAAGTTTACTCACATTAGGATTACCAACCCCATTCTGTATTTTGAGACAATGTATATCCTTTGGATTTGTATAACGTAATTTGTCCCGAAGGAATAGGATTGATATAATTACGCTTAATTGGACGATTACGCTTTCCTAAAGTATTACGCAAAATATACCCCTCTTTGGTCACAGTATCGTTGGTGAGTGGATCTACCTTACCTGCAAGGATAATCTCTTTATCCTTATTCTTGTAGTCGCTTACACGAATGTATGCACCATAGCGAATATCTGGATTACATTCATTCCACATATAATCCAACTTGCACCAACGCTTGAGGTCGTTGAGACGGAAGCCTTCCAAACATAATTCCACACGTCGTTCACGACGAATTTCCCAAAGTAAAGATGGGGTAATCAATTTACCATCATTGGCTTTTTGCTCTATTTGCAGGCGTTTAGGATCATCAAATGCTACACCGTTTATAGCAGGTTGATCACCCAACATTTGCAATGCAGGCAAGTTCACATCTGCACGCGCACGAATGAGATTGATTGACTTATCCAAATCAGCTTGTGTAAAGGTGTATTTAGACATAAGATGCAATTCATATGCAGCTTCCACATAGTTGAGCAATACCTCAGCATAGCGCACGCAAGGTGCATCGGTAGTATTCTTTTCTCTTGCCCATGTAGGATTTTTCTCTCCAGCCTTGCTATCATCCATAAACTTATTCCATGCATATCCAGAGAGTGCATATGAGAACGGAGTAAGGCTCTCTCCTTTGATACAATAATGATTGCGAATGCACATTGCAAGACGAGGGTCACGATTAGCAAAGAAGTCTTCACTCGTTTTCGCTAACCATTTCGCATTTTCAGCGTATATAGGCAAGCCGTTGGCATTCACAAAATCCTCTGCGAGGGATTTGCTCAAACCAGCTTGTGCTTCGGTATAAGAATATGCTAGTGTAGAGTGCGCTAATAAACCATCCTCATACTGACGATACATAATAATCTCAGGATTCGTACTCAGATCTTCGCTCACAAAGAGGTTCTTATAGGATGATGCAACAGCATACTTGCCCGACTTCATTACTAATTCTGCTGCATTCTTAGCCATCGTAAGGCATTGCTCTGCCATGGCTTGATCTAAATTATGGTATTTGAGGAATGTTCCTTCGCGCAAAAGAAGTCGTGATGCCATTGCTGCTACCACATACTTATTGATTTGCAAGTTACCATCATTCGCACGCACACTATCCATTGCATATTGGAAATCTGCCATGATGCAAGAATCTACAAACGTGCGTGAATCACGATCCTTGTAGAGATAATCATTATCGCTCAATGCAGGCACACGATCATACCAAGGCACATCACCATAACGGAACACGAGGTTGCTATAATAACAAGCACGGAAGAAACGCGCTACACCACGCCAGTGATTTTTGGCCGCAGCATTAGCATCAATGCGATCAATATTCTCTAATACGTAATTCGCTTTGCGGATATTAGTAAAACTCCAAGAACCATCAGCCTCAGGTATTACCAGCGGAGTCAAATCTTGTTGCTCAACATCCGAAGCAAAATCATCGTTGGATGTTTGCCCCATTAAGAATTGCCCATGTGAAGCACCAGAACCATAACCAGAGAAGATTGATGTATAGAAGCCATACATAAATGTACGAGCTTGATCTTCATTTTTCCAATACTCTGCATCTGTAAAATCATCATAAGGAGGTTGGTTGAGAAAATCCTCGCAACCAACCAAAGTGCACATCAACAGTACTGTAAGTGACAATAATAATATCTTTTTCATATTTTATTCTAAATATAAAGGATTCAACAATTAAAGTGATATTTGCAAACCGCAACTCAATTGACGAGTAAATGGATAAATACGTCCAAATCCCATCGCTCCACCATCACCAGATGAAGTAGCAGTTTCTGGATCAATAGGCAAATCACCTAATTTATCAATCTCACATACATTCTCTGCACTAAAATAAATGCGGAACTTCTCAAAATGCATTTTCTTTAACACTTTATCTGGTAAGCTATATCCCAATGTAATGTTTTTGAGACGAAGATAGCTCATATCTAACAGATAACGTGTTTGACACAAGAAGTTGAATCCAGATGCAGAATATTGTCCAGGTTGGTTGGTTTCTGCCAAACGAGGATACCAAGCATTCGTATTCTCAGGAGTCCAATAGTCAGTTTGGTGTGCATAATATGTACCCTCAGAGAAGTTCCAACCTGGAATCATCATAGATCCAGTAGCCCAGTATTGGCGCGAACCTACACCTTGGAAGAAGATGTTGAGGTCAATACCTTTCCAATCCACACCAATTTTGAAATTGTATTCATAACGTGGGATTGCATTACCAATGCGGCTCCAATCACCATGATTCTCTACAGTCTTATCGCCCCAATTGATTTCACCATTTCCATCTAAATCCATATACTTCACATCACCTGGGCCATATTTGTATTTGTAACCGCTATTCTCAAAATAGGTTTGTGTAGCAATACCTGGCAACAAATTTCCGTTTTCATCAAAGTCGCTTTCTTGGAAGAGACGATCGGTGGTGAAGCCCCAAATTTCGCCATAAACTTTACCCTCATAATTGCTTCCATCAATCACAGAGGTTGTTTTACGAGGGTGCTTCGTAACGATAGTCAACGCATCCGACACATTGGCCGATACATTCAAGCGTAAGCCATTGGAGAAACGATGGTGGTAGTCAATACCTAATTCCCAACCGTTAGTAGTCAATTGCGCAGCATTTTCATAAGGAGCTGTTGCACCAAATGTACTTGGCACTTCGCTACCACCCACCACCATACCATCATTAATACGGCGATATACATCCAAACTAACACCTAAATCGTCATTAAAGAAACGCATATCAACACCACCATTGATAGTCTTGATGGTTTCCCATGTAAATCCATCTGCCAATGCAGTTGGCATAGAGAAAGTAAGTACATTCGTCTCTCCCATAATCCAGCCACTATTGGATGATGCCATGATAGCACGGAATCGGTTATCACCAATATCTTGGTTACCAATCGAACCATAAGAAGCACGCAGTTTGAGGAAACTCCAATATGGATTAAGTACCTCCCAGAAATTCTCTTCGCTAGCCACCCATCCAAGAGAACCTGATGGGAAGAAGCCCCATTGTTGGTCGGTTGGGAAGCGAGAAGAGCCATCAAAACGACCATTCAACTCAATGAGGTAACGATTTTTATAAGCATAGTTCACGCGCGCAAAAAAGCCCATGATAGCCCACGATGTATGACTTCCATAAATAAAGTTATCACCAATAGCCAATGAAATTTCTGGTTTCGTTTGATCCAATAAGTCACGTTTCTCAGCATTGACGTAGTCCACTTCTTTATACTCAATATTCATACCACCAAACACATTCAAACTATGTGCATCGTTCCAAGTATGTTTGTAACGAAGTACAGCATTACCAGCATGGTAGTTGCGATTGTATTGGTATTTATCCACTTTATTACGAGCAGTGGCAGCCCAGTTATCTACAAGTGACATGCTACCACTCCAGAAATCCCATCCACCAACAGTACCACCACGTTGAGTGATATTTTGGTTATCAAGGTTATATGTATAATCGACATCCAATGTCAAATCAGGAATACCTAAAACGAAAGTCGCGCCTACGGAAAAACGCATATAATCCTTAACATCTGAATTCATATTTGCCGCAGCAGTTTCTGTCACAGAGTTACGGAAAGGTTCTCCCTCATAGGTACCATATGGCATGATGGTGGGCCAACGATAGAGGTAGTATAGCGCATCGTAACTTGCCGTATTGAAGTTGAATGGTGTTTCCAAATTCGTGCGCGTATAGAGTGCTTTGCTACGTACCTTGAGCCAAGGTTTGATTTCGGTATCGGTAGAATAGTTAACAGAAAAACGATTATAAGAGTCTGGATTAACTTTTACAACTCCATTTTGCCCCATATAACTAAGACCCATATAATAGTTGGTTTTTCCAGCAGTACCACTAAAACTCATATTGTGCTGTTGGCTGAATGAAAAATCATTGATATATTCATCCGCAGCATTCCAACTTCTCCAGAAGTGAGGAACACCTGATTTGATAATAAAATCGCGTCCTTCAACCATTTCTGATCCGAGATCAGCATTTCCAAATGCGTTTTCCCATTCCCGCATATACTCAATATCTTCAGCATTCCATACAAGACCGCAAGAGTTGGTAAACAGCGTTGTACCTGGTACGCGACGATTACGCGCTTCCAAAGCCATCTCAGCACCAATGTATGATTTTGCGATTTCAGGTAAGGCTGTAGGAGTAGCCCAAGAGAAGTTATTAGAGTAGTTTACACGGAATTTAGAATCTACACCACTACCCGATTTGGTAGTAATCAGGATTACACCGAATGCTGCACGTGTACCATAGATACTGGATGAAGCAGCATCTTTCAAGACGGAAATTTCTTTGATATCATCCGCATTAATCATTGAAATATCGCTAATCTCCACACCATCCACAAGAATAAGCGGTTGACTACCACCCTCATTGAGCAATGTACCTACAGCACCACGGATACGGAACTTAGGAGTATCACCCAAACGACCAGAAGAATTGGTCACTGTAAGACCTGCAACTGCACCTTGCATACCCGTACCAACGTTGGCAAGCGGACGTCCTTCGAGTTGATCTTCTACACTCACAGAACCTACCGCACCTGTCAAATTGGCTTTGCGCTGAGTATCATAACCTACTACGACCACTTCATCCAAGAGACGCGTGTCTTCTTTGAGTACGACATTAATGGTTGTACGGTTATTGACCTTTTCAGTGACAGTCGTATAACCCATGTAGGAGAATTGCAGTTGTGCATCTGGAGTCACATCAATGGTATAGAATCCATCAAAATCAGTGATCGTACCCTCAGAGGTACCAGTTACAACTACACTCACACCTATCAAAGGTTCGCCTTGAGCATCTGCTACTTGGCCTGTGACGATAGCAGCATTGGCCACCACTACGGTAGCCAATGCGATGAATAGAAATGCTAATCGTTTCATTTGATTACTTTTTTACCATTAATGATATATACACCATGTGGCAATCCGTTTTCACTTTCTCCCAAATATTGACCAAACAAAGTATAAACACCAGGACGTGTGATAGTTTCTGCTACAACATTTTCCACAGCATTTGGTACATATTGGTAAGCGATACGCGTTGCATAGGTATTATTGGTATTAGGCAATGAATATACCATCAAACGCTCATTCGAGTTAGAGACAATATACAAGTTGCCCGCAGCATCGAAATCAATACCCATGGTTACTCCTTTGTCTTCACCCCAGTTGATGGTGTATTTCTCAGTCAAAGTAGGAGCTCCATTCGCATCGTACTCTACCTCCCAAACTTTCACCATACCGAGTTCGGTTCCCATTGCCAACAATGTACCATCTGCATTCACAGCCATACCACCTTGTTGAGCAGCATCTACTCCATTGTTAGAGATGTTGAAATCCACTACACCCTTTGCATTCACGTGAATCAATGCAGGTTTTGCATAACTAGAGTTATAGCGATATTGACTCACGAAGAAGCCACCTCGTTGATCGTATGCAATTTGTCCACAAGCATTTTCCATGAAAGAGTTGTCTTTATCATCGTAGAAAATTGCAGTTGGTTCAGCAGTCCAAGGCAATGCCTCTACTTCTCCAAGATTGTATTGATTGATATTACCATATACAGTACCTTTGGAGCAGTCACGATCGTATGTGTAAAGCACTTCGTCTTTTCCTGTACCAATCACGCAACAATGCATAACTGGATTGGCAACCATTTTACGCTTATTATTCATGATTTGGCCATTATCTTTCGAACGACGTCCATCAAATACTTGTGTGAAAGTCGCCTCTGGCTTAGCAGGATTCATGATGTACACACCCGCAGATGTGTATGAAGAACTAGTCACAAATACATCGCCATCTGGAGCCACAGCAGGACGAGCTAATGCAAATTGATAATTGGTACTAGAGTTGTTAGCACCCCACTCTACTCCACCTAACCAACCAGTAGCACCTTGATTGGTAATGTCAGTGAAGTCATTACTCAACACAAAGATACCCATTGAAGAATTACGGTATTTAGTAGCCTCACCTTCTATACATTGTCCAGCAACAGAGTTGCTTACGTAGATACGACCAAAGTATGGACTGGTAGGTGTCTTATCCACAGCTACGCCACGAGCAGCATAGAATTGGAAAATCTCATCATCATTGCTAACCTTAACAGGGAAAGATACAGCACGTGCGGTAGCTACAATGCTAAAGTGATCAAATGCTGTAGCCCAGAAAGGATTGGATTGCTTATGCAAACCTTTTTTGAGCGCGCCCCAACTATGAGTACGTACAACTTCGTTGTTTTTCTCGATAGTCAGACTAACATCTGTAGCATCTTCATTTAAACGGAAGTAGAAATTTTTACCATCGAATTCTACTTCGCCTGCAAATACGTTAGCAACAGGGCTGGTAAGCGTCTGGTAATGTTTCAAATTATAACCATTTGCCAATGTAGCCACGTGAATAGTATATCCATCAACCCAAGCCATTGTTTGTGTACCAGGTGCATCTGTTGTAAATATAGCTGGATAGACATCACTTGCAGGCTTTGCTTTTGCGATACCATCTGTAACATCGTACAATTGGAATGCATCGCTATTTCCTGTTGGCTTAACCATATACATACGATCCGCATAACGTAAGAATGAAGCTCCATAAACTGTACTGATAGTACCTTGTGGCATAATCATCAGTTGCTTGCCAGTTAAATCTTCTTTAGCTGTTTCGGTAGTAACAGTAGCTTTCTTCGTATCTTCATTATACACAATCTTGTGCATATTGGTACCTTCTCCAAGATAATATGTACTTTCCCAGCGCGCGCCACTGACAGCAAAAGAATTACCCTTAACAGAAGCTACCTCGAAGAGAAGTGTTGGGTTTTGCAGATTTTCATCCCAAGTATAGAATGCGCCTTTATCTTTGGCTTTTGCTACGAGATAATCGTCAGCAGTAAAGGCTATATCGCAAATTTCCACTCCTGCAGGCAATGGTATAGCTGTCGTCACAGAGAAATCTGCGTTGCTTTTCTTGATTTCTCCATTTGCCAAAACATAATAATTACCATTGCGTTGCAAAGCACGTACAATATTATTTGATTTCGCTTGAAGTGTCTCCACCAACTCAAATTCATATTTATCCAAAGCGACAGCATCATTCTCTTGTTCTGGATAATCCTCCAAGTGCAAACGGATATTCTTCATACGCACTTTTACACCAGCGATCTCTTCTGCTTTTACAGTAACCTCTGTGGTAACAGTAGCATATTTATCTTTGGTAACAACTAGTTTATATGTACCCGGTGTCAAATCGTAGAATGCAAACACTCCATTGTACCAATTATCCGTTGTTTTTTCAGCAACCTTAGTGGTTCCTTTATACAACTCTACTTTAGCACCATTGATTGGCAACCATTGGTCATCACTATTCTTAACATATACAAATTTAGGTTCACCCAATACATCCACCAACTCATTGCTTGATTTCACCCAACCGCTAATGGTAGCTGTTTGTGGAAGAGGAGCCTCAAACCACTTGTGGAAGTGTTGGTACATACGCAAGGCTTCAAGACGACAATAGTCATCATTGCAAAGGCGGTGAGTTTCAGGAGCATAGTCATGGAAACTACCTTCGCTCAAAAAGCCAGGCACAGTCAGAGGACGTAATACTCCAAGTCCCATATCATCACCATAGAATGTAAAATCACCACGCAACAATGGTTTTGGACTAGTCCAAACGGTCAGAGGGTTTTGAATCTGGATGTTACCACTACTCTCTGCCATCTTATCACTTTGAGCAACTGTAGGTTGGTCATTGTATCCGTGATAGAGCATTAAAAGATAGTTGGTTTGCCCATTCAATGCATTGGAGTGAATAGACAAGAAGTGGTCAACATCGTTTGCATTGGCCTCTTCTGCTATAGCACTCAAATCGCGGTCATCACCATTCTTCAACTCTGCTATTTCTGCAGCAGTAGCGCCTGGATAGTATTCAATATCACGTACACCAGATTTGTTTGTTCTACGTGACATAATGACAGTAGCACCAGCTTTCTTGAGCATTTCCTCAAGCGCCAATGCTTTAGTCAGGTTGGACTTACTCTCCCAATAACCATTAGGATTGCTCCAAGTTTCAGGCACAGGAACTGTCCAACAACTGCGGTCATTGCTATCATAGCCACCGTGTCCAGCATTAAGATATATTTTGAGTCCTTTTAAATCGGTTCTTGCAGTTACTTGTTTTTTCGCTGCGATTCGCTTCATTTGGCGCTCTTTAGCTGCTGCTAAGCGTTGATTTTCTGCAGCAATAAAAATAGTACGCTCAATCTCAGACAATTCACGCGTATCATGGCTATTGATGTTACGAGAAATATAACGGATATAATCGATTTCATCATGTCCCGTATAAAACTCTTGCATACCTGATACATGGTTGTTGTCCAACCATTTAGGCGCATTCATACGTCCCATTGAACGAACGTTCTCGCCATTGATGTCGCAGACAAAAGTGCCATAGCGAGCAGTCACATAAACAAGATGTTTTTCATCAGGTGAAACACTTGCCCAGAAATAACTGGCATCGTCACCATTAGGTGCTAATACATACGTTTCACCATTACGATTCACTTCCATCTTTTGATCGCGAATACTAACGGTGGTTTGGGCAGTAAGCATTACTGCAAAAAGTAGCCCAAATAATAGTGCTAATTTTCTCATGATTGATTGTTATTTAAGTGTTAATAATTTATTTTGTTGTTATTTCATTTCCTAATAAGTTATAAATTCGCCCCTCTCTTTCGATTAGTAGTAAGCCATTTTCAAGGTACTTTTTACATTCAGGTATTTCTACCTCAATGTTATCCACAGCATCTTCCAATGCAAACTCTACACGTCGAACTGGGCTCCATGTATCACCTGCATTAGGAATACGTGCTTTCACTCGCCAATAATAATTTCCTAAAGGTAATTGCTGTAAATTGATACGCAAGTCAGTAGAAAAGGTAGTTGTGACAACTTCTTGCACAGCTAAGAGGTCTTGCATTTGCTCGTCACGCGCTATTTGAATGATATAACTATCCGCTTTTTCCACCGCCTGCCATTCAAATACAATAGGCAATTTACAAGGATAGCCATCACGAGGATACACCAATTTTGGTGCTTGAGGAGTTAACAATTCTTCTCCTAAGATACGTAAAGCGAATTCATTATTGTATTTATCTAACACGCTCACACCGATGCGATAGTCCTGTGGATTGATGCCAGCAGGTAATTCGAATGAAGTAGTATAAGAAACACCTATCAACGTTTCGCCAATAGAGAAAGTTCCCACGCTATCCGTTGTTGCTGCATATATCGCAAAGTGCACATCCTTATCCGCATGTGTCCATGAGAGCATTTGACCTTTCAGTGCTAAATTCTCCACCATTACGCGCTCTTTTGCAGGTTTCCAGTTGATCGCAGGTGGTAAAGCAATGTATTGAAACTCTGCTTCATTTTTAGTTAAGTTCACTCTTAACTTTTTCGCATTGTATTCTGCCCATGCACGCGTGTTGTAGAATACAGCACCTGGCGCATTGTCTGTCACTACACGATTATAAACGAGTTGCTGACGGATATCACTAATAGCAAAGCCTGTTGCACCCTCTTCATATTTGTACAATGCCATGCTAGAATAAAAATGCTTACCAAAACGGTTGCAAAGTTCTGCCCACCAACGACTCAATCGCTTGTAATCTTGACCACCTCCAACCTTCCAATACAACTGTGGCGATATATAATCCACCGTTCCCTCTTCGAGCCACGCTACTGGATCGCAATAAATTTCAGCATACATATTACCACCAGAGATGCCACTTGGCAGTCTTATACCGCGCTTTCGTGCCACATTAGAATCCGTAGTCCAAATACCAAATGGCGAAACACCAAACGTCACCCAAGGTTTAACCGCCTGAATGGTATCATAGACATCTTTGATCATCATATTGACATTTTGACGGCGCCAATCCCCCACATTCATATCAGCAGGTTTGTATTTCTCTACACTAGCTGCATCTTGATTAGTTGTGCCACCATATGGATAGAAGTAGTCATCCATCAAGATACCATCCACATCGTAATTATTGATAATATCTCCCACCACCTCTTTGATTCGCTGACGCACTTCGGGTTGAGCAGGATCAAGGTAAATATCATTTTTATAATAAAGCAACCATTCTGGATGGGTATGCTTGTAATTCAATTGAGTGGTATCATCATTGCCTGTCCAATCGTATCCACCGCGCTTACCATAGCGATATGGATTGATCCATCCATGGCATGTCAATCCACGCTTGTGACACTCATCAATACAGAACTGCAATGGATCGTAACCAGGATCAACGCCACGCCCATGATTAAGATAGCTTGACCATGGCTCATATTTAGACTTATATAAGGCATCGCATGCAGGACGAATATGCAAAAGTACGGTATTCATATTCGTTTCCACGCATACGTCCAACAACTCTAATAATTCAGCCTGTTGAGCCTCTACTGTTTTGGTCGAAGACATTGGCCAATCAATATTTGCGACAGCAGTCAACCATGTTGCACGCATCTCTCTTTTAGGAGCTGCAGATACGCATAAAATGCCTAATACCATACAGCACAATAGAAGCAGATTTTTCTTATTCATAAAGCAATCATTATTAAGTCATTGAAACACAAAAAGGAAGGGACAAAAAACATCCCTTCCCTGATTAGATCATTTATCTTTGTTGACCGATAGCATTATACAATTTGCCCGCACGGCGGATATATAATTGTCCGTCAATAATTACTTTGCGTGCAGTTTGCTCTACCGTTGTTGTCGTTTGCAAAGCCGTCTCATCCCCCCCCTTGTACACTAACTGTGTCTTTGGAGCCGGAGTGGTACAAGTATTATTATCGGTTGGCATAGCAAATTTATAGAAGCGCTCGTTGGATGCACTCATCACAACCATATCGCCTGCATAGTCAAATGCAATACCGTCCGTATTCCATGCTGGTTTTGCAGGATCAAACATTGGAGTTTCTGTCCACTTCTCCATCAATGGGGCTCCATTCTCATCGTAAGCCACATTATACAATGTTACCTTTCCGCCACCACCGATAGCCAAGATATCACGCTTCATATCGTATGCCAATTGAGCACGGTTAAAGTTTTCTGGCATACCCAACGTATCGGCACCATTCGAAACTTCAAAATCAATACCATTTTGACCAATATGCATCAATTTAGCGGTCGGATCATTGTTGGCAGTTGCTTTTGTCACCACCCAATAGCCACCTTGTCCATCAGCAGCAATATCAGCACGACCAGTAACCATCCAACCCTCTTCTGTAAACACAGCCTCCGTTGTACCATCAGCATGAACCTTATAAATACTATAAATAGAAGAAGTTTGACCCTTTGCATCATAACACAACACACACAAAGTACCCTCTTTGTCATAGCACAGAGATACTGGTTGGTTCAATTCTGGTGTTAAGTCCACTACATTATCCCACCACACATCAGGACTCAAACTATCAGGACTAACGGCATAAATAGAAAATGGCTCTTTATCCCATTTCGCAAAAGCGACTGTGCCATCTTTAGGATCAACAGCTATGCGGTGAATCGCATCCCAACTATTGCCCAACGAAAACTCAAATGGCAAATAACCATAACCTGGCTCATTTTCCAAATTCAAAAGTGGATCAAACACATAGATACCACGTTCTTGGTTGCTAGTATAATCACTCATTCCATCTGCACCTACCTGAGGATTAGCCACGTAAATTTTGCCAAAATGTGCAGACTCTGGACTATTATTAATGGCTACGCCTTGTGAAAGGTAGAAATGAAATACATCCACAGACTCATCAGTCAACTCTGTAATTTCTACTATTGGTTCAGCAGCCAGCTCCACAGCCCAATTCAAAGCACCTTGACCAGGAATTGCATCAAGATTAAGTTCCACCACATTCTCACCCTTAACAACATTCTCCACAGCTACTTTGCCAACCTCTACACCATCTGCATTAAAGAAGACTAGATTAGCTGTTGTAGCATTAGCAGTAGCAACAAAAGTAAACTTGCACATAGAAAGTCCCCCAACAGACTCTTCTAAATCAAGATTGTACGCCCATACGCGCTGTGCATTTGCCATACCTACCATCGCTATAACAGCGAGGAAAGAGATAAAAATTCTTTTCATGTTTTCTAATTTTAAGTTAATATAAAAGATTGTGTTTTTGTTAGTCAAAATCCATAAATCGGCAACAAAGGTAGTGTTTTTTTTTGAATCCTGCAAACGTTTTCGAAAAAAAATAAAATTTTGTAATTATTTCGCCTATTCTTATGACATTATTGCGAAATAAAAAAGATTGCTTTTGGCCAGAAATCAACCATTGAAATTTGAAGTATAACTTAGCAAAGGCATAGTTAAGTATGCTGAATAACCTATAAATCACCTATGAATAACCTAAGAATCACCTAAGAATCACTAAAGATTTATAGGTGAAACACAACAACAAAAACATCGTAACACATCACAAGAAGTTAAGAAAAAAGATTTGCAGATATCAAAAATATTACTTACCTTTGCAAAAAAATTGAATCGCGTTTAACTTTTATTGAAAATCATGAAAGCCATTGTACGTCTTTTAGGAATCACAGCAATGATTACCTTTGCATCATGTACTCAAAATCCTCCTATGTCAATTCACTGGGAAATGGGGAAGAATGATGTGACACCTGGAGTTTGCGAACTCTACTACACCATCACTAACCACTCGAACAAACCAATCACCAACGAAGGATGGATATTGTACTTCAACTACATGTCACTCCACCCTATCTACACAGAAGGCGACCAAATTCTGCAAACAGAATTGCAAGCCAGCTATCACAGCATTACACCTACGGAAGATTTTCAACCACTCATGCCCGATAGCAGCCGAACATTTAAGTTGCTATTCAAAGGCAATGCCATCCGTCAGACTTCGCGCCCAGAGGGATTCTTCTTGGTGAAGGTGAAAGGGGAAAACGGAAAGGTGAAAAGTGGGAAGCCAATTAGTATCCCTTGCACTTATGCGCCATTCACGCGCCCAGAACAGATGAAACGAGGTATCGTAACATGGGAGAAAACACCTTACGCCGAAGGTGCGTATGTGTATGATTATGTGGAAGGAGTATTGGGCGAGAGAGCCGCCCCCCACCCCCTCCCTGAAGGGAAGGGAGCTGGAAAAGAGGCTGTGCAGCCGTTGTTGCCACAGCCAAAGCAAGCTATTTATACCGAAGGAGTATGCGAAGTGGCAAAGGCAGAAATGGTCGTTCGCACCGATGCGAACATGGTGGCGGAAGGTTATCGCATGATTATTACTCCAAGCACAATCACCATCGAAGCCAGCGATGAAGCAGGTGTGTTCTACGCCAAACAGACATTGAAACAATGGGGCGAAGTGGTGCCATGCGGCAGCGTGACCGACTACCCCGACTTGCACCACCGCGGTATCATGCTGGATGTGGTGCGCAACTACTACCCCGTGGACTCTATCTACCGCGTTTTGGACATCATGGCATACCACAAACTGAATGTGCTACATTTCCACTTGACGGATGATGAGGCATGGCGATTGGAGATTCCAGGATTGCCACAGCTGACCGATATAGGTTCTAAACGCGGTTATACCACCGATGAAAGCGAGTGTCTGCTGCCAATGTATTGTGGCGGTTGGGACCCTAATGCGCCCACCACAGCCAATGGCTATATCACACGCGAGAAGTACATCGAATTGCTGAAATACGCTGGCGAGCGTCACATCCGCGTAATACCAGAGATAGACATGCCTGGTCATATGCGTGCAGCCAAGAAAGCAATGGGTAACATGCTGACTGACAGCGCGTTCAACGCTCGCGTATATAAGTCTGCACAAAACTATACGGACAATGTGATTGATGTAACCAAGCCCTATGCAGTGGAATTTATTGACCATGTCGTGACCGAGTTGGTGAAGATGCACGAGGAGGCAGGACAACCATTGACACAACTAAACATTGGTGGCGATGAAGTACCTAAGGGTGCATTGACACGCGAGGAGCATCAGGCATTTATTGATGCGGTGTTGGAGATATTGAATCGCTACAACCTGCAACCAATGGGTTGGGAAGAAATCACCCACTTCTGCAAGCCCGAGAGCAAAGCCATTTGCTACTCATGGCTCAACAGCAATACCAAGCCATTGGAGATGGCAGAGGCTGGTTATCCCGTGGTATTAGCAAACGCTAACCGCTTGTACTTTGACTTTGCATACTGCAATCACCACGAAGAGAAAGGACTCAACTGGGGTGGATACACCGATGAGTATCGTTCGTTTGATTGGGAGCCACTGATTCACCCAAATGTAATCGGTATGAATGCGCAATTGTGGGGCGAAGTGATTCGTTCGTTCGCGCAAGTGGAGTGGCAGATTTATCCAAAGATTTACGGTTTGGCAGAGCGCGCATGGAACAACCGCAGCGCATTGACTTTGAGCGAATACAATCGCTTGGTATATGAAGTATTCGTGCCACAATTGGCAGCCAGCGGTCGTAATTTCCATATTCAACAGCCCGGTGTGAAGCCAGTGGCAGTGGATAGTTTGCCATTAACCGTGGCGATGAACAAAGTGATGGAAGGTGGCGAGATACTCTATAACTTTGATGATGGCGAATGGCAAGTATATAGTGCGCCAGTGGCAGTGCCTGAAGGTACAAAAATCGTAAAAGCCAAAGTGCAGTACTTGGGCAAAGAAAGTAATACCACATGGCTTTGGCTTGAAGAGGAGCACAAAGTAGATGCAGGAGCCGAAGAAAAGAATACTGGGGCGACTTTCTAATTAAGAATTAAGAAAATAGACTTGGCGGACCGCCAAGTCTATTTGTTTTATTCCTCGATTTTGAGCAGGAATATTCGATCACCACGACGGACCATCTTATCCGTTTTGAGGGCAAAATACTCACCCTTTTGCACCTCAGTTCGAAGTTGGCCTTTGGCATCGTGGATATCTTTTGCCACCAATTCATAGGCACCCGTTGTTTCGCCTGTAATGAGGAGTTCATCGCCCTCACGAATCTCCTTAGTGGCTTCTAAATAAAATTCTGCCACAGAAATATTCTTGAAGAAATTGGTACATTTACCAGCAAAAACCTTCTTGCGAGTAGCTCGTGAACCATATTTATGCGTCCACTCGCCTAATTTTTGTCCTTGGTAATAGCCATCCCAGAAACCACGATTAAAGACGCGAGCAAGACGAGTGTTCCAATTTTCGATGTGGGGTTCAATTGCGTCTGTAGCCCATATTTCATTGTCCTTGAGCCACAAATCAACAGCTTCTTTATAACACTCCACTACCGTCTTCACATACTCAGCTCCACGTGCACGACCTTCTATCTTGAGTACACGCACACCAGCATCGAGCATTTTGTTGAGGAAGTGAATGGTCTTGAGGTCTTTAGGCGACATGATATATTGATTATCCACCTCCAATTCAAGATCGCTTTCTTTGTCTTTCACCACGTAGCCACGACGACAAATCTGCATACAGGCTCCTCGATTAGCACTCGCACCTAAGTTATTGAGACTCAGATAACATTTGCCACTCACAGCCATACACAAAGCACCATGGCAAAACATCTCAATACGAATCAATTCTCCCTTGGGACCTCTGATATCTTGCTCTACAATATCATGATAAATACTTGCTACTTGGTCCATATTCAATTCACGCGCCAACACCACCACATCGGCATACTGAGCATAGAACTTCAGCGCCTCTGTATTGGCGATATTGAGTTGGGTAGAAAGATGCACTTCAACACCCGAAGCAAAAGCATATTGCAATGCTGCGATATCCGAAGCGATGATAGCCGATACGCCTGCCGCCTTAGCATGATCCACGATCTCGCGCATCAACGACAAGTCTTCTGGATACATCACTGTGTTGAGTGTCAGGTAGGTTTTCACACCTACTGCTTGGCAACGTTCTACAATCGTATGGAGGTCTTGAGTCGTGAAGTTAGCAGACGAACGTGAACGCATATTCAGATACTCTATACCGAAATACACACTTGTAGCTCCCGCTTCAATAGCGGCAGCCAAACTTTCCCAGCAGCCCACAGGCGCCATTATTTCGATGTCAGTGATTGGTTTCATTGCAGTTAAAAATTAATGTATAAATCTTATCAGCTGCGTTGTTCGCTGCTGATGCATTACCTAAGATGGTGTGTAATTGCTGATACCGCTTTAACATATTTGTACGATATTCTTGGTCATATAGTAAACGATGTAACTCATGAGCAACGTTCTCCGTGGTAAAGCGACTAGCGATTAGTTCCTGAATTATTTCTTGATTAGGAATGATATTCACTAAAGTAAAATGAGAAATGCGAAATAGGATGGGACGTAATAATTTCTCAAGATACTTGCTTCCTGCCACATGATAAACTGCCGTTTGTGGACATCCTATGAGAGCAGTTTCTAACGTAGCGGTACCTGAATTCACTACCGCTGCTTGTGCATGCGCAATGATATTATAGGTATCGCGCGTGAGCGTTTCGTCATGTAGCAAAAATGATTGATAGAAAGCATCTTCTATTCCAGGTGCAGCAGTTACGATGATTTGATACCGTTCTCCTGCAACCTTTCGTGCAGCCTCCAACATTATAGGTAAGCAATGGCTAATCTCGCTACGTCGAGAGCCTGGAAGAATAGCGATGGTGGGTGTGTCGTTGCCTGTGGGTGATGTAGCGGTGAACTCGCGAATACAATCGGCGGTGGGGTTACCAACATAGTGGCACTTGTAACCGTATTTAGCGTAGAACGCGGGTTCAAATGGAAAGATACCTAATATCTCATCGCAGTATTTTGCGATGCTATGCACACGCCACCTTTTCCATGCCCAAATCTTAGGAGGGATATAGTAAATCACTTTCGTATTGGGCAAGTGCTTTTTACAGAACTTCGCTATTTTTAAATTAAACGATGGATAATCAATCAGAATAAGTGCATCTGGTTTTTCCTCTAATAGTGTTTGTTTAGCAATACAAAAATTGCGTCTAACCTTATCGAGGTTGCTCAAAACGGCCAAAATACCCATATATGCCATCTCGCGATAATCCACGCGAATATCGCAACCTTCTGCACGCATTTTGTCCCCACCCAAGCCTACGAAAGATACGTGAGCGTCTTTCTTCCGCAAAGCTTTCATTAGATTAGAAGCATGTAAATCACCAGAGGCTTCACCTGCGATTATGAAAAATTTTAAAGGTTTCAATAGTCTTGATGATTGTAATGATTATGCCATAAGAACTATACTCATAATAAGGTATGGTAGGGCTGCCAGCAACACACCTTTAGCCAACTTCCACATTTCCATCGTGTAAAACACAAATAGTAATGCCAAATTAGGGAAAATACCAACCTGCAATATCCTACTCAATATACCACCCATCAAACCCATATCGAACGCCTCAAATGTGTACCACAAATTGAAGCGCTCAACATATGCATATCCTACCACAGCTGGCAAAGCAAGCCCCAGTAGGATACCTATCCAATATTTATCAAATCTCTGCGTAGGCGGTTTGATCTATCGTGCAAGGATGTACACTAACATAATGGTTGTTCATTGCCCAGATGTCTGTACCCTCCACTTCGGGTTCGATATTTACATATTCTCCTGTCAACCAGTAGTATTTCTCTCCTTTCTCATCTACACGCTCTTCCATTTCTTTTTGCCAAAAACCACGGCATTGGCGTGTCCAACGAACACCTTGAAGCTCACCTACAGGGGCGTTGATATTATAGCATACGCCATAAGGCATACCTTCTTCGATGAGATGGCGGGTTAGTTCTAGGATATATGCCTCAAAATGGCTAAAATCAGCATCTGGATTATGGTCATCAATTGAATAACCTATTGCGGGTATTCCATGTTCTGCTCCTACAAATACTGCTCCCATTGTTCCTGAGTAAATCACATTGATTGCTGCGTTTGAGCCGTGGTTGATGCCGCTAGCAAGTAGATTGATGCGCGCAGGATCACCTTCAAACAACACATCTAAGGCTAATTTTACGCAGTCACTTGGAGTGCCATTTGTGATATATACCGTTGCATTTTTATGCCACTCCTCGCTGCCCCAATTAGGGTCATTGAGTGGGCGAAGATACATGGGTTGTTGTACGCTGATGGCATTGCTCATGCCGCTTCGTGGCCCATCTGGGGCAACGACAGTCACGTGCCCCAGTTGAGTCAAGATGCGTACGAGGGTGAGGATGCCTTTTGCTCCCCAACCATCATCGTTAGTGATCAGAATATCCATTATCCTACTACAGCCCAAACAACGTCAATTACTTTCTTAGCCAACTCATCTGCTTCTTCCATAGTTGCAGCTTCAGAATAAACACGGATGATTGGCTCAGTGTTAGATTTGCGGAGATGTACCCAACCATCGGCGAAGTCGATTTTTACGCCATCGCGGTCATTGATACGCTCGCCAGCAAATTTACCTTTCACAGCCTCCAACACCTTATCAACGTCAATCTCTGGAGTGAGGTCAATACGGTTCTTTGAGATGCAATAATCTGGGAATGTAGCGCGAAGCTCACTCACCTTGCAACCCTTTTGTGCTAAGCTACTGAGGAAGAGTGCAACACCTACCAATGCATCGCGGCCATAGTGGCTTGCTGGGTAGATCACACCACCATTGCCCTCGCCACCAATCACAGCATTGGTGCGCTTCATCTCGGTAGTCACATTCACCTCACCTACAGCACTTGCGCTGTAAGAACCGCCGTGTTTCACAGTCACATCGCTGAGTGCACGTGTAGAAGACATATTGCTGACGGTGTTGCCTGGAGTATGGCTGAGTACATAGTCGGCCACAGAAACGAGTGTGTACTCCTCGCCGAACATCTCACCGTCCTCGCAAATGATTGCCAAGCGATCCACATCAGGATCTACTACAAAGCCCACATCTGCTTTGCCCTCGCGCATGAGGTCAGAGATTTGGGTGAGGTTTTGTGGGATTGGCTCTGGATTGTGTGCGAAGTGACCAGTTGGTTCGCAGTTGAGCTCGATGATATTCTTCACGCCCAATGCACGCAGGATGGCAGGAATAGCCAAGCCACCGATTGAGTTGACACAGTCAATAGCCACCGTATAATTCTTTGCTTCAATAGCCGCTTTATCTACCAATTCGAGTGCCATCACGTCGCGAACGTGGTCTGGCAAATAGTCGCGATAGGTAATATGACCAAGGTCATCTACTTCCGCAAAGTTAAAGTCCTCTGCCTCTGCAATCGCCAATACTTCTTTACCCTCTTGGTCGTTGAGGAACTCACCTTTCTCGTTAAGAAGTTTGAGTGCGTTCCATTGTTTTGGGTTGTGGCTTGCAGTAAGGATGATACCACCTGCTGCCTTCAAACCAGTCACAGCTAACTCGGTTGTTGGAGTGGTAGCCAAACCGATGTTGATCACATCATAGCCCATACCAATCAAGGTACCGCATACCAATTGGTCCACCATCTCTCCAGAGAGACGAGCATCACGACCTACTACGATTGTCTTGTTGTCTGGTATCATCGCCTTACGTTGAGTAGCGTAAGCAGCGGTGAAACGCACAACATCTACTGGGCTCAAGCCCTCTGCAACGCGACCACCAATTGTGCCGCGAATGCCTGAAATACTTTTTACAAGTGCCATGGTTATTAGTATCGTTTAATTTTTATCTTAAGATCATATCCATATGGAGTCACAGAACTATTTTCCTCTTCAAAACCTAACTTACTTGGACAAATAATTTTGCATTGCGAGTTATGATGTTTCATATACTTCAATGCCACTTGCCAACCAGTACATGATTCGCTTGAGTTAAGCATGTATTGAAACTTAATCGGCTCAGCACTATCCTGCGTGGTCCACATGCTCAACGTGTCAGCGTATTCATCTAATGTATAACGTTTAAAACGAAGCATCACGATCTCTTTTGCTTCCAACTCAGCAGAAGTAGTATCTCCTTCATCGACCAAATGGAAATAGAAATTGTCATAGTCTGGAACCTTCCAATAGACTTTCTCTCCCCATTCAGCCATAGTCGTAGGCATTTCTTCTACGATTTGAATCCCTTGTCGCGCGATGAAAGATTCTATCAGTTTTTCTTCTTCTTTTAGCAATTCTGAATAGACGTTTTTGTTGCAACTACAAACAACACTTGCCAACAGCAACAATATATACACATAGGTTTGTTTCATGCTTTTATTCTTTTACTTCTATAGTTATTATTAAATTCGTATACGGTTTGATTACTCCTCTTCCTTCTGCACCATATGCCAAATACCATGGTGTAATGGTGGTGGTTCGCTCTCCTACGCACATGGTTTTAAGTACACGATTCATTACCATAGGCATATTGTCGCTCCCCAACACAAATTCATCTTCTAAGTCTGCTAACACATTACCATCCAACTCACGCACAACCACATGCAACTGCGTACTTTGTCCACGTGTCAATGGGGTTCCATCAACTTGAACATCTTTTCTATACCAAAATCCAAACTCATCCAGTATGTAGTCCAGCGAATCGCTTTGAACCCATCTCAAGCATTCCTTATCTGCCGCATTGGCCATTCGTTGGTTAAACTCCATTTTTGCTAACAATGCAGAATCTACAGGAGCCTCTTTCCCAAGATGTCGTACCTGCTGAGGAGTGGATTTTCGGCATCCCGACAATCCGATTACTAAGCAGAGAGTCAACATCATATTTATATATCGAATGGTCATTGATTGAGCATGTAATATTTTATTCTCAAATAACGCTGCAAAATTATAAAAAATAACGCAGATACGCAAATACCTACTATATTTTTGCTCTTATTTCTACCAGTTCAGCACGCACCTGCTGAAGAATTTCAGTTGCTTTTTGACGTACATCTACTTGTTTAGTATTGGATTGCAATTCATTCTTGATGGCAGCGATACGTGTAATATGCAATTCGTCACGCAGGTATTTGACTTGCTTTACAAAGTCAATATCTTTCTCTGTATAATAGCGATTACCATGTTCATCTTTGCGAGGAGCAAGTTGCGAGAACTGTTCCTCCCAATACCTCAATGTAGAGGCTGGAAGATCAAGCATTTGCTTAACTTCCGACAGAGAGTAATATATTTTGGTAGGGTTTGACATAGCACACTATTTTTAATTCCCTAACTGCCTATTTTAAGCGTTTTACCCGCACGAATCATATCCGATTTCAATCCATTCCATGCTTTAAGTTGCTTGACGCTAACCCTAAATTTCTTAGCGATGCCGCCCAACGTATCGCCTTCTTTAATCTTATAGTAAGTCACTCCATTGATGGAATAACCTCCATTCACAGAAGTTCGATGCAGTAACTCAATCTCGTCTCGACGATTATGAATGAGCTCCTTGGCTTGATACGCTAAGATAGTATCTTGCTTGTCAATATACAACCCAGCTTTCTCAATCGGCAAACAAATGGCATATGCCTTACCGCCTGGAATAATATCACGTGGATATTGCGGATTGAGGCGGCGCAATTCAGCCAAAGGAATATCAATATTATCTGCAATCTGCTTGAGATGCTGACGTTGGGTAGTTACGATGGTGTCTGATGCCATCGTTGTCAACGGTGTTGCAGGACATATGCCATGCGCTTCTGCATAGTTCATAGCATAAGATGCTGCGATAAAAATAGGTAAATAACCGCGTGTTTCGCTGGGCAAATAAGGATAGATGCTCCAGAAATCACGTTTCCCACCTGCGCGATGAATGGCCTTGTTTACGTTACCTGGACCACAATTGTATGCTGCAATCACCAGATTCCAATCTTGAAAGATAGCATACAAATTCTTCAGGAACAAACATGCTGCTTCGGTAGAGCGGATAGGGTCCATCCGCTCATCTACCAAAGAATTGATCTCCAGACCATATTTCTTGCCTGTTGCAGGCATAAATTGCCATAATCCAGTTGCTCCCATATGTGAACGCGCTTGCGGATTGAGTGCCGATTCTATCACAGGCATATAGCACAATTCATAAGGCAAATCATGCTTTGCTAAAATATCTTCAAAGATAGGAAAATAGTATTCCGCTTTGCGTTGCAACGCAGCTAACTGACGCGGACTATGCTTTACATAGCGCAAAATATAGCGCCTAACTACTTCATTATAAGGAACTTCAATAACGAATGGCAACGCTTGTAATCGTTGCTTATAAATAGAGTCTGGTAGTTCGGTAATGAGTGTATCGGATGTACATTCGGTAGTGTCTAACCATGCCAATGCTTCATCGAAGAATATGGGCGACAGTACAGTGTCTGTGGATATAGCAACGATGCTATCATTAGCATGAATCACTGGAATCAACATCCAATTAAGAATGAGTATGTAGAGTAATCGTTTCAATGGGTAAAATATTTTGTATGTTAAAAACTAATTGCTAATTTCACTTCCGCACTACGTTGGTTCTGAAGATCGTAATACAACTGTGGAGATACATTGAGCGATAAATCGGTAGATATATCAAAATCAAAAAGTTGCGCATCCACATATGCATCTACCAGCGTGAGCGCATATACGATTGCCGTGATAGCAATGGCCAAATCACGGTTACGATGCATCTTATTTTGCCACTCTTTCAGACGATTTTGATATGCCGATGCCCCACCCATACGATCGATGGTGTAACCTTCGGGCAGAATGGCAATATAGGACTTGCTTGGATCATTCGTCACCTTGCCATCACGAATGTCGAAATAAATATCCCGATAGGCGGTCTTGTAACTTTCATACTGACCACTTGTCCACGTGATAGCATATACACATCCCATAAAACCGCCATACACAATCGGCACTTTCCAGTAACTACGATTATATATCTGTCCCAATCCTGGCACAATTGCCCCGAGCCAAACAGCACGTAGTGGATCTGGTTTCCAAAATAGGCGATCCATCTCCTTTTGAGTGAGTGGCATAGAATCTGCATGCACCACCAAAGGCTCCGACTGATGCTTTTGCTGAATTTCTTCAGTAGTCATCCATTCGGTGGAATCGATTGCCACATCCGTTTGAGCCAATCCTGAGGACACAAAGCAAATCAACAATATGTAGATGATTAGTCGCTTCAAATCAATCGTTGGATAATCGCATTGAGTTGATCTTCGTCTGCAAAGGATATAGTCAGTTTGTTGCCACTAATCTTTACTGGCAACTGCAATGCGTGCTGCAATTGTGTTTGTTGTTCGCTATAGGAAACAGCTGGCTGCTTTGATTTGGCAGGTTTGGTAGAATTGACCAATTCTTCTACCTTTCTCACCGACAAACCATTTTGTACAATCTTCTTATAGATTGCCAATTGTTGCTCTGGTGATGGTGATCCTAAGATGGCACGAGCATGTCCCATATCAATCTTCTTCTCTTTGATACCCAGCTGTATCTCTGCTGGTAACTTGAGCAAACGCAAATAGTTGGCTACAGTAGCACGTTTCTTGCCAACACGCTCCGACATACGTTCTTGGGTAAGATTATATTCATCCATCAAGCGTTGATATGCCAAAGCAATCTCTATGGCATCCAAGTCTTCGCGCTGAATGTTTTCAATCAATGCCCATTCCATTACCTGCTCATCCTTGGCTGTACGGATATAGGCTGGAATAGCTTGTAATCCCGCCAACTTTGCTGCACGGTAACGACGCTCACCAGCGATAATCATATACCTATTGTTGGCATCTTTGCGCAAGGTGATAGGCGATATCACACCATGATCGCTGATGGATTGAGCCAACTCTTGCAGTGCTTCCTCATCAAAAGTGTGACGTGGCTGATCTGGATTGGCATAAATCTTATCAATCGCTATTTCGTTAATAGACGAGGAGCCCGCAGTAGCCACATGCGTAGTATCAATCAAGGCATCTAATCCTCGTCCTAAACCCAGTGTTTTTTTCATGCTTATTGTCTCTTTATCAATTCTTTAGCTAAATTCGTGTAGTTTTTCGCACCTTTACTATTGCGATCATATTCCAGTACCGACATGCCATGACTAGGTGCTTCGCTCAAGCGCACATTACGTGCGATGACGGTATTAAACACCAAGTCGCCAAAGTGACGACGCACCTCATCATGTACCTGTGCTGAGAGTCGCAAACGGGCATCATACATCGTTAGCAAGAAGCCTTCAATACGCAAAGCTGGATTGAGATTCGACTTGATAATCTTGATGGTATTCAACAATTTCGCGATGCCTTCCAAGGCAAAGAACTCGCATTGTACAGGTATAATAATGCTGTCGCTCGCCGTAAGCGCATTGATTGTGATCAACCCCAAAGATGGCGAGCAATCAATCAATATATAGTCATAATCGCCTTTCAAAGGGCTTAGTACACGCTTGAGAATATTCTCACGCTGTTCCAGATTGAGCATCTCAATCTCTGCCCCCACCAAGTCGATATGTGATGGTATCATATACAGATTCTCAATGCTAGTCGGCAGGATGGCTGTATGAGGGTCTATGTCATTGATCAAGCATTCATATACGGTACTATCCAGCTCCTGGATATCTACTCCTAAACCCGATGATGTGTTGGCTTGCGGATCAGCATCCACCAATAATACACGTTTACCCAGCTTTGCCAATGCTGCGGCTAAGTTGATAGACGTTGTAGTCTTACCTACACCACCTTTTTGATTAGCTAATGAAATAATTTTTCCCATATGTCATGTATCAATTTTTCTAATGTCATTTACTTTATTTTAATCTCCCACAAATACGCCAGATTGATACTCAGCCCGATTGGGTTAGCAAACTCAAAATGGTCCGTTTTGCGATTGGAGAACACACTGCCGAAACTATAATTAAATCGCGCCTCTAATTGAAACAATCCTATCTTATTCGTTCGGTAATATACGCCCAATCCACCTGCCAATCCCCAATCAAAAGGATTTTGGATGGCTACATACTGATGCGTTTGATTAGGATTCTTTGTTCCGTACTCGGTATCGCTGAAGCAATAACCTATTTGCGGACCAAGGTTCAAAAATCCCCTAAAATGTTGTCCTCCCAAATATAAGTGCATCAATAGTGGCACCTCTATGTATTCCAATTGGCGGCGATAATCATATCCCTCTCCTTGCTCTCGCCAACCACGTTGCATGTAATTAGCCTCCACTTGTATGGCGCATACCTTATGGGCTGCATAGCGGAACATCAATCCGCCATTTACACTCAAGGGTGATTGCATAATATCCATCCCCTTGATCGTTGGTTTGAAGATCATAGACGAGGCCATCACTCCCGCGTGTCCACCTACGTATATCTCTGGACGACGCAAGCGAGGTTGTGCCAGCATGACACTACTCACCATCAATGCGATAACAACTATTATGCAGCGACTATACCTCATTTGCGAATAATATGAATCTGTCGATTTTCATATCCACCATCTGGGGATACGCGATGATATTGTATATCGGCCTGCAAGCCGTTCCATACTGGCGTAGCAATGCTATCAGCAGAAGTCTGCAATAGCTGCAGCAAATGCCGCATTTGATCATAGCCCAGCAGGTCATAGCGTGGCAGAGTAGAAGATACGGTATGATTAAAATACTGTTGCCATACCGCTTCATATGGCTCGCTCACCATAAGCGAATCACTAAAAATCGTAGTATATAATTGTGGCAGAATAATCTTCTCATTTTGCCACGAATAGTGCGAGAACAACGTAATCGGATAAGTGGCATGTCCTTGCAGCAAGTGTGGCATCACGGCCTTCAGGTTGCTGTATTTCTCGGTATTGAAGACCACGATATTCTCCATATCCGTCTTGAATGCACCATCCAGCGAGTCTGCTAATATAGCCGTCAACGAAATGCTTGAGGTAGGCACCCCTTGCGCTTTCAACGCTTGGTGCAATGCCATAATACCTGATGGTATCACATCACCCGCTTTCGTTTCAATCAACACGCAGTTCACGCTATCGCCATACTGCGCCAAATAGCGTGCCAACGTATCGGCTTCTGTGTGTTCCGAAGGATTAAATTGCAGCAAGTATGGATTATGCGCTATGCTAGCCACATTCGATAGGAATGGCACCAACATCCATGTGCTATCTCTTTGGGCATATTCCGCTGCTACAGCCACTTGTTGCGTGTATGCTGGACCTACGATGGCATCCACCTTTTGCCACGTACTATCACACAGCAATTGCGTCGTTTTTTGCACATTCTTTCCCACATCATACGTATGCACCTCAATTGCTTGTCCAGGGGCTTGCACCTCATTGATAGCAATCAGCGCACCTGCATAATAGTCATAGAAGCGGTCCATGTTCTTGTCCCGCTTCAGCGCATCCGCTTGCAAAGGCAACATCAATGCCAATCGTATCACACTACTATCCTTCTGCACGATGGTAGTATCCATTTCAACGGCTGTAGTATCCACCACTACCGTATCCACTTGCTGCCACTTCTGACGTTTATGCTTGGGCAATATCGGTTCTTTTTTCTCTTTGACAACGATTGGTTTCACTTCTGCAGGTGCCTCCATAGGTACCTCCGCTACTGTTGCTGCAGGCGCAGAGTCTGCCAGTTGCGTCTCCAATCCCTTCGCAGGAATCAAGATCACCTCATCATAGCGCAAACCTGTGGTCTGCAGATGAGGATTGGCTTGCAGGATTTCCTCTTGACTCACACCAAAATTCTTGCTAATACGATACAATCCTATACTGCGTTCCACCGTATAGCGATAATACACTTGCCCATCCACTGTATCCAAAGGGTAGGGCAATATTGCTTGAGCCGATAGCCCAATACTCATCATTGCAGCGATGAATAAGTATATGACACGTAATTGTTGCATAAGTCTCATCGTTTGATTTCGTATTTCTTTCTTCTTACCAATATCACGACACCTCCCACCAATGCCAACATCGCCAGCGGAATCGCGATGCTCACCACCTGAGCTTGCACACGCGCTTGGCGTGCTCGCTGGTCGTTGATCAGACGAAGGGTAAACGTCTTTTGGCGCAACTGCATCCAACCTTGGTCATCCGCAAGATAGAGCACTGCATTGACCATAAAATCACGGTTGCCCATCTGCATTTGCGTATAGCGATCATAGCCCAATGGCAAAGGATTGCCCTGCTGCCATTCATTGCGTATCGTGCTGCCTGCTGCCACCACGATTTGCTTGGTCACTTTACTTTGTTTCAGCAGCGGAGCGTGCAATTCCAGCTCCTCAGGTGGCATTTGATGGGCGTATAGCGAAGGGAAACTACCCTCCACACTCACAGCCACAGGGATAAAGGCATACGCAAAACTCTGCTCATCATCCACGCCCAGACTCAAGTCCACTTTCGCTGGCACACCAGTCAGTTTACTTGCCGACGATGTGGCCAATAGTACCTCTTTCTTCAGCCCATCTTCGCCACCTACCATATCCACTGCACTCGCCATCGTCGCACTCACTTGAGCCACATTGCGTGTGATAGGCGATGCCTGCGAGGTAAGCAGCATTGGGGCATACGTCCACGGCATGGGCTGCCAATTGGGCTGCGACGCGTCTTGCGACACATCCACTGGCACAGGCATACATTGCAAGTCTTGCACCAAACCATGATTCACCCGAACTCCGTAGCGGAAAAGCATGTCGTTGATATTCAAATCCAATGCCACAATAGGGGTCATACCCTGCGTACTGAGGTAATCGTCCGAAAACTGCACACCATTCACCACCCACAAGATGCTACCACCTTGCATCAGATATTGATCCAGAATGTATTTGTCTGTTTCGCTAAAGGCTGTTTGTGGATCAGCAATAATCACCACCTTATACGCATCCAGCACACCTGTCTGCAACCCTAATACACCTCGATCCACTTGGTAGTATTGAGCCAGAGCCTGCGTCAAATCATATACATATCGCTCATCCAACTCGCCATGACCTTCTAGGAAGGCGATCTTCTCCACCCTCGTCTGGGTCAGACTGCGAATAGCATCCACAAACGCATACTCGAGATTCTCAATGCTATGATTCAGGTTTTCCTCGCCGCGCAATCCACGCTGATTCTTCAGGAGTTGTACGGCTGCACTTTTGCCCTTGTAACTCACTACTGCGTACGGATACACCGTGGTTTGCGCAGTTTGTCCCTTATGAGTCCGCTCATGGATTACCGTAGGTGTAAACTGCTTCGTCAGTTCTTCCGTGGCGGGCAAGATTTGCAGACCTTCGCCTGCATAAATGCCCAATTCGTCCACCATCTCTTCCGTGGCTTTCTTCAATCGCACAAAACCCGAATTCAGTTCACCATCCAGCAACAATGTCACCCCTATTGGCTCATCCAACTCCTGCAACAGCATTTTGGTTGCCTCCGAGATGCTATACCGCTTGTCGTCGGTCATATCCCAACGACAAACGACATATCCTACTGACACATTGATTATTGCCAGCACCACCAATGCCAATATGAGGTATAGCTTTTTCAAATTATTGCTTAATCTCTGCCCAAACTTCCTCGTTGATTACCACAGGATATTTCTCACGCAAAGTCTTTATCCATGCCTTCTCCAAATAATCTTGGTAGTCGGTTGTCACCTTCGCACGCTCATCGGTGTACTCTTGAGGACTCTTGATCACCTTACCCACAGGCACTACGATTGGGAATTCCTCGCTTGGAGTATATTCGGCAGCTTTGCTTTTGAAGCCATATTTATCCACTGCCGAATTTTTGCCTGCTTCCCAAATACCACGCTCCACGCGCACGTACATCACGCTATCCACGTTCACACGTTGATTCAAGTAGCTCAACACGGAGTCTGGATGAGCACTCTTAACGATTTGCTTAGCAGCCTTAGCAGCCACTTCGTTCTTCGCATAGATGATGCTTCCCTTATAGCGTGGTGCCTCCCAGGTGTAGTTCTTCTTGTTTGCCTTGAAATAGGCTGCCAAGCCCTCTGTATCTTGGTTGGCCTTGTCCCATACCTCGCGCAACGAAACATCAAACAGCAAGATACCATCGTGATACTCTTTCACCAAGTTGCGCAAATCCGCATGTTTCTCTTCCAAGTGGGCGTCAGCATAGGCTTTCACATCCGCATCACTCATCTCGGCTGGCAAATTGTACGCTGCGCGAGTCTTGTTGATAAAACTTTGTTCTGCAATCTGCATACGTTGGTCGCGTTGCACTTGACGCAAGATTTGAGCACGCATGCTATCCAATGGTTGAATGCCGCGTTTCTCATGCAATTTCGAGATATGAATACCAAAACGTGTTTGGAATGGCTTGCTGATTGCACCAATCTCCAAGTCGAAAGTAATATCCTCAAATGGCTGTACCATCGCGCCACGACCAAACCAACCCAAGTCGCCACCGCGCATCGCCGAACCACGATCTTCCGAGTTGGCCTGTGCCAAGGCGGCAAAGTCCGTACTGTCTTGAATAGCCAATTGATAAATGCTATCCATGGCCATTTGCGCATCTGCCATACGTTGAATATCACCCATTGGGGTCATCTTCATGATATGCGAAGCTCTTACCTCCTCAAAATCGCGCTCACCTTCCACTTTCGCAATGTGGAAACCATATGGGCTGCGGAATACTGGAGTCACCTCACCTACTGGAGTGGTATATACCGCATCTTCAAACGAATAAACATAGCGGAATGGTTGAATCCAACCCAACGCACCTTTGGTTTGCTTTGCAGATGGCTCCTCCGAGTACAATACTGCCACTTCTGCAAACTCCTCTGGCTCACATACAGTCACTTTCTTGCGACCTTTCTTCACCTCTTTTGGCAAACCTACGGTCACACGCTCACGCAGCTCATTGATCTTCGCCTCAGTTGCTGCCACAGTCGCAGAATCTGCATCCATTGGGCATTGTACGGCGATATGCGATGCCTTACGAATCTTTGCCATGCGATTATAGCTCAACACTACCAAACTATCAATAGCATCATTATCTTGCAAATATTTTGGTGTCGCTTGGGCGCGATAACCCGCCAACTCCTTCTTAAATGCCTCAGTGGTATCCACACCTTGAGCCATGGCTTCAGTCACTTTCAACTTGAAGTTAACAAACAAATCCAAGTACTCGTCCATGGTCTTTTTCTCCAAACTTGTCTCTTGGTTGTTCTTCTCGTAGATATACAAGAATTCAGATGCCATAATGTCCTCGCCATTGATGGTCATCAGGACTTTGTCCTCTTGTGCAATACCCAATAAGCTTGCACTTGCTAACACGATTGATAAAATTGTTTTTTTCATTGTTGTATGTTTTGTTAATTATTTTTTGCCGTCGTTTTGCCACACGTTGCCACATAAATGGCGCGCAAAGGTACTACAAAATTTGCACATATGCAAGAAAACGAACACTTTTTTTTACAAAAGATAGATTTTATCTATCCATCATACCCTTCTTGTTGGAAATTTGCACATGCGCAAATTTTATCGTACCTTTGCACTCGAAATATGTACAAATGGCTATGAACACAATCCTTGCTTATATCCAAAATGCCACCACCATTGCTATCTTCACCCACCAATCACCCGATGGCGATGCGATGGGTAGCAGTTTGGGCATCTACCACTATCTTAAGTCACTTGGCAAACAAGCGCAAGTCATCGTCCCCAATGCTTTTCCCGATTTCCTAGCGTGGATGCCTGGGGCAAGCCCCATCCCTGGGCAGAGAATGTCCGTTTTGCCCGTACCGGCGGTGAGTGCTGCGCAGTTGCCGTTCGTATTGCCCGTGCTACCACCGGCAGAAACCTGGTTGCGATCTGCGGCTACCATGGCTGGAGCGACTGGTACATGGCTGCAAATCTGGGTGATAACTC
>CALCGX010000126.1 GCA_937901225.1 uncultured Bacteroidales bacterium | reverse complement strand
CACCCACCACAACGCATTGGATGTGGATATGTACATGCGTATTGCTACCGAGCTCTACCTCAAGCGCCTCATCGTAGGTGGTTTCGAGGGCGTATACGAGATTGGTCGTAACTTCCGCAATGAGGGTATGGACCGCACCCACAATCCAGAGTTTACTTGCATGGAGCTCTATGTACAATATAAGGACTACAACTGGATGATGTCCTTCACCGAGCAACTGCTGGAGAAGATCGCCATTGCCGTAAACGGCACCACCGAGGTGAAGATTGGCGATAACATTGTGAACTTCAAGGCACCATACCGCCGTCTGCCTATCCTGGAGGCTATCCAAGAGAAGACCGGCTATGACCTCAGCACCATGACCGAAGATGAGATTCGTGTGGTGGCTAAGAAATACGGCGTAGAGGATACCGAGAAGATGGGCAAAGGTAAGCTCATCGACGAGATCTTTGGCGAGACATGCGAGGGCACCTTTATCCAGCCTACTTTCATTACTGACTACCCAGTTGAGATGTCGCCACTGACCAAGATGCACCGCTCAAAACCAGGACTCACCGAGCGCTTTGAGCTGATGGTCAATGGCAAGGAGTTGGCTAATGCCTATAGCGAGCTCAACGACCCAATCGACCAATACGAGCGTTTCGTAGAGCAGATGAAGCTCGCAGACAAGGGTGACGACGAGGCAATGATTATTGACCACGACTTCATGCGTGCGCTCGAGTACGGTATGCCTCCTACATCGGGTATTGGTATCGGTATCGACCGCTTGGCTATCTTCATGACGGGACAACCATCTATCCAAGATGTGCTATTGTTCCCAACTATGAAGCCAGAGAAATAAATATAGACCGCGCTTAGCGCTGTTAGATATTAGACCATTGCATTGTTAGACCGCCGCTTTGCGGCTGATAGATTCTAAAAATCCAATTTCTAACAGCGAAGCGATCCAACTTCTAACAACGAAGTGGTCTAACTTCTTAAAGTTTAAAGGCAAGAATATATGAACGTAGCAATAATCGGTTCAGGCAGTTGGGCGACCGCATTAGCGAAGATAGTGATGCACAATGTACCAGAAATCAATTGGTATATCCGTAAGCAAGAGACTATCGACGAGTTTGTGGAGATTCGTCGCAACCCGAACCACCTAGAATGGGCATATTTTGATGTATCGCGTATTCATTTCTCTGCGGACATCAACGAAGTAGTCGATCAATCCGATTTGATTATCTTGGCGATTCCTTCTCCTTATATCAAACAGAGTTTAGATGACATAAAAATCAACATGTCAAAAAAATGCGTCATATCCGCTGTGAAAGGAATGATTCCTGATGAGAATATGCTGGTGACGGATTATTTGCATGAGCGCTACCATATTCCAGAAGAGAATTTAGGTGTAATTACAGGTCCATGTCATGCAGAAGAAATTGCATTGGAACGCCTGAGTTACCTCACCGTGGGCTGCAAAGATGCAGCAAAAGCCGATTTGTGGCAAAAGCTCTTTGATACACCTTACGTGCGCACCACTCCCAGTCAGGATGTGGATGGATTGGAGTATGCCAGCATCATGAAGAATATCTATGCCATCGCAGCTGGTATATGCAAGAGTCTGCACTACGGAGATAATTTCCAAGCGGTACTCCTGACCAACGCCATGCATGAGATGATGCGTTTCGCCAAAGCCAAATCGGATATCCCACGCGATATTACCGACAGTGGTTATTTGGGCGATGTACTAGTGACTGCCTACTCCAACTTCTCACGCAACCGCCAATTCGGACAAATGATTGGCATGGGCTACAGCGTGAAAGCAGCACAAACGGAGATGGAGATGGTGGCAGAGGGCTACTACGGCACCAAAGCCATTTGGCTCGCCAATCAAGATGTGCAAGTGGATTTGCCCATCGTAGAGGCAGTATATCAAATCCTATACAACAGAAGATCTGCTAAAGCAGTTATCAAAGAACTAACTAAAAAATTTCAATAATTATTATTTTATAATTCAAAATTCATAATTCATAATTATGACAAAAGATATTCAATTTTCTTATGCCAAAGCCGTTAGCGCAGAGGCAGTGGCTGCCTACGAGCAGCAAGTGAAAGCATGCCAAGAGATGTTGGTAAACGGTACTGGTGCAGGCAATGACTTCCTCGGTTGGATGAACCTCCCAGCAGATATCCGTCCACAATTGGCAGACATCCAAGCAACAGCAGATTTGCTTCGCCGTGAATGTGAAGTAATCGTATGCATCGGTATTGGTGGCTCGTATTTGGGCGCGAAGGCAGTTATTGATGCACTCAGTAGCAGCTTCGCATGGCTCGAAGGCGAAAAACCAGCTATCGTATAT
>CALCGX010000125.1 GCA_937901225.1 uncultured Bacteroidales bacterium | reverse complement strand
ACGCGAACGTATCAGCGACCGCAAGGTAACGGGTGTATTCAGCGGTTCGTATGCCATCAACCCATTCACCGGTGAAGCAGTGCCCATCTGGATTAGCGACTATGTATTGGCCGGATATGGTACAGGTGCCATCATGGCGGTACCCGCACACGATAGCCGTGACTATGCTTTTGCTAAGCACTTCGGATTGGAGATTCGTCCGCTTGTAGAGGGTTGCGACGTAAGCGAAGAAAGCTTCGATGCCAAGGAAGGCATTGTGTGCAACTCGCCCAAAGCAGGCGTAACTCCTTATTGCGACTTGTCGCTTAACGGACTGACCATCAAGGAGGCTATTGCCGCTACAAAACAATATGTAAAAGAACACAACTTGGGACGTGTGAAGGTGAACTTCCGCTTGCGCGATGCCATCTTCAGCCGTCAACGCTACTGGGGCGAACCATTCCCTGTTTATTACAAGGACGGTATGCCATACATGCTCCCAGAAGAGTGCTTGCCACTCCTCTTGCCTGAGGTATCTGACTTCAAACCTACCACCACAGGCGAGCCACCTCTTGGCAATGCCGATCTCTGGGCGTGGGACACAGCAAACAACAAGGTAGTCAGCAAGTCTCTGATTGACAACGAGACTGTCTTCCCTCTCGAACTCTGCACCATGCCTGGTTTCGCAGGTTCATCGGCATACTACCTCCGCTATATGGACAACCACAACGACGCTGCTCTCGTGGGCAAACCAGCCAACGACTACTGGCGTCAAGTCAACCTCTATATCGGTGGTACTGAGCACGCTACGGGTCACCTCATCTATAGCCGTTTCTGGAACAAGTTCCTCTTCGACCTCGGCTATATCTGTGAGGACGAGCCATTCCGCAAGCTCATCAACCAAGGTATGATCCAAGGTCGCTCTAACTTCGTATATCGCTATATCGGCGAAGGCGCAACGGGCAACCTTTTCATCAGCTACAACCTCATTGACAACCCAGAGTACAAAGGCAAAGTGCAACCTATCCACGTGAATGTGAATATCGTCAAGAACGATGTGCTTGACATTGATGCTTTCCGCAACTGGATGCCTGAGTTCAAGAATGCGGAGTTTGTCTTCGCAGACGGCACCTCTATTGAGGATAATCCTTATATCGGCTCGCCAATGTATCCAAAGCAATACATTTGCGGTTGGGCGGTTGAGAAGATGTCCAAGTCTATGTTCAATGTCGTGAACCCAGACGATGTGGTGGCTAAGTACGGTGCCGATACACTCCGTCTTTATGAGATGTTCCTCGGCCCACTCGAGATGTCCAAACCTTGGGACACCAACGGTATCGACGGTGTACACCGCTTCTTGCGCAAGTGGTGGAATATGTTCGAGACCCTCTCTACCGACGAGCCAACAGCAGAGGAACTGCGTTCTTTGCACAAACTGATCAAGAAGATTACTTGGGATATTGAGAACTTCTCATTCAACACTTCTATCCCTGCCTTTATGATCGCGCAAAACGAGTTGCAAGCCCTCAAGTGCAACAAGGTTGAGATTCTCAAGACCTTTGCTATCTTGCTCGCTCCATACGCCCCTCACATTGCAGAAGAGGCATGGCATCTCTGTGGCGAAACAACTTCTGTTTGCCACGCAGAATGGCCCGAGTGCAACGAGGCATACCTAGTAGAATCAACTCAAAAGTATCCTGTTCAGTTCAATGGTAAGGTGCGCTTTACGATAGAAGTGGCAAAGGACACTCCTCGCGAGGAGGTTGAGAAGATTGTCATGGCTCACGAACTGACCGCTAAACAATTGAACGGCGCCGCTCCAAAGAAAGTCATCGTCGTTCCTGGCAAGATTGTCAATATCGTAATGTAAGGTTACACCTTATAATATAATAAAAGAGTGTGCCGATATGACACGCTCTTTTATTTTTACTTTCAATAGTTGAATGGTAGCGGGAAGGTAGCAGAATCACTAACTAATCACTAACTAATCCATAATCAAAAATAGATGAAAGCAGTTTACATCCACGGTTTTGCGGGTTCAATACACTCTGATACAATTACGAACTTCAGGAAATACTACCCAGAATTGGAGTGGTGCCCGTTGGAAGTGAATCACCATGTGGAAGAATCGGTGAAGAAAATAAATGACTTTATCAAATCGAATACAGATGTCAAGTATTTGATAGGCAGTTCGCTTGGCGGCTTCTACGTCCTCTGCGCCGATTTCGCAGGGCGCAAAATCGTCATCAATCCTGTCCTCAATCCTATGTCCTCATTGAAAAAAGCAGTAGGCGTAAATAAGTACCGCGGTCGTCGCGAGAATGGTGAAACAGAGTTTAAGCTGACCATGCAGGACCTATTCCGCTTTAAGGCATTTAAGCCTAAGGACACGCCTGAAACAATTTGTCATTATACGCCCCACGATCCCAACCTCGGTGAAGACATCAAACGTGAATACCAGAAATTCTTCGCCCATGCGGAGATGACGTCTCACCTCCGTTCCCACTTCACCGACGAACACTACATTAAGCACAAACTTGGTGATGCAATGAATACATAAAACAAAAAACGCTAAAGAAATCTTTAGCGTTTTTTTACTTTTTTTGTGATCCGTGCAGGATTCAAACCTGCAACCCCCACATCCGTAGTGTGGTACTCTATTCAGTTGAGCTAACGGACCATGCCTCTCAAAAGCGGGTGCAAAGGTACTGCTTTTTTTTGATATGACCAAATTTTTTAATAAAAAAGTACATTTTTTTTGTAGTGTTGCAAAAAAATCGTACCTTTGCAGAGAAAAATAACGTAATTTTATATGAAACAGAGTATTTATCGCGCCGCTATAGCGGCATTGCTTTGGATAGTAGGAATAAATGCATTTGCCGTAGCTCCTCTACCAGGATTGGATTTAGTGGAACCCTATCGCGCACGCGCGCCCTTTACAATAGTGTCGCATGACGCGGCAAAGAATATACAAAAAGTGGCTCCACGTCAAACCCCAAAAATCAATCTTGCACCCCGTGGATTATTGATTTTGGTAAATTTTTCAGATGTTACGTTTGCAGAAACGAATACCATTCAGGCGTTTGACTCACTTGCAAACGGAGAAAACTACACCTACAATGGAGCAAATGGTTCATGCCAAGCATATTTCAAAGATCAATCTAACGGACTATACGTGCCACACTTTGATGTGGTTGGACCAGTAGTTCTGCCACAATCAATGGCATACTACGGAGCAAACAAACTAGACGGAAATGATCAATATGTAGTTGATTTTGTGATTGATGCATGCAAAGGAGCAGATGAATTAGGTGTTGATTTTGCTGAATATGATAATGACAATGATGGCATGGTGGATTTTGTATACATTATCTACGCTGGCTACGCAGAGTCAGAAGGTGGTGGTGCGGATGCTGTTTGGCCTCACAACTGGGATTTGATTTCTGCCTTATATTTTGGTTATACAAATCAACGAGAATATTTCGCAACGTCTGCTACAAACTACAAGCTACCTGAGATTGATGGCAAATTACTAAACAACTACGCGTGTTCCAACGAGATAAAAAAGAGCAACAATGCACGCGCAGGTATCGGTACAATTTGCCATGAGTTTAGCCATGTATTGGGTCTACCAGACTACTATCTCACCAGCAACAATCCTACTGTTAATCAACGATATACACCAGGAGCATGGTCGTTGATGGGATATGGAAATTACCTCAACGACGGCAATACCCCGCCTAATTATTCAGTGTATGACAAGTATTATTTGGGTTGGTTGGAACCTGAAGTGCTAGCTGAATCACAAACGCTTGAAATCCCAGCAGATGGTAAGACAACCTACATGATTAGTCACAATGAACAACATGTGAATGCTGGTCCATACCGCACAGATACAGTTTATTACCTTGAAAATCGTCAGCAAGAGGGCTGGGATGCATACTTACCTGGTCATGGATTATTGATTTGGCGTGTCATATTTGATGAACAAGACTGGTTCGGCAATTGTCCCAATGACTATATTGCCCGTTACTTATTGGTTTCAGCGAAGAAGACGTCTTCTCCCTATACGACTACTAAACCTAAACCAGAAGTTCCATTCCCTGGTTCTGGAAAAATAACAACATATGAATCCTTCCCACATAATAAATTGGAGAATATCCAAGAGATTGATGGACTGATTACATGTGAGTTCATCACTACAACACAACCTACTTCAGTAGAAAATATCACCATGCCATTAACTGGACAATGGTATAATGTTTTGGGGCAACCTATTGACCCCGAAAGTTATATAGGAATTGGCATTAACAACGGCAAAAAATATCTGCTTCGATGAATAGTGCATTGGCAGCGGTCATCGGACTGCTACTTTCCATCGTATTGATCATTCGCAAGGTGTCACCCGTCTTCAGTTTGATGTTGGGTGCCATCGTAGGCGGATTGTTGGCTGGTTGGGGATTGGAAACTACCGTTACCCATATGATTGGCGGAGTTAAAGATATCGCCCCCGCCATTGTGCGTATCCTTGCTGCAGGCGTACTCACCGGTATGCTCGTCAGGACAGGCGCTGCTACCACTATCGCCAAAAGTATCATCAAGGCATTGGGCGAGAAATATATCTACCTGGCATTAGCCATCTCGGCAATGATACTGACGGGTATGGGTGTGTTTATTGATGTAGCAGTCATTACGATTGCCCCTATCGCTATTATCATGGGTAGCAGATTGCGTTTGTCGAAATTCAAGCTACTACTGGCCATGATTGGTGGCGGCAAATGCGGTAATATCCTATCGCCTAACCCCAATACGATTATTGCAGCGGAGAACTTCGACGCACCCCTCTCATCCGTGATGGCAGCAGGTATTGTGCCTGCACTAATCGGATTGATTGTCACGGTGTTTGTTATTGTTCCGTTGATTCCAAAAGGCGATTTGATGGTTGGCGATGAAGCCACAGAGCGCGACAATGAGAAGGCATTGCCTGCTCTATGGCGCAGTCTTTTAGGTCCTATTGTCACTATTATTCTATTGGCACTACGCCCCATTGCAGGGATTGTGATTGACCCAATGATTGCCTTGCCTGTGGGCGGCGTAGTGGGTATCATCGCTACTGGCAAATGGCGCGATACAGCAACATGTTTGACCTATGGCTTAGAGAAGATGTCGGGGATCGCAATTCTGCTCGTCGGCACAGGTACATTGGCAGGTATCATCAAGGCATCTGCTATCAAAGATGTACTGGTCGGCATGTTGGCAGGTTGGAGCAATGGCGGTACGTTCATGGCTCCTATCGCAGGTGCGCTGATGTCCGCAGCTACCGCTTCCACCACCGCTGGCGCTACTATTGCTTCGGCTTCATTTGGCGAAGCTATTTTGGCAGCAGGGGTAACCGCCGTATGGGGTGCAGCCATGACCAATGCGGGTGCAACCACACTCGACCACTTGCCACACGGTTCGTTCTTCCATGCCACAGGTGGCTCGATGGGATTCTCTGTCAATGAACGCTTGCGACTGATCCCCTACGAGACATTGGTCGGATTGATATTGACGTTGGGTAGTATCGGCATGTATTTTCTCACCGCTCAACTCTAAATACTAAACAATGAAAATAGTTATAGCATCCGATTCTTTCAAGGGATCACTTACTTCCGTAGAAGTAGCACAAGCGGCGACACGCGGCATTAAAGCCGTATATCCCGATTGCGAGGTAGTGGCTGTAAATGTGGCAGATGGTGGCGAAGGCACCGTAGAAGCCGTAGTAGAGGCATTGGGCGGCGAGATTGTACGTTGCACGGTCAGCGACCCGTTAGGTCGCCCAATTCAAGCACGCTACGGCATAGCAGGTAAAAAAGCCATCATTGAGATGGCTGCCGCCAGTGGTTTACCCCTACTCCAACCCTCAGAACGCAATCCTTGGATGACCTCCACTTATGGCACAGGTGAGATGATTATGGATGCCATTCAAAGAGGCTGCAGCCAGTTTTTAGTGGGTATTGGCGGTAGTGCCACCAATGATGCTGGCACGGGTATGTTGCAAGCATTAGGCTTTAAATTCTACGATTTCAACGGAAAAGAGATTACCGACTGCCGTGGCGGAAGATTGCAAGATATTGCCGATTTAGACGATAGTTTTGTGCTAAAATCCGTGAAAGAAGCACAGTTTATTGTGGCATGTGATGTGGACACACCCTTCTGCGGTCCAGAAGGCGCAGCACCCGTGTTCGCTCCGCAAAAAGGAGCCGATGCAGAGATGGTGAAAAAACTAGATGCGGGTATGGCATCCTTCGCTAAAGTCATTGAAAGGAAATACAAGATGAGTATCATACCCGTGGCAGGTGCTGGCGCCGCAGGTGGTATGGGTGGTGCATGCAGAGCATTCCTTGATGCAAAACTCCAACGAGGCATAGAAATGGTACTAGATTCTATCGATTTCAACGCAATAATCCAAGATGCTGACTTGATTATTACAGGCGAGGGGAAGATTGATTTCCAAACAGCCAAAGGCAAGACTGCTGCGGGCGTACTAGCTCGCGCCAAGCAGCAAGGCATACCTGTTGTGGCTATCGGTGGATGCGTGGAAATGTGCGAGAGTGTCGAGCAGATGGGCTTTGCAGGCATCTATCCCATCTTGGAGGAGAAAGTTCCGTTGGAAATAGCCATGCGCCCAGACTTCGCCGCAGCGAATGTAGAGAAAACTATACAACGCATTCTAAAAAACAAACGCCATTGATGATTTCAATGGCGTTTATTAAGTGTGGATACACTTATATACAATAATCAGTAACGATTAGTTTATTTATTCGCTTCTGCATTTTCTGAAGCAAGGGCTTTTTCGTAGCAAACACGACAGAGGGGCTCATAACTCTCTGTTTCGCCCAACAACACACGCTTATCACTGCTCACAGTACGGTGGCTCACATATGCTAGATCACCACAATGTACACATATAGCGTGAGTCTTATACACATCATCTGCAATAGCCATCAACGCTGGCATTGGACCAAATGGTACACCTTTGAAGTCCATGTCCAATCCTGCACAGATCACACGCACACCACGGCGAGCCAACTCATTGGCGACTTCCACGATGCCCATATCAAAGAACTGTGCCTCATCAATACCCACTACATCCACATCGCTGGCTAGTAATAGGATATTCTGGCTGCTATCTACTGGCGTAGAAGGGATAGCATTGCGATCGTGGCTGACCACTTCGGCTTCGCTATAGCGAACATCTATAGCAGGTTTGAAAATCTCTACGTTAAGTTTCGCAAACTGTGCACGTTTCATACGGCGGATTAGTTCCTCTGTCTTTCCCGAGAACATACTTCCGCAAACTACTTCAATACTGCCTCGACGCAAGCGAGGACCTTTTCTATCTAATTCGCTGAACATGGTTGAATGTCTTGTACCATCATTTGGATGGTGGTATAATGGTTAAATGTATTTTCGTTTAATTCGTAGCAAATATCCACAGCATTGCCATTTTGGATATACTCTGCCATATCCGCACGACCAAAAGCAATACCTGTGATAGCGTTCACACGGTCAGTGACATCCAATCGCAAATGCTCACGTTCCTTACCTACAGCACGCGTATCGCGGTGATTGATTAGATGACGTGATACAAACAATGGTCTTGGATTACCTGGCCCAAAAGGTTCCAAATGGCGCAGTACATTGTAGAACGATTTAGTAATATCGCCTAACTGCAACTCAGCCTCAATCTGCAACGTAGGTTGCAACTGATCTTCGCGGATATGTGCTGCTACATATGCCTCAAAACGTTCTTGGAATTCAGGCAAATCATTGATATGCAAGCTCAATCCAGCTGCAAACTTATGTCCACCAAAGTTGGTGAGTAGGTCACTGCATGAGTCTATTGCCGCATAGATATCAAAACCTCCCACCGAGCGTGCCGAGCCGGAGATAATACCATCTTCACTAGCGGTAAGAACGATTGTCGGACGGTAGTAGTTTTCTGTCAGGCGCGATGCCACAATACCCACCACACCTTTGTGCCAATGTGGAGCATATACCACCGTCGAACGACGGTTGGCAAACATAGGATCTCCCTGCAGTTGTGCTAATGCCTCTTTGGTCGTTTCTGTATCGCAATCACGGCGGTCTTCGTTGTGATGGTTCACCTCTTCCGCCTGTTGGCGCGCGAAATCAGGGTCATCGGTGAGTAGTAATTCTACCGCTGCACGCCCTGATTTCATACGTCCGCATGCATTAATACGCGGCCCTATCTTATATACTAGGTCACTGATTGTCAGTCTCTTCTCTTCTATACTTGCTACTGCCATGATAGCCGACAATCCTGTGAAAGGTGCCTTATTAAGTTGCAGAATACCGAAGTGAGCCAAGATACGGTTCTCACCTGTGATAGGCACGATATCCGAAGCAATCGACATTGCCAAGAGCTGCAACAGTGGTATGAGATTATCGAATGGCAAACCGTAGCGAGAGGTGTATGCCTGTGCTAATTTGAAACCAACACCGCAGCCCGAAAGATCTTTGTATGGGTAAGGGCAATCGCTGCGCTTCATATTCAGTACGGCTACAGCATTGGGTAACTCTTCGCCTGGTGTATGGTGGTCGCAAACAATCACGTCAATGCCTTTACTAGCGGCATAAGCCACTTTCTCTACCGCCTTGATACCGCAGTCAAGCGTGATAATCAGATTACATCCTTGCGCTGCAGCATAGTCAATACCTTGTTGTGACACTCCATAACCCTCTGTATAGCGATCAGGGATATAGTAATCAAGGTTAAAGGTTAAAGGCGACAGGTTAGAGACAAGGTTCTGAAGGAACCGATACATCACTGCTACGGCGGTGGTACCGTCCACATCGTAATCTCCGTAAATAAGAATCTTCTCGCCTTGAGTAATGGCTTGGTGCAGACGCTCCACGGCTTTGTCCATATCCTTCATTAGGAACGGATCGTGTAGCATCTCCAATGATGGGCGTACAAATGCGCGTGCCTCATCTGCTGTTTGTATACCACGTACAACCAACATACGTGCCGCAGCCGAACTGATATTCAATTCGTGCTCCAATTGCTGTTGTATCTCTTGTTCCACAGCAGTCAAACATCGTATGTTCCATTTGTAGGTCATTGGTAGTTACAAACCATGAGTGATTAGTCAATGGCAAAGCACCCATCACTCCAATTTTGCGACAAAGATACAACAAAAAATGCACATACGCAAGAAAAGTTGTTTTTATTTGAAGTTTAATGTATGATTCTTTCAATGATTTTCGAGCAAACTACAATTAAAAAACAAGATAACCACTTCATATCAAAGTAGTTATCTATTTATTTTGTCGGGATGACAAGATTTGAACTTGCGACCTCCGGTCCCCCAGACCGTTGCGCTACCGGGCTGCGCCACATCCCGCTTGCTCGTCGAAATTACCGAACGCGAGTGCAAAGGTACTGCTTTTTTTTTATTCGTGCAAATTATTTCTCCGATTTCTATGAAAATCTAACTATTTAACGACATCATTATAGTTAGGTATGTGATCAAGAAAAGAGCATTCTTTTTCTAATATCTTTGCCATGATTGTATCTTTACCATTGCTCAGCATAAGATAAGGCACATGCAAATGGCGATTGTATATAGCTGCTTGGTCAAAGACCTGCTGCGTAAGAGGCACAAATTCAGCTTTAAACTCAATCAGCACAAGTGGTTGCAACTGTTGGTTATATACGATCGCATCACATCGTTTCTTCAGTCCCGCGACCTCTATTGGCACTTCTACGGCGATTAATCCGTGCGGATAGCCAAAGTTCTCTTCTAACGCATGCAGAATTGTCTGACGAACATGCTCCTCTGGCGTGAGGCGGACATATTTCCGCCTCCACGCACAGAGAATCTGTTGTTTGCCGTTTTGTGTTCGTATATTCATCGCCTATCGCCTATAACCTCTAAACAGTAGCGCCGTAGGCGCGTTCTCTAAACACGAAACTACTTCTGCCAATTATCCTTGAGCGAAGCAGTGCGGTTGAAGACAAGTTTCTCGCTAGTTGTGTCAGGATCAACCACGAAGTAACCATGCTTGAGGAACTGGTAGTTCTGGCACTTAGCAATACCATCCACTACCTCTGGTGCATGCATTTCGGCCTTCAATGCGCCTTCCATCTTGCAGTTGACGACCTTCAAACTATCTGGATTCAGCAAGTCGCGGAAGTCACCTTCCTCTGCCGATGGGTTCTCGCAAGCAAACAATCGGTCATACAAACGAACCTCAGCATTCACGCATGACTCACACTCTACCCAGTTAATGGTAGATTTAGTCTTACGGTTACCACCTTCAGTACCTGACTTAGAGTCAGGATCGTAGGTTGCATATACGGTGGTGATATTGCCCTCGGCATCCTTCTCGCAGCCTGTTGCTTGGATGATATAGGCAGCTTTCAAACGTACCTCACGACCACCAGGACTCAATCGGAAGAATTTCTTGTCACCCTCCTCTTGGAAGTCACCGCGCTCGATATAGAGTTCCTTCGCGAACTTCATCTCACGAGTACCCAACTCTGGGTGTCCGTCAATATTCTCTGCTACGATAGTCTCGCCTTCCCCCTCGTAGTT
>CALCGX010000124.1 GCA_937901225.1 uncultured Bacteroidales bacterium | reverse complement strand
GAACCGCCGACCCTCTGCTTGTAAGGCAGATGCTCTAAACCAGCTGAGCTAAACGCCCATTCAATGTCTCATTATTTAACGGAACTCTTGCTTTCTTCACGAAAGCGGATGCAAAGGTACTGCTTTTTTTTGAATTGACCAAATATTTTTTGAAAAAATACGTTCTTTTGTGTTATTTTCTCAATTTTTGCACGTTCCAACCCCAAAATTGGGTGTCTTTGGTCTTTTTTACCAAGAAAAAGTACAAACTTAGGGTGGAGAAAACGGCAATCAAAATTCCTGCAAAAATATCCAATGCAAAGTGCTGACTGAGATAAATTCGGGTATAAGCACCAAAACTAGCACAAAGAAAACAGAGGAAAGATAAAATCATTTTGCCTGTGACGTTTTCTGCATACAAGATGATACTCAAGCTATAAAACAACACAAAGAAGGTGGTCGTGTGCCCCGAAGGGAAAGACAACCAATGGTTCATCCTTACTCCTTCTACTAGTGGCAGTGTGACATCTGGCATATTCTCTGCAAACCATGTCAAAGGGCGTGGAGCACATACGATATGCTTAATTGGTTGCACTATGATGGTGGAAAGTAGTAGATTGCTCGCGAGAAAAGTTGCCCATCCTACACGGTAGAAAAGTAGAAGAATAACGCATAGGTAGGGAAGCCAATCAACAAGATTGGTTATAATGGGTACGATAGTATCTAGACCAGTTGTATGTGGTTGGCAAAGAGCAAGGTGCAACTCTGCTTTTGGGATAATAAGAAGTGCAATTCCTAAAACAAGCGCCAACACGATGGTTGGCACTAGGAAAGGGAGTAGATGTTTTGCTTGGTTCATCGTTTTGCACCGATCAATGTGATGAAATTGACGAGTATATACCACAAAATACAAATGGCACCAGCAAGCGCAGCGATCGCAATTTGCTGATTGGTAATAGCCATAGTGGCACAAGTGCCCAAAATAAAGCAATTACCAATTAAGAAAATGATGATATGCTTTTTGCCTTGTCCAGTTGATTTAAAGCTGAAGAATGGAATTTCGCTAACGAGTAGGTAGCAACTGATTAAACAGCCAACGAGCAGTAACCATGCTGCCCAAGTAGGAAGAACCATGGTATTGAGCCAACAAATGAGAGATGTCCAGAAGATGGCATTTGGTGGAGTAGCTAAACCAATAAACGAAGTTGTTTGGCGTTCGTCGATATTGAATTTGGCTAGGCGCAAAGCGGAGAAAGCAGCGATGAGCAATGCGATAAGTGCCCACCAACCTATGATAGGCTTTAGATAACTGAAAAGTACCATTGCAGGTGCAAGACCGAATGTGATATCGTCAGCCAATGAGTCGAGTTGTACGCCGAGTGGTGATGGCACTTTGAGCCAGCGAGCAGAAGCCCCGTCGAAGAAATCGAATAGACCACCTGCCAAAATAAGAGCGAACGCCCACAGGAATTGCTCTTGCGATGCCATGAAAACAGCCCCCGACCCGCACAATAGGTTTGCGCAGGTCAGGCTGTTAGGTATGATACGTTTAATTTGCATTGAAGTCAAGAATTATTTTTTGCCGTAGTTAGGATCTGTAATTCTCCATGCAAGGAATGTTACTAAGAAGGTGGCTACACTACAGCAGATAACCATCCAGAAGAAGTTTTCGTAGCCGATAGCCTCTTGGATATAACCTGCTACCAGACCAGGAAGAATCATACTGAGCGCCATGAAACTGGTGCAAATAGCATAGTGGGAAGTCTTGAACTCGCCATCAGAGAAGTACATCATGTACATCATATATGCGGTAAAACCGAAACCATAACCGAATTGCTCAATAGCGATAGCAATAACGATATTCATCATGTTCTCAGGTAAGAATACACTTAGATAAACAAAACTCAAGCATGGCAACGTCATTGCAAGAGCCATCCACCAGAATGCTTTTTTCAAACCTACCTTAGAGATATAATAACCACCAAGGATACCGCCAATGAGCAAGAAAATCACACCGATAGCACCGTATACAATGCCTACTGTTCCCATGTCTAATCCTAATCCTCCACCTGCACGTGAACCGAGCAAGAATGGATAAATCATTTTCATCAAGAAACCTTCTGGCAAACGATAGAGAAGCATAAAGAGAATAGCCACCCACAAAGCAGGTTTGGTAACATAGGTAGCAAATGCTTTACCAAAACCTGTAACGATGTCTTTTGCTGTGGTTTCTGCATTGGGTTTGTCTGAATCAGGACGTGGAGTAGCGAACACGTGCCATACTGCCATCAAGAGGAAGATAACAGCGGTAATACCCATTGTTACTTTCCATGCGAGTGGCATGTTAGATTCGCCTTGTTGAATGCTCCATTTGTAAACAAAATCAGGTACAAGGAGCAATGCAGAGTTGCAGAATACGTTGCTAAGACGGTAGAATACACTACGCCAACCAATCATCTCTGCTTGCACACCAGAGGTAAGTGCTAACATATAGAATCCATCAGCTGCAATGTCGTGTGTTGCAGAAGAGAATGCCATGATAATGAACGCAATCAATACACCAGTAAAGAGCTTAACATCGGTGCCCATAGCAGCAATGGTTGCAGGGTCTGGTTGGGGAATTGAGAAGATGGTCAGTACAGCCAATCCTAGCATGAGGAATTGCATGGTGAGGAACCACCAACGTTTGGTTTTGATCAAATCTACAAAAGGAGCCCACAAGAACTTCAATGCCCAAGGGAAATAAAGCAATGTGGTGAAGAATGACATCTCGCCGTTAGGTACACCCATCTGGTTGAACATAACCATGGAGATGTTGTTAACGAGGAAGTAAGGAATACCCTCCAAGAAATACAAGGTAGGTACCCAAAGCCAAGGATTAATACTTTTCAGTGATTTCATGACCTAAAATGTTGTAAATTTTATTGTTTTTGATAATGATTAATTGTCCGTTGCGAAGAATCTTGTGTATAGATTCTTGTTGAGTGATATTTTCCACATTTGTTGTCTGCTCAGGAATACCTTTGTAGTGTAAATAAATGCCTTCAATAGGAATTCGATATTCTTGTTTTTCTGCTTTTGTTTTAGGGGTAAACTTGATGTAATCAAGCATGATAGGGTAAATAGCGTGGTCGTTTTGTACTCCAAATAATGTGTCAAAATCTATATATACGCTATTTTTTTCATTAGTAATCATATCTAGTGCAGTATATAGATATATTGTATTATCGCCAGCACGTTTGAATGCGAATGCAATTTTCTCAATCAAATCGCCTTGAGGTGTAAACCGGAATTCCAATGCGTATGGGGTTGAGTAGAGTATAGAATCCGCTGTAAGAGTTATGTGTGGATTGCGTCCACCAGAATAGTTGACATACATTTCTGCCACTCCATCGCTGTTGGCGTTAAATGCCGTATTCCAATTGCTACTTGCAGTTTTCAATGTCCAGCGATTGTCAATAGCAATCATATTCTCCCAAAGGTAGGGGGTATGTTCAGGTGCCTCTACCTTCACGATTAAATGCAATGTAATATCACCAATTGAGCCATGTACAGTAGTGCGTCCATTTTGCAGTCCTTTGAGTACACCATCTTCCACTTGGCAGATAGCAGGATCATCTACTATCCAAGTAAAGGCAGATGCTAACATGGCAAATTGCTTGTTGTCCAATTCTCCGTTAATTTCTATAGGATAATCCCAACCAGTAGATAGTAATACACTGTCCAAACGCAACTTAGGACTGGCAGCATCTACTAGCACGATCTCCAATGGCAAAGAGGCATTGCCGAATTTGGCCGTTAGGGTGCCACTTCCAAGGCACACAAAATGTCCATCTTCTGTAATATAGCCAGTCTCGGGATTGCAACTCAGCTCTACGCCTTGCAATTGTTTGCTAACCAACATGCCGTATTGGTTGTAACCTAAGAAGTCAGGTTTGATAGCTGCGTATTTAGGCAAGCGGATAAAGGTACTTGTAGTACGCATGTCGGTCACAATGCTATCATCAGGAGCGGTAGAGAAAAGGAAAATGCTATTTCCCACTGCACGAGGTGTACCTTCCGTCGTAGGATTGATTATTTGACCGCCTAAGTTAAACTGTGCACTACCGCCACCATCAGCACCAGCAGCTTCCCACGCGCCAAAGTGGCGGAGGATTGATGCCATCTCATGGGTGTACATACCAGGCTTTTCCATAACCATCAACCATAAGGTGTTATGATCTTTGCTGACGCCAAAGCCCGTGCGAGGGTAGTTCTTGTTGTTGTAATCTTCATTCCAATTGCGATTGGTCAATTTGCCTTCACGCATTACATAGCAGTTTCCTGCACTGAGTTGCATGATGTTGGGACGCTCAAGCGAATGTGACTCATACATGCCGATGATAAATTGTACTCGATCACCGATCTTGGCTGTCTCCAAGAATGTCTTGCCTGTACCGCGACCACGAAAAACCGCGTAACCTTCTTCAACCTTGGTACCTCCATTGGTGTTGATACTGACAACTTCGCCAAACATGTGCTGGTTGATTGCCCAATCTTGCTCCAATTTCACTACGATCTCAATCAATGGTAGGTCGGTCCCGAGGCGAGTGTTTATTTGTTGCTTCGTGAGTGTGGTTTTAGTACCCATGTCCGAATTGAACATGACTACTTCATTGTCAGAAGGGTTGCTGCGGTTGCGATTGACCTCACTGATAGGCATTGCTTGATCGCCAATTTTCAAATGAGCGTCCCACGAGAATTGGTCGATGTGTGCACGCTTTTGGTCATCAATCATTAAATAACCAATGTCTTGTGAGCGACCAAATACAGGGTCTGGATTGCCGTTCCCAATATTCCAATTGGTGATATTTGAACCGATTTTGCCATTACGCACTTGGCCTGTGCAAGGAACACCAGTCAAACCATTATACTGACCTTCATCTTGTGACGATACAATCCAGAAGTTGCAGTTAACCGAGCCAATCGAACGGTGATTGGCAGAGTCAAGACGCACATGTGCATCTGCCATGCGTTCTGTATAACCCATTGTGGTGTGATGACTCTCTTCCACAGTGTTGTATGGGTTGGTTAGATCTACTTCATAGATATAACAATGGCGTAGTACTCCTTTGTCAGATGTAATATCAAAACGAGTATATATAATACCAGGTCCCACTTGATAACTCTCCAAAGTGTCAATACCATACTGGAGAATCACCGTACTATCTAAATTTGTTTGGATGTTAATTGTACCATGTTGAGCCATGGTTGCTAAGCTCAACAGCAAAACTGGAATGAGTAAAAAACGTTTCATATAATATTAGATTTTATTTTCCCAATTAACCGCCTACAAAGGTACTGCTTTTTTTTGAGTTGCACAAATTTTTGCACAAAAAAAATGCACCGCCCAACGAAATGGGCAGTGCATCAATATAACCAAATTGCAAGTTTTTCTTATTGGAAACGTGCGCGATTATCAACTACTTCGGCATTCTCCTCGATCAAACTAACTGCTTGATATGGAATGCTATAAGAGGTGCGCATATTGAGGTTGCTAATCTCAGTTGCTGCGTTCAACTCGCCTTCAGCCACTTTCTTTTCGCCTACGCTTACTACGTAAACACCATTATTGCCTTTCACAGGAGCAGAAACCGCATTTGCCTCCAATGCCAATGCTGCACCAATCACTGCTGGCTCTACGCCTGCTGCGCCAAGGCGGTATGACGACATTGAGATGCCCTCTGCTGATTTCACCTCTGTGCCGAACAACTCAGCAGCAGCCTCCAAGGTGTTTACACCCTTGAGTTGATTTGCGATATACTCAGCCTTCTTGTCGTTGGTCGCTGCGATTACAAGCTCTGCACGAACTGCCTCCAATGGACGATAGTCGCCATCGTTAACCTCGGTCAAAGCTGCTACTACAAACTGATCACCACATTCAAATACATCGCTCACTTGACCTTGCTTAGCCTCGAATGCCCAACGAACGATGGCGCGGCTATTCTTCAAGTCGTTCACCTTGTCAGTATTCTCGTTCAATCCAAATACAGGAGCTGTGCTAAGTCCTTGAGCCAAAGCTGCTTGGTGGAGTGAATCTGCATTGTTGTTAGCTACCACAAATTGCTTTGCTTGGTTGTACAAAGCACCATAAGTCTTGCTACTTGCAGTCACTTTACGGCTCAAAATAGCCAATTTTACTTTTGGAGTTGCCTTGCTAATATCTGCAATCTTGAAGGTTTGCTCGCCCATGCCGCTTGCTACGGTAAAGGTGCTACCTTTCTTGCCGTTGAATGCTGGTTCTGCGATATTCTTTTGCAAGTCGCTAGCCTTGAACCAACCGAGCTCAACATCTTCTGTGTTCTCGTCGTTTGCTACCAAAACCAACTTCACAGAGTCTGCTTTGTTATAGCCGCACTCCATTACGCGCGCGATAGAATAGGTGTCATCTGCGAAGCTCAATTCTGTGCAAGCACCTTTCTTTACGCCCTTGCCAAATGCGAAATCCTTATATTCAGCAGGAATAGTCTCTACTGAGTAGTCGCGACCATCGTACAATACATCAGAATTGCTGTTCACGAGAGCTGCTACATCTTCTTGAGTGCGGAAATCGTTCTCCAAACTCTTGATCAATTTCTCTACATCTGCAAAATCCTCTGCTGAAGGCACGATAGGGAAACTAACGTACTCAAGCGAACGATTTGGTGTTTGCTTGTATTGCTCTTTCTTTTGGTTGTACAATTTCTTGAGATCGCCCTCGGTTACTTTCACCAATGAGTCAGCTACTGCATAATATGGTTGTTGTACGTATTGTACATCCACTGTAGTGTTGCGACCTTCGTATGCATATTTTGCATCCAAGTTGTTGGCTGTTACCATTTTGCTCAAGAGGTCAGTATATTTCTCTTGCAAATAGGTCAAACGTACTGCCTTCTCCCAGTACATCCAGTAGTTCTTAGCTTGCTTCAAGCCCTCAGCTTGCTCTGGACTTTCTGGCTCTTGTGCCAACGAGTTGAGGAAGTTGACCAACGCAAAACGGTTGAAGTTACCTGTCTCGTCATAGAATGCGCGACGTTGACGAATCAGTTGATGAGGATTTGCTCCGATGCAAAGCTCGCTCAACTCATCGGCTGTTACGTCCATGCCGATTTCCTTAGCTTGCTCGCGGAGGGTGTAATCCATCAACATCATTTGCCATGCTTGGTTGCGGAGTTGAATAGTCAAATCCTCATTGATGTCGTTTGTTCCTGTTTCAATCTTGTACACCTCTTGCAATTGCTCTTTTGCTGCCTCATACTCGGTGTAGTGTACTTGGTGACCTGCGATTTCTGCTACGTTTTCGCGGTTCTTGTTGAAGAAACTGCTACCTGAGTTCAAGAAGTCACCCAAAATAAATGCTAACATAGCCACACCTACTACTACAAGCAGGATTGTGCCATGATTTCGAATTGATTGTAATGTTGCCATAATATTATTTTGTTATTTTATTCGCTATATTTTCGCATTAATTCATCTATAATTACGTGCCTTTGACCTTTAACCTCTTATCGAATATCGAGATTTTACACCAAAAAGCCTGCAAAGTTACTACTTTTTATTGATATGACCAAATTTATTTGCATTTTTACAAAACTTTTTTATTCTGTTTCGCTATCTTCCCCTTTTTAATTACGTAGGATATACGTAGGATATACGTAACATATACGTAGGATAACCGAGTTATTACCGAAGAATGATGCTATTTTGGACGTAATATCTCCATGTCAAAAAGAAAGAGAGTGCATCGTTTTTGCGACACACTCTCTTAACATAGTGATAAATATCCGAATTAATCAACTTTCGTCATTGCTTTTACCACGACGTTACGTAATCTCCATTCGTGGCTTGTCTCTTGGCATGTGTATTTCCAGGCAATATAGCATTTCTTGCCAATCATTTCAGCAGGTAAAGAAACCGTTGCTGCCGTGAAAGCTGTTGAATCGTAAGGAATTACTGGTAACTCAGTCCAGTCTTCAGCCTTAGCAATATCTCCTGTCGAAGATACCAAAACGGTGTATTGCTTTTGGAACTCTTCAGGTACTGCTGTTGTGAATTGGGACTCAAATGTCAAAGTAGCCTCAGACATACCTGTCAAATCTAATTCTGGAGTTACCAACCAATCTTCATTCTCGGCATTTTTGCCATCCATCTGAGTGTATTTGGCTTTGGTTGGCTTTTTGCCTGTAGTGATAACAGGTATTTTCCATGTTTGTGACTCTCCTAAGACATCAACGATGTTAAATGCTTTTAGACTAGGCTCTGTTGTTAAATCTTGGTTTAACAATTCTACTTCTACTGGCTCTGGTTTGGTTTCAACCATTAATGGGTTGGTGCTCTTCCAAACATATGCGCTACCTTTGCCTAGAGTCTCGTAGGTATTGCCCATGAAGTTGGTTAATTTGCCATATACAACTACGAAGTCGCCCACAGCAACTGCGTTAGGATCGTTGATCTTAGTACCGTTCAAACCAAATACTTGGAAGGCAATGAAGTCGTTGTTAGAGTTTTTGCCCTTTATATTCTCCATGTAGAATTGTGCATTACCATAACCTGTAACACCAGAAGCGTGGTTTGCGTGCAGTTTCTTTACATAGCCCATTACGTAATATGGCTTGTCGGTGCTATCTCCTGCTGCCAATGCGGCGCAAATCTCACGTGCTTTCATTACATCAATAGCTTCCGCTGGAATATTCCAAGCCTTCGCTTCTTCAGGAATAACCAATACTTCTGGCTCTTCTGGCTTGACTTGCTCGTTGAGCAATGGATTGGTTGATTTCCAAATATATGCAGCGCCTTTACCAGTGGTCTCGTATGTACCACTGTAGTTGGTTAATTCGCCATAAATTACCACAAAATCTCCAACAGCCACAGCATTAGGGTCGGAAAGCTTTTTGCTGTTAGGTCCATATACTTGGAATGCCATGAAGTCGTCGCTAGAGTTAGCTCCTTTTACATCTTCTATGTAGAATTGTGCATTGCCATATCCAGATACGCCATCAGCGTGCTTGCTGTGGAGTTTCTTTACATAGCCCATAACATAGTATTTAGTACCTGTTGTTGCACCACTCACTAATGCTGCACAGATGTCACGTGCCTCTGATACAGTAATCGCGTCAGCAGGAACATTCCAACCGATGGTATCAGGAGCTTCTACTGGTGGAACAACTGGTGTCTCTCCGTTATCAGGACGGTCGGTTGGACCAATAAATGGTGGAATTGCCATTTCACATGCTGTGAATATCAACAACGCAGCGGTGAAAATGAATGTTGAAAAATGTTTGTTGGTTTTCATTCTATTGTTTGATTAGTATTATTCTACAAAATTGCATACTTACTCAATTTCAGCCTGCAAAATTACAAAATCTTTGTCATATACACAAAAATATGTACAAAAAAAAGAGAATTTTACATGAGAAAGGCGCAAAAAGTATGAAAATCATATTTTTTATTAAAAATATTTTGTGGATTGAGAAAAATGTAGTACCTTTGCACGCTGAATTGCGAACGTGTGTTCGTGTCGCAATCAAAAACGCGTTTTTATTAATTAATTTAGGAGGATAAAACTATAGCAAATCCACAAAAAGGTCCACAGCAACGTCGTGGCCGCGTAGAAAAAGAAATGCCCAACCGCATCAATGATGCAATTCGTGGCGTGAAAGAAGTTCGCCTTGTTGGCGATAATGTAGAGCAAGGTGTGTATTCGTATGAAGCAGCAATGCGCATGGCGGATGACATGAACTTGGACTTAGTAGAAATCTCAGCCAATGCTGTGCCACCTGTGTGCCGTATTTTGGATTATCAGAAATTCCTCTATCAAAAGAAACGCAAAGAGAAAGAGATCAAGGCCAACTCTGCAAAAGTGGTTATCAAAGAGATTCGTTTCGGACCACAAACCGATGAGCATGATTACAACTTTAAGCTTAAGCATGCGCAAGAGTTCTTGAAAGACGGCAACAAGGTGAAGGCGTATGTGTTCTTCCGCGGACGTAGTATCCTCTTTAAAGATCAAGGTGAGTTGCTTTTAGCGCGCTTTGCGAACGACCTGGAGGAGTATGGCAAAGTGGAGGCTATGCCAAAGCTCGAGGGCAAACGCATGATCGTCAACATCGCTCCAAAAAAGTGATTAACTGTCAACTGTCAATTGTCAACTGTCAACTATTACAGTCGTAGGGCCACCAATGGCTGCCTGAGACTTAAAATCAATATTAACAATTTAAATTATTAACAAAATGCCAAAGGTAAAGACTAATTCCGGTGCTAAAAAAAGATTCGCTCTTACCGGAACGGGCAAAATCAAGCGTAAACACGCTTACAAGAGTCACATTCTGACAAAGAAGACTAAAAAACAAAAACGCAACTTGACTCACGTTGCATTGGTAGATTCAACAAACTTGCGCTCTGTTCGCGAAATGTTGGTTCTCCGTTAATTATTAACCACCAAATTTTTAAACTAGTAAAACTATGCCAAGATCAGTCAATCACGTTGCTTCACGCAACCGTCGTAAGAAGATTTTGAGCCTCACACGAGGCAATTTTGGTGGCCGTGCAAACGTTTGGACAGTTGCCAAAAACACTTGGGAGAAAGGTCTCCAGTACGCTTATCGCGATCGTAAGAACAAAAAACGCACCTTCCGTGCTCTCTGGATCCAACGTATCAACGCTGCTGCGCGTTTGGAGGGTCTCAGCTACAGCCAATTGATGGGTGCATTGAAGAAAGCTGGTATCGAAATCAACCGCAAAGTCCTCGCAGACTTGGCGATGAACCAACCAGCAGCGTTCAAAGCTATCGTTGAGCAAGCTAAGAAGTCTATCTAATTAGATGTGAACAACAGTAAATAAGGTGTCCCTGCCGTAATGGCAAGACACCTTATTCACTTTGTAAAATGAGGGGAAATAATACTTTCCTTATTTATTTATGTGTGCGTAGGCGCATACGCGCGTATATACGCATGGTGGGATGTAAAATCAAAACACTGTAACTTTATGAAGCACTTGAGCATTTGGATGTTGCTACTTGCACTATCCGCAACATTGGCTGTATCAGCGGACCCATTATCTGGCTTCCGTTATGAAGATGCAACTAAGTTTCAAATCATCAACAAAGGCTGGGATAATACCACCGAACCTTACACACGCCTTCCTCAGCAGTATATGGATAGCTGCCGCGAGGAGCAACAATGGCTTTACAACCACTCTTCTGGTATTGCAGTGCGTTTCGCTACCAATAGCAAACGTATAGCAGCACAATACAACCTGAAAAACAATTTCCATATGCAACATATGGCGATGACCGGTATCAAAGGCACCGACCTCTATTACCTCAACGAGGAGCGTAATGTTTGGGAGCATGTCAATACCGCTCGTCCACAAGAGAAGAACTTCAAAGCAGACTCTGTCCAATCCAAACTCTATGTGGAGAACTTGGATGGCGAGATGCACGAATATATGATTTATTTGCCACTCTATGATGGTATCAACTGGCTGCAAATCGGTGTGGATTCTACTGCCGAGCTCACCATGCCACGCGTAGAGAATCCTCGCAAGATGGGTAAGATTGTTATCTATGGTACTAGTATTCAGCAAGGCGGTTGTGCTTCACGTGTAGGTATGGTACCAAGTGCGATGATCCAACGTGAATATAACCTCGAGTGTGTCAATCTCTCTACTTCAGGCAACGCACGCATGGATTTCTACATCGCTGAAGCGCTGGCAGATATCGAAGATGCAATCTGCTATGTGATTGATCCAGTGCCTAACTGCACCAAAGACCGCTGTGATACAGCTACTTATGATTTTATTAAGATTCTGCGCACCCTTCGTCCTGAAGTGCCAATCATTATGGTCGAGGGTATTATGTATCCTTACACTCGTCATAATAGCTTCCATGCGGAGTATTTGCCACAGAAGAATGAGTGTTTCCGCCGTGGCTATGAGCAACACTTGGCGGAGAACCCCAAGGGCTTGTATTATATGACTCACGATGGTCAAGTAGGTCCAGAGATGGAGGGTACAGTAGATGGCGTGCACCTGACCGATTATGGCTTCCGCGCGTATGCCGATTTGCTGGAGGTGAAAATCAAAGAAGCGTTGGACGATACCGATGTGAATTATGACCTCACTCCTTCGTACAATATTGTTCGCAAGAAATCGCTTTGGGAGCGTTTCGTGGATTTCATTAAGGGATATTGAAAAATAGTTTAATTTAATGTATATGAAAAAAATCTTTATCTTCTGTTTGAGCGCAGTAGTCTCATTGGCTACTTTTGCGCAAACATCAGTAAGCGGTACTGTTATTGATGCTGAGAATAGCGAACCGCTGATAGGTGTTTCTATCATAGAGAAAGGTACTTCTAATGGTGTAGTCACCGATTTTGATGGTAACTTCTCTCTATCCGTTTCAACCAATGCAGTACTGCAATTATCTTATGTGGGTTACACTACGCAAGAGATTAAAGTAGGCAAAAAGACCAATTTGGGTACGATTGAGTTGGTGGCTGAAGTAGTTGGTCTCGAGGATGTTACTGTTGTCGGACAAATGGCAATTCAACGCAAAACACCTGTCGCTGTGAGTCAAGTAGCTGCACTCGAAATTGAAGAACGCCTTGGTGGACAAGAGTTTCCAGAGGTATTGAAGAATACCCCTGGTGTACACGCCAACAAACAAGGTGGTGGTTGGGGCGACTCCGAGATTTATATGCGTGGTTTTGCTTCTGAAAACGTAGCCGTCATGGTCAATGGTATTCCAATGAACGATATGGAAAATGGTACGGTGTATTGGTCTAACTGGCAAGGATTGAGTGATGTGACCAGCATCATGCAAACACAACGCGGATTGGGAGCAAGCAAAGTGAGTGCACCTTCTGTGGGTGGTACGATCAATATCGTGACAAAAGGTATTGATGCTAAGCGTGGTGGCTTTATGTCATACGGTATGGGTAATGATGGATACAACAAAATTGCGTTCTCTGTTTCTACTGGTTTGATGTCCAATGGTTGGGCAATCACGCTCTTGGGATCTCGTACATGGGGCGATGGTTACATTCAAGGTACAGGCTTTACGGGATACAACTATTTTGCGAATATCTCAAAACGTATCGGTGAGAACCACCAGTTATCCTTTACCGTGTTTGGTGCTCCACAACAGCACTGGCAACGCTCTGGTAGTTTGACCATGGCTGGTTGGCAAGAGGTGAAGAAGTATATGAACAATGGTATGCACTTCTCACGCTATAATGCCACTTATGGTTATGATGATTTTGGTAATCAAAAGTCAGGCTCAGATTACAACCAATATCACAAACCACAAATCTCATTGAACCACGTATGGCAAATTGACCATAAATCAAGTTTATCTTCTGTAGCATATGTGAGTATAGGTCGTGGTTTTGGTAATACTGCGGAGCCTGGTGTCAACTCCAGCTATGCATATACCGATCTTACTCGCGGTGCATACAATGGTGCATTGACCACTACTTTCCGCCGCGAAAATGGTACCTTTGACTATGGCAAAGTGATGTCTGAGAATGCTTTGGTAACAGACAAAAATGATCCACGATACAATGCAGATAGTTATACTGGTTCGCAATTGATTATCGCAGAAAACCGCAACTATCACAACTGGGTAGGTTTGGTTAGTACGTATTCTACCAACTTCAAGGATTGTATTGATTTCTACGCTGGTGTAGATGTACGTTATTATAATGGTATTCACCAAGCTGTTATTTCTGATTTAATGGGTGGCGAGTATTTTATTGACGCTACTCGTACTACCAGTGTGGATCCTAAATACAATTACCACGCCAATGACGTGAATTGGAGAAATGAGAAACTGGGTATCGGAGATGTCGTTTATCGTGATTATGAAGGTCGTGTAATGCAAGAAGGTGTTTTCGCTCAAGCCGAATACAACAAAGGTAATTGGGCTGCCTTTTTGAGTGGTTCGTTGAACTGTACAAGCTACAAACGTATTGACCACTTCTACTATGATGAGACAAATAACGAGTCTGCATTGGTTAGTTTTGCTGGTGGTACCATCAAGACAGGTTTCAACTATAATATCAACAACTGGAACAACGTCTTCGTGAATGTTGGTTATATCTCACGTGCTCCTAAATTCTCATATGGCGCGTTTATGTCATCTAATACGAGCAATGTGCTGAATATCAATGCTAAAAACGAGCAAGTCGCTAGTGCTGAAATTGGCTATGGTTTCCACAACGAAATCATCAATGTGATGGTTAATGGCTATTTCACCGAATGGATGGATAAAGCCATGACCAAGACTGGTACAACTGATCAACAAGAAGATTATTTCATGAATATGACTGGCGTAAATGCACGTCACATGGGTGTTGAAGTGGAATTTAAAGCACGCCCAACCAAATGGTTAGAATTGAGTGCGATGTTCTCATGGGGTGATTGGACATGGGATAGTGATAGCGTCAAAGGATATATGTTTGATGAAAAAGGCACTCCTTTGGCTTTCAACGAGAAGCAAAATGGTGTAACGAGTACTCCTGCATCTGCTATTGGAGCAGAAGACCATGCTTGGGCTATGGTTAATATGAAAGGTATTCACGTGGGTGGTTCTGCACAAACTACAGCCAATGTGGGAATTATGTTCAAACCATTCAAAGGATTCCGTATAGGTGGTGAATATACGTTGCAAGCACGCAACTATACCTACTATAGCTTCAATGGTAGCAACCTTAACGTAGGTAAATCAATGTCTGTAATCGAACCTCTGATTTTGCCAGTAGGTGGAGCACTGGATTTACGCGCAAGCTATCACTTTGAGATTGGTAAGTGCAATGCTACTATCTCTGGTAACATCAACAACTTGCTTGACCAATATTATATAGAGAAAGCTTGGAACCCATCTTCCATTTCCTCTACAGGTGGAGAAGCTAATATGGATAATATCCACTTCTTCTATTCATATGGTCGTACATTCAACTTGCGTTTGAAATTGGCTTTCTAATTCATAAACCACTAAAAATCAACAACAATGAAAAGAATATTTAAATACACATTGATTGCACTATCATTGGTTTTCGCTTCTTGCCAAGATTGGTCTATGAATCAATTAGAAGAGCATTTTGGAAAAGAGGAAACTACCATTCAGGATGTGCGTACTATCAGTTATACGCTTACCTCTGCTGATTATACTGCAATTGTTAATAATGCAGAGAATCAGAGCATTGCCCTATCTCTTGAGGCAGACTCTGTGGCTTACAAGAAACTCTTGCTCGTAGATTCACTCAAGTATTTTGAGTCAGATTCTGTCGCTGCATATTACTTGCCTGCTTTCATCGCGAATAAGTTCTCTTATTTAGATGCGGGTAGCAATGTCAAAATTGCTTTCCAAATGCACAACCCTGCACCAGAGTATATGACGTTAATGGAGCATATTGAGACGTTCAATATCTCTGATGAAGCATATACCTATGTTTGGGGTAATAACGTAGATGTACCTTATCTTACACCTGCTACCGAGGGAAAACTTTTGGATATGGTACAAAAATCTTATACGGGTACTTTGGCAGACGGTGTATATGCTATTCAGTATGATTATTCTACGGCAGAACCTGCATTTGCTACTGCTGATGAGAAGATTACCCTTTCACATGATGACTATGTAGCATTGGCAAAGTACGTGAGCGATAACAAAAATTCTAAATATTTCGAGAAGAAAGATAAGAAGCATGAGATTGATTATTACTTAGGCTCAAATAGTAAGCAGAATTACATCAATTCTGATTATGCTACATGGCGTAAAAAATACGATCCTGAGAAATTATACAGTGCTTTATCAGACGAGGAGTTGCAAGCTTTGCATGCAGAGCGTTTGGTAGAGGGATTCACACAAGTGGTTTTGCCAACCTATTTCCCTAACCCACGCATGGGTGTATATACCATATCCTTCTTGATGGGTGAAGACCAATCCAATCTTACACGTGAGTCTCTCACCTTCATGTATGCAGGTGAATATAAGTGCACCGCTTGTTCTTTCACCGATGAAGAGGCTACTGTAGTGACTCCTTCTATAGATACTACATCTGTTGGCTCACGTGCAGAATTATTCCTTGTTGCTAATGGACAAATCGACTTCTTTACTGCAGAAGGTGTGACTCCATTGGTACTTACTCCTGCTGATTATCAGTTGCTTGGTGTGGAAGTGTTGGATCGCCCAGAGCGCATTATTCCTAAGTTGCTGAAGAATAAATTCCCATTTGCTTCATTTGGTACAACTTATCTCATGGTTTATCGCAATGCTAACAAAGTATTAGCTGCTGGTCGCTACTCATTCAACGGAACAGACTGGAATGTGATAAAAGATAGCAAACAAAAGATTTCTACTTTCCTCCATACAGGTTCTGAATGGAGTGCTTCTACGGCAGTTTATTTGGCAGAAAGTTTCGCTAACCAAAGCCAAGGTGACTTTACTATCCAAAACGTATTGCTCACAGGTCCACTTTCTTATGTATGGCAACCTACTGCTATCTATGGTATGAAGGCATCGGCTTACGTAGGTGGTGCTAACAACCAATCAGAGGCATGGGTAGTATCTCCTTATGTAGATCTTTTGGAGGCATCTAAACCAGTTCTTGTCTTCGAGCAAGCTCGCAAGTATGGTGTTGATTTCCTCGCAGAGTGTTTCGTGATGGTATCTGTCAACTACGAAGGTGATGTTACTGAGTGCGATTGGGTACATATCCCATTCAACCAAGATGAGAATGGCAATTATATCGTACCAGATGGTTCTTCTTGGGATTTCATGTCCACTGGCAACCTGGACCTCTCTGCCTTCGCAGGACAAAAGATAACCATTGGCTTTAAATATACCAGTTCATCTGCTGGTTCTGCTACTTGGGAGTTCAAGAACCTAGCTGTTAAAGAGTTAAAATAACAATAAATTAAAAATTAAAAACATTATGAAGAAAATTTTCTTATTGGCTTCTTTCGTAGTAGCCATGTCGTTAAACCTCTTTGCACAGAACGACACTGTGTACTACATCAGTTTCAAGGAGTCTATGGGCTCTTGGAGCATTGATGACAAAGTAAAACCTGAGGCAGTTAGCACCATTTGGCAACAAACTGCTCAATATGGTATGAAAGCTTCTGCTTATGTAGGTGGTGTGAAGCATGTCACAGAATCTTGGTTTATTTCTGCTCCTCTAGATTTAACTTCTTGCACAAGTCTTAAAATGGAGTTCAACCAAGCACTCAACTATGCTACTCCTGATTATGTATCTGTTAAGATTACAAAGGATGGTGCAAACTGGGAGACATTGACTGTGCCAAATCTACCAGCAGGTAATAGCTGGACTTTTGTTCAATCAGGAGAAATTGATATCACTGCTTACATCAGCGACAAAACTCAAATCGCATTTGCATATACCAGTGATGCTACTGCCGCTGCTACATGGGAAGTTGATTGGATTATTTTGAGTGGTGATGGTACCCGAATCGTTGAGCCTGAGAAACCAGTTGAGCATATCTCTTTGGCTGATTTTGTGGCTAAGGCTGACCCAACTACTCGCTATGAGGTGACCGCTACCATTTCTGAAATGAAGGACAACTATTATGGTAACTTCTGGATTACTGATGGTACTCACAATGTATATGTATATGGTCTTGCACATGGTGACCAAAACCGCAATGTGGTTGATTCATTTAATATTGAGACTGGTGACGAAATCACCCTTTCTGGTATGTATTTGTGGTACACCAATGCTGCTGGTGAATCATATGCAGAGTTGATGAACGGACGCTTTGTGGATGTAAAGCACGCTCCTGTTGTAGAAGAAGTGTCTATGGAATACTATGGCGAGAGTGCTGATATCGAAGGCGGTCACGAGTTCTTCTTGGAATGCTTGCGCTATAAAGTAGCAAACGGTAACAATATTGATTCTGTGCTTTATTCTCTCAACTTTATTGCTGCTGGCAAACACAATATTGAGGGCAAATACACCATCACAAGCGACAGCTTGATTGCTGACTATACATCTATCCAATATGGTTCTAATGAGGAAATGTATTTCAATGATGGTAATGTAAGAATTTCTGCTACTGGTAATAAGCAAGATACAATTATTGATGGCAATGCTTATGTAGCTTATGAGCACGTAGTAGATATTTATTTGAAGCAACACACTTATCACGAGGAGATTGCAGACAGCATTGTTGATACCAATTACGAAACTAAGGTGCTTACTTTGCCTCTCATTGCTATCGGTGAAGATGAAGTTGTTGTATTTGACGGTTCTACAACTTCTGTAGAAAATGTTAAGACTCCTATCATCAACGACAACAAGCGTTACAACCTCATTGGTACAATCGTTGACGAGCAATACAAGGGTGTTGTTATTTTGAATGGTAAGAAGTACATTCAATAATATCTGTTAATTGTTCTTGTTGATATAGAACAATATGCTAATGAAATAAGGTTGCGAAATTCGCAACCTTATTTTGTATAACTACCTTTCTTCAATTCTTCTTTACTCGCACCGCACTATAACCGCACAATAACTATATTATTTGTTACGGATAGTGAGCGTTGAGATTGCCTCTATGTGTTATCGTTGTGCTAACGCACGGCGGATAACCATTTGCGTATTCTCGGTACAAGGTACCAATGGCAGGCGTAAGATGTTCTTAATCATGCCCATTTCAGTAAGCACGGTTTTGATACCACTTGGATTTCCCTCTACAAAGAGCAGATGAATCAAATGTCCCATACGGCTCTGCATCATGGCATCTTGATTTTCCACGATCTGCTTCATCTCTTTAGGCCAGGCATTGCTTGCTACGCTAATCAACCCATCTCCTCCTGCTTTCATCATCTCGTATGCCAAGTCGTCGTCGCCGCTGATAACGGCAAAGTTGCCATTGGCTATATTAACTGTCTCTGTGAACTGCTCCACACTATTGCATGCTTCCTTGATACCCATGATTTTACTTGGATACGCGTCGTAGATGCGACGAGTGGTCTCTGGCAGGAGATTTACGCCTGTGCGTTTGGGTACATTGTACAAGATTACGGGTACTGGACTTGCCTTCGCCACTTCGCAGAAGTGCAAGTATAATCCCTCTTGTTGTGGTCTGTTGTAATAAGGTGTAACCGATAATATCGCCGCAAAGTGTGCTACCAATTGTTCTTTCAATTCGTCAATGCGTTCCACCACGGCTGCGGTGCTATTGCCGCCAATGCCTAATACCAATGGCATACGTCCTGCCACTTGCTTCACTACATAGTCAATGATGGCGTTTTGCTCTTGGTGGGTGAGAGTAGGGACCTCACTTGTAGTGCCTAAGATCACCAAATAATCCGTACCACCTGCTACTTGGTGCTCAATCAATTGGCTTAATGCTGGAAAATCCACTTTCCCTTCCCCTGTGAAGGGAGTTATCAACGCTGTACCTAATCCTTTCATATCTCTCTAAACACTAAACTACTTATTTCCAAACATATTGATATACCGTATGATTTGCTCAAACAGATAATCGGGGGCTGCTTGAGGTGGGGTATCAATGGTCAAATCGTATATCCCTTCGCGCATGAAGCGTCCCACTTTGAAGTCTGCTCGAATATACATCGCCATATATTGCAGTGTACGCGATGGTTGTTGAGTCAAATCGATTAGCACATCAAATTGTCTTGCGCTTATCAATTCGTGCACTTCGGTCTTGGGGCGCTCGGTTAGCCAACTAATCTCCTTCTTATCAGGCAGGGTGAACAATACCACCTCTTTGTTGGCCTGTTCTATTTGCTTGATGATGTGCTGAATATTGTCGTTTGGATACAATATGGCTACACTACGCACTTTATCCCATTGTGGTATGGTTACTTTTCTGCTTGCTTGTCGCTTCAATAGCCAAGCAAATATCCGTTCTCGTAATTTCTCTATCATTCTTAATTCAAAATTCTTAATTCTTAATTAACTCCAGGAATTGTTCCTCAGTTAGTATCTCTATCCCTAAACTCTCTGCTTTCTTTCGTTTCTCAGGCCCCATATTCTCACCTGCAAGAATGAAACTGGTCTTCTTGCTTACTGACCCCACGTTCTTACCTCCGTGGGCTTCTATCATCGCTTTGTATTCGTCGCGTGAGTGATGGCTAAACACGCCCGACACCACGATGCTCTTGCCTAGCAATATATCAGATTGCGGTGCTTGCTCCTCCTCTTGGCTCTCCATTTGCACACCTGCTTCGCGTAGTCGGTTGATAATCTCCAGATTGCTGAGGTCGTTGAAGTAAGCGATGATGTTCTTGGCTATCTGTTCGCCCACATCGTCGATCGCAGTCAGTTGCTCCACGTTTGCCCATTGCAATTGGTCGATGCTTGGGAAGCGACGAGCAATCTTCTTGGCGGTTGTCTCGCCCACCATGCGTATGCCTAAGGCAAATAGCACTCGTGACCAAGGCACTTGTTTGCTGGCTTCTATACCTGCCAACATATTCTGTGCTGACTTCTCGCCGAGTCGTTCTTGACGAGCAATATCGTCTTGCTTGAGGTCGTATATATCAGCGATATTGTGGAGCAACCTTTGTGAGTAGAGTAGGTCAATGGTCTCGCTACCCAAGCCGTCGATATTCATTGCTTTGCGCGAAACAAAGTGCTCCATCTTGCCCTTAATCTGTGGTGGACAAGTCGCCTCATTGGGGCAACGCCATGCTGCTTCGCCATCTACGCGCACAAGAGGGGTGCCACATTCAGGACAATTTTTTGGGAATATAGAATAAGGAGCAAGGAGCAAAGACTTATCGCCTTCGTCTGTCCTATCGTTACTGATTGGTCTTGGTTCTTGGCTCTTGGTTCTTGGCTCAACAGAAACTATCTTTGGAATAATCTCGCCACCTTTCTCTACCCATACCATATCGCCTTCACGGATGTCAAGTTGACGAATGAAATCCTCATTGTGCAAGGTGGCGCGCTGAACCATGGTACCAGACAACTGTACTGGTTCTAAGTTCGCCACAGGAGTCACGACACCTGTGCGTCCGACTTGATACGTGATAGCATTGAGGCGGGTGAGTTGTTTCTCTGCAGGGAACTTATATGCTATTGCCCAGCGAGGGGATTTGGCAGTGTAACCCAATTCCTCTTGGGTGGATAAGTCATTTACTTTCAGTACAATACCGTCGGTGGCTACGGGCAAATTCTTGCGCTCGGTATCCCAATAATGGATATACGCCATCACCTCTTCCAGTGAATGGCATACCTTCACGGCATCGCTGATAGGGAAGCCCCATTGTTTGGCAATCTGTAGGCGGTCGTAGTGCTTGGTTGCTGGCAATTCTTCGCCCAGCATATAGTAGAGATAGCAGTCTAATCCACGACGTGCCACCTCGTTAGGGTCTTGCAATTTCAATGTACCTGATGCTGCGTTGCGTGGATTGGCAAATAGCGCATCACCTTGTGCTTCACGCTCTTTGTTTAGGCGTTCGAACGACTCCCATGAGAGCAGCACCTCGCCTCGCAGTTCCACGAAATCAGGAATCTGGACTTCGGACTCCAGTGCTTGCATATGCTGCGGTATCGCAGCAATAGTCTTGATATTCTCCACCACATTATCGCCTTTCACTCCATCACCACGGGTGAGAGCTTTCGTCAATTTGCCATATTCATACCACAATGAGATACTCAGTCCGTCAAACTTCAACTCACACACAATCTCCACGTCTGCTGGCAGTTTACTAATCCAATCAGCAATCTCCTCTCTCGAATAACTATTGCTCAGCGATAGCATAGGATAACGGTGAGCTACTTGCTCAAAG
>CALCGX010000123.1 GCA_937901225.1 uncultured Bacteroidales bacterium | reverse complement strand
TCCGCGCCCCGTATGTATCTTTTTGTAGTTGCTCGTATGCAGCGCGTTGTGTAGGGTCTGCCATGATGGCTGACACCATTTTAGTAATGATTGAGAATCGTTGCCTTTGTTTCTGTTCTTTTTCGCTAGGTATCCGTTTCGGTTTCTTGCGTATCTGATACGCGTAAGTCTTTCCTGAGGGTGACTTACGAAAAACCACATCACCAATTCTCCCACTGATGGTTGCAATCCCATCCATAAATGTTACTCTTGCCATAATTTAATAAGTTTAAGGGTTAGTATTGCTAATAGACAGATAGACGGATAGACAGCTATTTTCTCTTTCTCGTCCCCGCACGCGCGGACGAGATTATAAAAAGTTCTGTCTTTCTGTCTAAACTAAGTTTTTGATAATATTCGCCTTTCAGAATTAATCTCCTCACTATCACGCTCATAAACAATCCAACCGCGTCTTTGTGGACTACCTTTTCTGATAGACAGAAAGCCCTTCTGGCTAAGCAACACCCCTAATCTATTCAGTGACAAAGGACGCTTTATATTGCCATAATAGATCAATCTTTCGCTAATTTCCGCTGTTGTGAGGAACTTTGTATTGGTCGCTCCTTCGGCTGGTACTGCAAAATATACATCCAACAACTGCTCCTCATTACTCTCATCCCTAAAATGCTGATTATGCTCCTCCAGCACCTCTATCTCGTCCAAGTCAAACCAGTAACTAAACAACGGATCCTGTGCCAATGCCCATGCTTGCGCATACATCCGCTCGTAAGGCAGGAGGGTGTAAAACGGATTCTGTATCTCCTCCACTTCAAAAGGTAGCCAACGCCTATTGCCCGTGATATCCGTCAGGAAATCCCGCCTATTGCCACTCGCGCAGAAACTCGCCAACCGCACCCTACGCTCCTTTGTGTAAGCATAGGCAGCACGCTCGTTCACATCCGTGGCGGTAATGACCGATTTCAGTTGATTGAGCTCACGGTTATTCATGGAATCAATCTCATCAAGGGAGATAAGCCCAAACTCCGCAATACGCAGCCGTTCATCTTTGTTCAGATCGTTGCTATTCGCCAACTTGCAGGCGTATGCACGCAGATGTGGCGGTATGAGGTGTTCCAACCAAGTAGTCTTAAAGATACCTTGTTTGCCTATCAGTACCAACACCTGATGATTCACCACCTCATCTTTCATCCAACTCGCCACCATCGCCACAAACCACTTTTTAAAGCAGACTCTCCAAAGTCGGTCTGCTTCAGATCGCTCGCTTTGCGAGCTGTTAGAAGTTAGACCGTGCGCTTCGCTTACTGTTAGATCAGCTTCGCGTGTTAGATTCGTTGGTCTCTCAGCCCCATATGGGCGGTCTAACAACATCGTGGTCTGACAGCACGCAGTGCGTTCTAACAGCCCTTTAGGGCGGTCTATCGCACTCGCGTCCACTATGTGGACTTGCGAGGCGACCCAATCAATCCAATCTTGCTGTTCCTCTGTCCATTCTCCACACGACAGCACATACTCCCTCAGCGGATGCACATCGGGTATCAGATCCGATTGGAGTGCAGTCATCACCTCTCTACTCGTTATATTCGCATCGTACTCCTGCGCACAATGACACACGATAGAGTTGATGTCATGCTTCGTCATCTCTCTCCAAACAGCCTCTCCTAAATCCTCCCCTAAAGGGAAGGACATTCTCTGCGAGGATAACTCCCCTCCTTTTAGGGAGGGGGCGGGGGTAGGCTTCGCCATGCGCACTTGCAGCTTATCTGCAACGACATCATGCCTCAATCGCCTATAATCCAAGTAATTCTCCGTTATGTACTTGATCGCAGCTTCTTGTTTGGTCATCTTTCTATTTTCTGATTTGGGTTAAAAATTTGATTACTTGTTTGTATATATTGAATGATGGTATTCGTATGGAGATATGTATTGTATTATTCGGGTCATCTATACGGAAAATGGTATCCGTTTCGGTCATTAATGCGATGCGGTCTATCTCGAAGAAAGCAGCGAACTCGTCAATGAGATAAGTGGGAAGAATTGCCTCTCCGTGTAGGATTTTGTTGAGTTGTGAATGATCTCTATTGATGCCTATTGCCAGTTGTCGAACGCTAATACAGCGTTCATTGAGAAGTTGTTTGACATGTTTGCAGACGAGGTCGTCTAAGGGCGTTTTTTGTTGATGTTTCATAACTTTATTTTTCGCTGCAAAATTACTGCTTTTGTGGCACATAAGTGTAGCGTATTTCTCCACATTTGCACCTCCGTGTGGTGAATTTCTCCACACGAAGCCAGTTTATCCTATCTATGTTTATTGTCCCGAATGCTATTCGGTGTGTCCTGTGTTCCCGCCATCTGTTTTGTTCTTGCGGTTCCGCCCGCGAGAAATCTGCTCCCCTTAACAAAAAATCGCCCCAGCAGTCATTTTTATTTGGTCATGTCAAAAAAATGTTGTATATTTGCACCGCAATTCCACGCCGGGGATGTCTGCACGTCATCGGCTGGGGTAGCAGACATATTTAAAAGGCGTTTATTGACGCTCTGTTCTGACGTCGTGAAATCTCGCAAATTTCAGAAATATTCAGGACTTAGCAACGATAGATGTCCTACGGGATATAGATTATCCCTCTTGTGCTTGTTTGGTACACTGTTTGCGTATTCATATGCGCGCACACGCGTACCTTAACTTGAAAATAGCACGAGAGTATATTTATATTCGGCGTGGGCTTCGCGTTGTCAGTTCTAATATTTCGGGCAATGCGAGAGCCTCATGACGTGGAACGACAACAGTCGGACTCCACGCTTTTTTTATATGCATATTGTTTAAAAAAATGCAAAATTAAGGAAATAAATATATTATGAAAAAAATTTTACTTGGCCTTGCCACTCTATTATCGTCATTAGGTCTGTTCGCCCAAGGACAATTTAAGGATGTGCGACAAACCTATTTATGGGATGTAACACTATCAATGAAAGGTTTTAATGGAGCTCCAAACATCTATGATAAAGTAGTAGATGTGATGATAAAAGACATACAGTCTATTACCAACGAGCGCACTGAGATTGTAGTTGTCCCTTTTCAAGATACAGCATTGGATGTGTGGCGAGAATTAGCTACTCCAGAAGGCAAGGCTGCTATTATTAGACGGATAAGCAACTATAAGAATGACAACATTACCAACACTAATATATCAGCTCCCCTTCAATACACAATCGATAATATCTTCTCAACAGATAAGATTGATATCATGAAATTGATGACAGATGGTAACGACAATGTCAATCCTACTAAGTTGTATGATATTTTAGACCATTGGTGTGATATTGCTAAGCAGAAAGATGCTTATGGATATTATATCCTTCTTACTAATGCAGCTAAAAATGACGATTTAAGTCTCGTATTAAAAGGGATTTGTAATTTTGAGGAAATAGATGCTTCACAAATGCTAAATGGTATTGCAGAAATTCGGCAGATTAATAATTCATGGAAAGAAGGTATCCTTATCAACATTCGAGATGAATATAATAAACCCAAACGCCTTGTATTTAATGTCTATGCTGGTGATGGCAATATTCCTGCTGGTTTTAAGATTCGTTTCAAAACGATTCCAAACGACTACATTGAAATTGATGAGGTAGCTGAATTTCAATCAGATAACTCTGTTGAAATACATCCTCATTTTATAAAATCTCAACAAGCGCTGATGAATGAATTGCCGACTGAATATCTATACGATGACATCGTTTTGGAGTATGAACCAACTCCTGATATGGCGAGTGATCCTAAATTTGCTTTCACACGAATCGTTGATAATGTGACTGCAGTTATGTTAGAAAATAAACCAGTTAATACAGTTAATATCTATGTTAAGAAATAAATTCTTCCTGATAATTCTTACGGTTGTATCTACAATTAGCGTAAGTTGCAACAAAGTAAATAATGAGGATGCTGTACTTTGGGGTAAAACCAATACTTATAATCCATTCCTGTGGAAAAAACAAGTACCAGATACACTCAAACAAACACTTTGTTTTGATTTTAATGACGATGCAGTTAAATATCTAACAACTCCGTTAAAGTTAGGCATATTCAAGAAAGATGATAATGGACGCCTTCGTCAAGTAAGATCCGATGAGATGGAACTTTTTGTTAATGGCAAAGCTGTTGAAGGAAATGTCATTAACGTGAATGCGTCTGACCGTGAACTTGAAGTAGGAGTTGTATTTAACCCAAATGCTGCGGACAAGATTCATTATTGGTATATCAAACCTATAGATGCAACAGGTCTCGATCGTATCAATGACAAAAATAATTATAGTGAGGACGAGGCTATTATGGAGATAAAACTCCAAAAGCGTCATGTTATGAATCCATTAGCCGAAGGACTTATGTGGTTTGGAATAACCATTCTTGCTGCGCTGATTCTTTGGTTTGTTGTCCTGAAACAAATGTTCTTCCCAACATTCCGTGTTACGCGTCTTCAACTCGTAGGACCAGAGCCATATTTAAGTCAGCTCAAGATTAAAGGTTATCGGATGTGCATCCTTACTGCATCTCCTCAAAAGCAGAACTGGTTTAATCGTGTGTTTACGGGTGCTATTAAGTATGAGATTAACCCTATGTGGTCCGCTCCTGTTGTGTTTGAACCTCGCGATAAAAAGACTGTTCGCGTTCGTCCTGATAAAAATACATATTCAGTTGATGCACGAATCTTGAAGACCAATGTCGATCACGTCATCGTTAATGAAACTACAAAAACTAAAACTACAATGAAAATTTCATAAACTTACTATATCATGGCAACAAAAATTAAACGCTGTCTCTACGTGGGACTTGGTGGAACTGGTATGAACGCACTCCTTCATACTAAGAAAACATTTATGGACACCTATGGAGAAGTACCTCCAATGATTGGTTTCTTGGGAATAGACACCGATAGTGGTGCGTACAAAAAATCATTAACAACTGTTCGTGGCGAAGAAGTTACACTCAGCCCTAGTGAGCAACTACCTATATTAGTCAAGGATGCACGTCCTATTTACGATGTTCATAAAGAGGATTTTTCATGGATACCAGAAAAGAATCTTTATGCACTGACTGGCATGACTCTCGGTGCAGGTCAAGTTCGTACTAATGGACGTTTTGCGTTTACTGTTAATTATGTACAAGTGGCACAAAAAGTACATAACATTCTTAATCAAATTACAAATGCTCGTATTCAAGCTAACGACAAATATGAACTATTAAGTGCCAATACTGAAATTCATATGGTCTTCTCCGTCTGTGGTGGAACAGGTTGCGGTACATTCATCAACATGGCATACCTACTTCGAAAAGAAGCTCCTAATTGTAAACTAACGGGTTACGCGGTGCTTCCTGATATTTTCAAGTCCATGTCTCGTTCAGGTATGGCTAAGGTTGCTCCTAATGCTTATGGAGCAATCATGGATCTAGACTATCTCATGCATATGGGTATTGGTAGTAATCCTATAAAATTAGATTATATTAAAGATAGTTATGAAATCCGTGAACGACCTTTCAACTCTGTTATATTCATAGATAACAAAAATGAAGAACTTGACACCTATACACATGTAGATGAACTCACGGAAATGATATCCCTTGCCTTAGTGACATCGGCTGGAGAATTAAGTTCTGCTTCTGCTTCCGTTAGTGATAACCTAGAAAAGAATATCACGGAGGGTACAATGGATATCGAAAATAAGAAAGCATGGGCTGCTGGTATGGGTATATGCGAGATATTCTATCGTAACGAAGAAATTAGTGATATCTATGCTATAAAGGCTGCTAAGATTTTGATTGAACGCATGTTTAATTCATGTGAAGATGCTGATATTATTGTTAATGCATGGATTGATTCTCCAGAGGTAAATATCCGAGAAAATAATAACAATGATCATGTTATTGACTTTATTGCTGAGAAAAATCCTAAATACGATTTATCCATCAATGAAGACGCTAATGCAATGCCAGAAGTTGAGCAATACTTGCAGATGAATAAAATCAAAGACGAGGTAGTTAACGAGAAAGTTACTTCACTTACTGCAAAAGTACGCACTGAATTGCGTAAACTGCTCATCACTTACGTAAACAAAGAGTGCGGTATCTCTACTGCTCGTAATATCATTGAAGGCATAGATGCACAAATTGATATCTATTTATCTGAAATGAGAAAAGAGAAAGAGATTCTTTTGGAAAAGCAACCTCGTCTTCGTTCTACACTTGAAGCAGCTGTTAGTGATCTTAAAGAATATGATAGTAAATTCTTTAAGACTAAGGCAAAATTGGAGGAGAAAGAGGAAGATGTCATAGGAGCAGCAAGGGATCTCTGCATCAATATGCGAGAGATTACACGTCGTGATGCAGCTATCATGATATTTAACAATATCAAGTCTTTGCTACAAACTGCTATCGGCAAGGTAAATATGATAGCCGAGAGCCTTATTGCTTGTTCCAAAAAACTAGCTTCCGACTTAGCAAAACTACAAAATAGCGTGAGCAAAGCAGCGCAAACATTCCAAATTGATTTGGCTCAGAATATTGTCACAACTATTAAAATCAATCCAGAAGATATCATTTTTGCAGATTTTGTACGCACCTTAAAAGGTGAAGAGAAAATCTACGGATTTGTAGAATACGGCATTGACGAGATTGAGAAATTCGTTCTTAAATACACCAAGTCTTTGCGTACCACTAAAGAGCATCGCAATACTACAATCGATGATATTATCAATAAAATGGATGCGGAAGAGTTTGAGAAATTGATTAAATTATCCATTAGCAAATCGCTTCCAATGTTCCGCTATGATTATCGAGGACATAGACCAAAGGAATTTCCACGTGATAGTTATTATATAGGTCTGCCAGATAAAGCACATAGTCGTTTGGTTGCTGATGATTTCTTCAAAAATCATATTCAAAATGCGGATTGTGACTTTGCAAGCATTGGAGTAACTGACAAAATTATCATTTATCGCCAAGTCGGTGTTGTTCCTGCTTATACGATCAATGAGGTAGAGGAGTATCGCAAAGAGTTTGAAGATTGTAATGCAGACTGCCATATAGACTACAATATAGAACTCCGTATGCAACGTGAAGAGTTTGCACTAAACCCAAAACGTGCAACGGATGATGATTTATTTGATCTATGGGTAAAAGGTTTTATTTTCGGTCTAGTAAAGAACGAGGATGGAGAGTATTTCTTCCAAAGCCAAGAGCACGGAGATGCACTTGATGACAATTGGGTTTCAATCGGCAAATACCGTGACGAAGCGTTTGATAATTTCCGTAGATACAAAACTTCCATTCGCAAGGAATTTACCGAGTTCTTTGAGAATCTTGCAAGTAGCAAAGGTGCGGATGCTATGCGAGCTATCCTTGCAGAAGTACGTGTTGCTTATTTTGACAACTTCTCACAAATTAATATGACGAAAGATGAAATCAAGAAGCATGGTTTCGAGAAGATTCGTCAGCTCATCACTGATGAGATTAATCATGCTAAAAAACTTTAACCCCCCCCGATAACTAACAGCAGAAACATATGAGACATACAGTGCATATTATGCTTGGTGATAATGCCGAGCGTATATTAACTGACATAAAGCAATATGTAGTTAGATATGGTAGCAAAGAAGAAAATACTTTCTTTAATGCAATGCTCTATCGCGAGGAAGAGAATGGCGCACATATGTACGCCGCTCAACCTTGCGAATCAGATGCAAGTCAATTTGTATCAGGTATTGAAAACTTATATAACATATCGTTAAATAAGTTCTATTCTATTCCTGAAACGAATCGTACTGAATATCTAACAGATTGTTTTTCGTTGTTATATAATCAGAAGATAACCATCAATAACCCTGGTGACTCTCCTGCTTTACACGTATGTTTCTATCTCCCTGTATATGAGAAGAAATATTGGGAGCGAGTTCAAGAGTTCCTTGCTGCTATAGACACTCTCCCACAACAATACGAGGCGGATCTCTTTCTTATACCGTCTGATTTGGCATTTCTCGTTGAAAATGAAGCCGAAACACTTCCTATCAAAATGGCAGAATACCAACGTCAGACGAAACAAACTATTAACGATATTCTTTCCTCAAAGAAAAACTTCCGCTCACTCAACAATCTCATTCTCGTTCAGAACTGTAATTCCAGCGGACTTTCTCTAAACTTGGATAAAGAGAGTTTTGTTCGCATCATTGGCGAGTTTGCACTCTTAACTATCAGTCACTATAATGAGATGTTCAATATCTCAGCGTATGATGATAGACGACCTATTCATGCCTTGGGTTTGAGTGTGCTAAGTTTCGACAAGTATTATTTCGTGCAGTATCTATTGCACAGAGCGTATATTCACATCCTAGACAGAGAGAAGGTGATGCAAGGGGAAGTGGATGTAAATAAGGTATCCAAAATTGTACAAGATATCTTATTGCGGAATGTAAATGTATTCTCCCATTTCTATGATACGCAAGTTAAAAGTAGGCTTGATAAACAGATGGATCAAAATACTATCATTGCGCAAATACATCCTGAACTCCAAAAAGAGATCGAGCGTCTAACACTTGAATGTCAAGCGTATATCGATTCAACAGAGATTACTCTTCCAGAAAAGAAAGCTACTTTAGCACAACTACTTGGAGAAGACGATGACCTACTGATTGGATATATGTTCAATAAGAAGCAATTGGTTATTGATGATTGTAGCAGGGAAGTGCTTGATTTTTTTGTAGATGCTAATAATAGACTCTTCCGCTTAAAAGAATCTGTCAAAAAAGAAGATACACAAGAGGAGTTAACACGCAAAGAAAACTGTAATCGAATAGCAGAAAATGCAGTTCTATCTACGACTTCTGGTGAAACTGTAACTATGCCTAGTGTAGTATTGGATGAACTAAAGTCCGTTAAAGTTTCTATGCGCGAGTCTTCTAATTACATTCGTTTAAAGTCTGGAGAATTAAAAGCTTTGGGGGTACAAATTTATGAAAATACTCAAAGCCAAAAACGACTCACAGAAAAAGGATTTGTCTTTGATGGACATACCTATCAATTACAATCAAATGTAATTGAAAAACCTCTTGAAGATGATTATAGACCAACAACTTCTGTTCCTGCTAAGGCTGATTTACGAAAATACTTCACTCCTATTAAAAATCAAGGGAATTTAGGCGCTTGTTCTGCATTTGCTTTAGTGAGTATCTATGAATATATTCTAAAAAAGAACCACAAGAAAGAAATTGATCTTAGTGAATCCTTCGTATATTACAATGTGCGTAAGATAACTAACGAAATTGGAGAAGATTCTGGTAGCTCGTTATACAATGTGGTAGTCACAATGGGTACAGAAGGAGTTTGTGCAGAGCATTATTGCCCATACACCGACAAACCCGATATGCCAATGCCTTCTAATGAGGCGTATGAAGATGCACTTCAACGAAAAGTTGTCAAGGCACTCAATGTACAAAGAGATTTGAATCATATCAAATCAGCTATAGCTCAAGGTTATCCGGTAGCCGTTTCACTAAAAGTGTTTGATTCCTTTGAACCAATCGGTGGCTTTATTGCTCGTCCCTCTGAGATTGAGGTTGAAAATGGACAATCAGGGAATCATGCCATGGTGGTGTGTGGATACTCTGACGAAGACAAAATTTTCATTGTACGAAACTCTTGGGGACCAAAGTTCGGAGACCAAGGATATTGCTATATTCCATATTCTTATTTCGAGGATTTTCTTAATGTAGCTTGCATTATTACAGAAGTTAACGATTCTGAGATTCGCGTTGCAGGTAATGATCTCAAAGTGACATTGAGTTTTGACATGTCGAACTCACGTATTAAATCGGCTCTTCTGCGTATTCTCATTGAAGAAGAGAAACGCCATCTTTCGCGTTTGGAAACCATTTTGCAAGATAAGGAACTTACATACAATAAAATATTCCAAGCATTAGGTAATAATAGTAATCGAACCTCTATTTGTGATGGTACAATTGAACGCTTACAATTGGAGCGTAATCAGTGTATGAAAAAGAAGGATGATTTGCAAGAGGAACGAAGCCACGCATTGGAAGAATATAAAAAGGATACAATTAAAGGGCGCATCCTCTTTGGAATAAGTGTAGCAATTTATCTCATAGTATATACTATTCTATTATTTGTGGCGAAGATTCCTGCTAACGAACTATTCTTGAATACTGCAAGTTACATTTTCTATGGTTTATATGCGCTGAATATACTCTTCTTTTGCCTATGGAATTGGCGACGTCATCATGGGTTGATTACGCTTAATGAAGATTATATAAACAGCATAACACAAGAAGAAGAAAATGCGCAACATCTTTCACAACAATTAGAGATAATAAAACTAAAATCACATGTCGCTGGTATGATTATCGACTCGCTTGCCAAACTATTCCATAATTTACACTCAAAATACAATGGTATGCGATCTTATGTCGGTAATTTAAAAGAATGGCGGAAAGAAGAGATAGAACGGAATATGAAAGATGATGTTCGTGACCCATTCCTATCTCTGGTTTCAAACAAGTGTCTTGATCACTACTTTGATCTATGCAAAGATAAAATAACAGAGAGTATCCGTCTTTATCGTATGTTTAAGAACACGTATAACGTTGAAGAGGAAGAAGTTGTTCGTTTCAAAAATAATCTAAAAGAAACCTTGGTGCGTGAGCTTTTTGCTAAATTGGATAACTTCTCTATTTATCAACACATTGTAGGCGAAAGTCGCTATGATTATGTGGAACGTGATTATACAAATCTTGATACATTGCTTCAACAAATGGATAAGAAGTCAAAACATTTTGTACGTACAAACTCCACAATCAGTACTGCTGCAGCACAGAACGCAAGTTGTAAATTACTGTTTATAGATACTGCATTCGAAGACAATCGTACAACTTGGGATTCTATCTGCAATAAGAACTTCCAAAATTCCCCAAAACTCTGCAAAGATAGTTCACAATATAAAATAACATTGTTACAACTTAATGCTCTCGAGACAAAAGAGATTGCAATTCTAAATTGAAAATATTATGAAACTTCGTATTATTGTACTGGTTCTTGTGTCGTTGGTAATGATCTCATGTATGTCCGATAAGGATAAATATATTCAAGACCATCAGCACTTTACTGAACAATTCTTAGAGCAAAACGAAACATATACTGCAACAGATTGGGACGCAGCAGAAACACGTTACCAGCAGTTACGAGAGCAGTATGCTATTTTGATGACAGATATGTCAGCTGAGGAGAGAAAAGGCATTGATGAGCTCAATAGTAAGATTGATGCTGTATTTTTAAGACATGGCATTGATAATGCAGCTACACAATTTGAGAGCCTCATTAATGAAGGTATCGGTGTGTTAAACGAACTATTTAATAAAGAATAAATTATGACTAATACTATCCAAAACTCTATAGCTCAACTCATTGCCAACAAGGAATATCCAGCATTTCTTAATGCAATACTTGAGGTAATTGTCGCTAATGGAATAGATCCCGTTGCTATGTTCAAATTCAAGGAAGAGAAAGGAATTGAAGATATAGCAAGGTTTAAAGAGTTTACCATTAATGTAGTATTAGACTATGCAGAACTTTGTCTTGAAGATGATATTTTAGCTCCATATGAGGTGTCTTGCATTCGAGATTTACAACTCCTATTCCGCATAGATGGTGAAGATTATGCTGCATTGCGCAAAATGGAACGTGTGCACGATTTGCTTATAGGACAATTAGAGAAACTATATGAAGATAATCGTATTGACGCTTCTGAAGTGCTTGTCAAAGGCGAACTCCAATCACTATTTGGACTTGGATATGCTGATTTTAATGCTATTGCTAAACAATGTGCAAAAGAAGCGTTACAACGTGGCGCCAATATCAAAGATTTAGACATTTTCTTACCGTATGACAAATAGTCATTTTTGTTATGAAAAATAGGGCATCTCACATTATAGCAGCATTGATTATTTGTTCTCTCTGTATTTCGGGAGCAATATATTTTCTTCCTAAAACAAAAGTTTCATGCAGTACGGAAGATGTTACTAATATATCGAACCTTGAGATCCCGAAAGTAATGACAAATTATAACGAACAACTCATAAAACACTTCGCATATACTCTTAGTTATAACCATGACTGGAATCTCCCAAATTGGGTTGCGTATGAACTGACTAATGATGAGTTGTATGGCAATGTAGAGCGTTCTAATCATTTTGCACCAGACCCTTTAGTAAATGGAGATCCCATTGTTACATATGACTATACACATTCTGGTTACGACCGCGGACATATGGCACCGGCTGCTGACATGAAATGGTCAGAACAAGCCATGCGAGAAAGTTTTTATATGACTAACATCTGCCCTCAAAATCAAAATCTTAATCGGGGTGATTGGAACGATTTGGAGGAACTTGCTCGGGATTGGGCAAGAAAATACGGAAGCATATATATCGCATGCGGACCTATCGTATATGATGAAAATGTTACTATTGGAAATAATCATCGAATTGTTGTCCCCGCAGCATTTTACAAAGTATTTTTGCGAAAAAATAATTCATCATGGACTTCTATCGGCTTCATGTTCGCAAACGAGGCAGGGAATAAACCTTTGATGACATATATGACTTCAGTTGATGATATTGAAAACATTACTGGTATTGATTTCTTCTATAATCTCCCTGATAGTATAGAAGCGAATATAGAAAGTGATTTTCAAATAAGTGATTGGACACTATAACTCCGCAAATCGTTTCCATACAAAATATTGAATCAACATGAAACAAATAGTTTTATTGCTGAAAAAACTTTTCTTAAATGAGAAATTTATTCTATCTGTCATTTTTGTAAATTCATTCATTATATATTTACAAGCCACGGATGATTCGTGTATTATTCTTAACCTATTAGATGTTACATGTACTATCATTTTCCTAATAGAAATGATAATCAAACATGCAATATTAGGTTGGAAAAGGTATTGGAAAAGTGGTTGGAACCGATTAGATGGAATATTAGTAATTCTTTCCATTCCATCGGTACTAGCATTATTTATTCCTAATGGGATAGCAAGCTTATCTATTTTACTCTTATTCCGACTGATACGTGTCCTACGTTTTTTTCGGATTATGCACTTTTTCCCAAATTTCAGTAAAATCGTAAAGGGTTTCAAAATAGCAATGCGTGAGTCATATGCTATATTGCTAAGTTTTCTAGTTTTGATAGTCATCTTTGGTTTACTTAACTATAGTTTGTTTAAGGATGCTGACCCAGAACATTTTCAGACACCATTACATTCTATATATGCTATGTTTCAAATATGTACGGTAGAAGGATGGTACGAAATACCTAATACACTTGCTGCATACTATGGAGATTCATCATTAGTTGCAGAGTTTGTACGTGCATATTTTTGTATTCTTTTATTGTTTGGAGGTATCATTGGATTGTCATTTATAAATTCCGTTTTTGTTGACGCTATGGTTGCAGACAATAATGACGACATAAAGAAACAATTGGATGAGATACAAAATACCCTTAACGAACTCAAGAAACAAATCAAATAAGTTTATCATAATATGGCACACATGGTAGATTATGACAAGATGTGGTCTAGAAAAGCAGCAAAGGGCTACAAAACTATAGGAAAAATGTTCAAAGGTGCATTAGGACTTGGTGCACTATTATTTTCTAGCACATCATCAACAACAAAAACCAGCAAATCTACTACTCGCAAGACTACGACAAAGAGCAGAAGCAATACTGGTAGAACAAAATATACAACGGCAATTGATAGTGCGCCATCTTTTGACACTTCTGACCTACCATGTCCTGGTATCGTTGATCTAACAAAACTTGATCCAATATTTAATGATGTCGCACGCTATGTTGTAACTAAGCAAGAAGGTTCTACTTCGCGATTGCAACGGGCGTTTGATTTAGGTTACAACCGAGCCGGTAAACTTTCCGATCAATTGGAAGCTGCTGGTATTGTGGGACCAAACAAAGGGCCAAAAGGTCGTGATGTCCTCATTCAAAGCCTTGACGAATTGGAACAGAAACTACAGGAATTGCAAAAACTAAAAAACGAAGAAATCCATGAGGGCGACAAAATAGATTCTCCTGTCAACGATGTGGATATCCATTCTACAGAATCTACATTAATTACACTCTATGGTATCGTTGATTTGAAGCGTCTTGACCCAATGTTCGCAGATGTCGCTCGCTATGTTGTAACTAGACAAGAAGGTTCTACGTCACGATTGCAACGAGCTTTTGATTTAGGTTACAACCGAGCCGCAAGGCTATCCAATCAATTGGAAGCTGCTGGTATTGTGGGACCAAACAAAGGGCCAAAAGGTCGTGACGTCCTCATTCAAAGCCTTGACGAGTTAGACAAAAAACTGCAAGAACTCAACCTGCTATAGTTCACAACTCACCATCTTTTTTCTTTTCTAGGATTTCTCCCCAATTTCAAGGGACATAATTTAGGATGATGTCGTAGAGCCAGAAAATGGAATGGCAGATGTCAATCGGACAAACTTGAGGTCACAAAATGCAACCTTAGGTATAGAAGTAAGTTTGAAATCACAAATTGTGACATCAAGTCATGGAGACGTCGCTATCTTCCTTATGCCTTTACGGAAAACGGAATTGCTATGCCACTCTCTCCCCCGCAGCACCCTCACACGGTGCTGCTTTTAATTAAATAAGAAAAACTAAATCGTGTATTTTTATTGAGATTTGGCTAAGTTTTGCACATTATTTTACACAAACCCAGCCAAATCTCGCTTTTTTTTACACATTTGGAGCAGGGTATAAGTGTTTTTATGCTTTTCGGTAACGGATAAGGGATATATTTAAGGATGATCTCGTAGAGGTAGAAAATGAACTGCCAATCAAAGTAATATGCAAAATCTGCATAATACCTAAGCACTAGTTGTCGCAATTGCGACAGTTATCAAGGATTACTTGACAACTGATAAACTGGTCACAGTTTGTGACTGGTTCCTTTGGGAATGTTATCGCAAATTGCAACAACTTCCTCAGTTCGTTCCATTTTAGAACTAACTTCCTATTCCAAAATTAAAAAAGTGCATTTTTTTGTAATTTTCTTTGAGATACTGACAAGTTTTAGCAGTTTGATGTAGTACCTTTGCAGCGGATTTCTTATTTCGTATTAAAAATACTCAAACGATAACTACAAAAAAAGCATAATTATGAACAAGGAAATGAAAAATGAATTGGCCGTAACCAATACTTCAACAAACGAAATTGTATTATATCAACCAAACGAAACTATCCAATTGGAAGTGCGCTTACAAGACGAAACTGTTTGGCTCAATCAACAACAAATAGCAGTATTGTTTGGTACACAACGCCAAGCGATTACTAAGCACCTGAAAAATATTTTTGAAAGTGGAGAACTTGAGCGTCAGGCAACTTGTTCCATTTTGGAACTAGTTCAAAAAGAAGGTAATCGTATGGTTCGTCGTAATGTTGAAATATACAACTTGGATGTTATTATCTCTGTATTGATGAGACAGTCTATCACCTCGGTGCCAGCATCAAGGACCTAGGCAAAAAGTGGTTCGCCTTCAACCGCATGGAGATGCCCGCCAGCGAACTATTGCAAAAAATGCACTAGTTGAATATAAGAATTTGTTCTTTGGATCTTAATTAAAATGTTTTCGTATTACTTCTAATTCAAAATTACTACTATGGGACTATTTGATTTTCTTTTTGGCTCCGATGAGAGCTCAACCAATGGATTGTTTGACATCGAAGATTACCGCAGTATGAGTGAAGATCGCCGCCACCGCACAAGTGGCTCTGGTAACTGGACATCGCGTGAAGACTGGGACTGTGGCGACTATGACGATGACGGCATGTCAGGCTTTGATTCGTATGAGGATAATGATTTTTAATGCCTTCAACCAGCGTACGCAGTTTCTCATCTTTTTCTTTTCTAGGATTTCTCCCCAATTTTCAAGGGATATAATTTAGGATGAATTCGTAGAGCCAGCACAAATGGCTGAACTGTTTCAGAAAGATAGAACTGTTATCTCAAGGCACATCCGCAATGTATTCAATGAAGGAGAATTAGAAGAACAGAGCACATGTGCAAAATTTGCACACATGGGTCATGATGGTTTACAACAATATGAGACAGTTATGTATAACCTTGATGTTACAGACCTGGCATATTGGCATTTAGCGGAAGGGGTAACTCTTGGGGCTGATGGAGCATATACTTGCTCTGCGGAGCCAGGCGAATTCCATGTCTGGATTGCTCCAAACGCTGCCGAAGGAACACCTGCTAAGTTTATACTGCAAGATTAAAAAACCCACCATAGCCCCAGAGAAATGTACTAAAAACAGCCGTTATCCTTATAGCAAAAAAACTTGCCCAGTCCACATAGAACTGGGCAAGTTTCATAGTCTTTCAATAGGGTGAAGCAATTATTTCACTTCTACTCCCATGATGTTATAGGTCTTTCCTTCCTGAAGGATGAAGATCTGACCGTTTTGGATGAATTTAACAAAACTTTGATTTACCTGATTAGAAAGAATATTGGTAGTGGTGTCATTAACCTCACTAACCGTTTCATTCGTGATATTGAGGTAATAATCACGTGCCTCGTTGATGGTGAAATACAAACGCTTATCACCCTCTGCGCCTTCACCCACATTGTTGTGGATAATCAGATTCAAGTTAGGAGCCGCTTTCTCTACTTGGAATTCATACACGCTGTATGTCACGCCATTCTTCTCCTCTGTAGGAGCAGTAGTAGCGCCTGGCCATCCGCCAAATGCCTCCATGTTGCCATAAGCGTAGATATCAAACACGTCCCAACCTGTTTGGTTGTTGACATATAACTTATGGGTAGCATATTCTACCGTTTCTCCATAAGTCATCCAAACGCCCCATGGGTCTTCCCAACTGGTCACACGAAACATGTTCTTATCCGCAGGGATAGCTGTTTGTGCGCGGTTCCATTCACCTTCCCAAACGCCTGTAGTAGCATTCTCAGCTGCTGGGTCTTTGCGCAGGAAAATAGCTTGAGTTGCGTCATCGCGGATTTCTGCCTTGTAGATAGTCCCCTCCACCAAAGTGAAGTGGTAACCTTGAGCATCTGCATCACCAGTGTTCCACACCCATGCAGCAAAAACAGGATTGTCAACAGCCCAAATATTGGCATCCAAATAAATAGTACGTGTGCCAGCATTGAGGTTCATCACCATGGCAAATACCATTGCCATCAAAAAAGTAAATTTTTTCATAATCGTTAATTGTTAATTAGTTAATTGATATATACGATACTCGTATTCAGATAATGTCGTCACACTGCCCAAAGTGCAGGGTTGTTTGCTCAGCAAATCGCTCCCCACTTTGCCTTGGTGCTTCATGGGCAATTTCACCTGTTGCTCGCTCTTAGAGGTGTTGCAAATCACGAGCAAGGTTTTGTCGCCTGCCTCGTATTCGATATAAGGCACATCGCTATTGAGCGTGCCCGTAGATTGTTTACCACCGCGCAAGGTGGCAGTGGCATGATATACACCCATCAACTCGCACAACGCATCGCGTGTCGTATTTTTCCCTGCAAAATCCAGCAGATTATAGTGGAAGAAATTGATGGTATTCATATACCCCAAATCCTGCGACGAATAGATCATCGGCACACCGCCCATAAAGATGGTCAAGCAGAAAGCCGACAACTCGCCCTTCGCAGTGCGGAACACGGTAGCAGGAGCCACTTGCGATGTCTCGTCGTGGGTGGTCACATAGCGCATACGCTCGCAACCTTTAGGTGTGGATTCATACTCCGACTTGCTGGCAGACAGCAACGAAGCAAAAGTGCCCGTACCCTTATACAAGCCCTCAATAGCATACATATAACTCCAACTATACAGCAGGTTGAATCCTGCATTGCACAGGCGCACATCGCTAGTCTCGGCGAGCATGATGGCATCGCTCTTGCGCTTGAAGATCTCCGCATTCGCCTTCATCCAGAAGTCCAGGGGCACACCATGCGCATAGTCGCAGCGATAGCCGTCCACATCTGCCTCGTCCACCCAGTAGAGCATGGCATCTTGCATGGCATCGCATACCGCAGGATTGTTGTAGTTGAGGAATGTCACATCCGCCCATTGCTGCTCATCGCCTGTCTGTGGACCAGTGTACCAATTATCGTTTTTATGTGCCGTCACCCACGCATTATCCCATGCGGTGTGGTTGCCAATCCAGTCCAAAATCACCTTCATGCCATTTTGATGCGCCGTGCCCACCAACGATTGCAAGTCCTTCATCGTACCAAAAGCAGGGTCGATACCCTTGAAATCTTTTACGCAATAGGGTGAACCAATCGACTTGTCGCCCTCGCCACGTGGGTGGATAGGCATCAGCCACAACACGTTCACCCCCATCTGCTTGAGGGTGGGGATATACGCCTCAATCGCCGCAAATGCCTCTTGCTCGGCAAAGAGGCGCTCGTTGCACTCATAAATAACCATCTTATTCGCCTCCACTACAGGCGTTTGAGGCTTTTCTGGCTCCTCAGTCTGTGTGCCATTGTTGGGCTTGCAGCAGGCAAAAGCGCCTGCTACAAACACCAATAATAGGGATACTATCCAATTGCTCGTTTTCATCTTCCTTGTATTTGTGCTGCAAGACTCAGCGGTGTAACCGCGGTGTCTGTTACCTTGATATAATACTCGTTGGTTGCCTCAACAGCTTTGATATTATAGTCTGCCAATTGTGCGCCGGCATTATTGTTGAAGATCAGATTGTACTCATCGCCCACAAAACCAGTGATCTGGGTGTGCAGCAGTGGCAAGTTGAGCATAGCCCCTACCTCCATATCTGCTACCACAGCACCTGGCCAACCGCCAAACACCTCTTTGCTGCCCCATGCGTAGAGGTGCAATGGGGTAAGTGTCTCTGTGGCACTATAAATCCAGAGGTCAATGGTAGCTTCTTCTTTGGGTTTGGCTTGTGGGTCAAACCATAGCACGTCGCCTGGATTAGCAGGATCGGCAATGAGTTGTGCACCTTCGCTGGTGAGATAGAGATAGATATTCTCGCCAATGGTATAAGCGTAGTCACCCAACTGACTCGCGCCATTATTGCTGAAGATCAGGTTTTCGTTCAAGCCCGCATTCGCTGCACCCATATCATAATACATATAGGTGTAGTCGCCTATCTTCTCCGTGCCGGTCACTGCCATACCTGGCCAACCGCCATTCAGGTCGTTCACATCGCCCCACATATAGAGGGTCGTGTTCATGCCCCACTCCAAACCATCCAACACATACACAACCGCACCGTCATGCTCCACGGTATTGTCCATCTTGAGTTTCTCGATGGTGCCTTCCGCGGTGATGTGCAAGTAGATAGGTTCGCTGCTGGAGAACACCACTGGACCGTAATCCGCCAACTGGTTACTACCGTTGTCAGAGAAGATCAGTGTCTCGCTCAGACCCTCGTTGTCTGCGCCTATGTCGAAGTACTTGAGCTCCATGCCGTTGATGGTCTCTGTGCCGGTCACTGCCATACCTGGCCAACCGCCATTCAGGTCGTTCACGTCGCCATACATATAGAGGTTCAGCTGACCAAAACCACTCTCATCCAGTACATATACCACCGCACCATCGTGCTCCACTTGCTCTCCTTCGGTGCTAAAATACGATGCCCAACGGTCTGCCCACACATTATACATCTGACCAACACTCGCGGTCAATGTATGCGTAGCTGGCTCGCCCTTGATGGTGTATTCCAGACCCGATTTCTTGCTCACAAAACTGAAGCCATCAGCCAAGGTCTTACCCTCTACAAAGTCGCCTGGGAAGAGGTAGATACCCCATTTCTTGTCGGAGTTCTCGGCTTTCTCCAACTGCCATGCCACATTGCCGACAACCGTTTTCTCGTCCATGCCGTTGAACGCACCGATGATATAAATCTCCTCATCCACAGCGGTGCCGATAGGCGCAATCAGTTCGATGAGAATAGCATTCTCCAACACCTTAAATTGCTGTTGCTCGTGGTCGAATACTATTTGTTCCTGTTGGCAGCTTGCAAACAACAATGCCATGCATGCCATCATTGATATTATATACTTTTTCATATTATTTTAGTTTAAAGTTTAAAGTTGAAAGTTTAAAGCTTAAAGGCGCGGAATATGCGGCTTTCGCCGCTCGCCTTTAACCTCTAACCTTTAACCTAATTAATAGTTCGGATTCTGTTGTAATGCTGGATTAACACTCAATGCACTGGCTGGCAATGGGAACCACTCATATTTGCGGTCACGCTTAGCAGGATAGCTGAAGCCGTCATCCGATGTGCGGCCAAAGAACCACCATTGTCCTTGTGTGAACTTGTCAAAGCGACGCAAGTCGGTACGGCGACGACGACCCTCGCTGAGGAACTCTTGTCCCCATTGGTCGAGCATCCATATCTCGTCGATGGTCTTGATACGACCATAGTCCTTTGCATCGGCCTCGTTCTTGAAGTAACGCTTGCGCACTTGCAACACCAATTGCTCAGCGGCAGGTGCATCGCCAGCACGCAGTTTACATTCTGCCAACGTGTAATACACCTCTGCCCAACGGAACTCCACATCGTCGATGTCTTGAAAATCCTTGCCCTCGCTCTCAGGATAGATAGGATAACGCACCAAACGCACACCCGAGTTGGTTTGTCCCCAACGAGGTGACATCACTGGCTCCAAGTCACGACCGATAGTCGTTGCACCAGGGAATTGACCCACTTGGTCCGCATAATACAGTTCCATACCATCGCGGTCAGCATCTGCCTTCAGCACCTCGCCTGTACCCCAAGCGGCTTTTTGCAATCCGCGCAAGAAGATACCATTGTAGTTGCCATTCTCCCATGTGTAGTTGCCTTTGCGGATATCCTTGTCGCTGAAGCGCTCATACACGGCGCCCAGGCGGTCGTTGTAAGGAGCATCCAGGAAGCATACTGCGCCCTCTGAATAGCCGTGAGTAGGGTTCACAGTACCCGAGTTGTCGTAGGATGGGGCCAAGCAGCAGCAGTTCCATGCCGATTGGGTAGATGCGAAATTGAAGTACTCAGCATAGGTGTATGCCAAGAATGGCATATCGCGCATCCAGCCGGCGTTCAATTGGCCGTTCTCCATGGAGAAGGCCATCACCACCTCAGGGCAGGTGTTGTTTTCGATATGGTAAATATCGCGATAGTCGCTAGCCAACTGGTAGGTACCATACTTGCCGTCCAACAACTCTTGCGCCAATACGGCACACTCATCAAAGTGTGCTTTGCCAGTGAACACCTCACTGTTGAGCAACATACGCATCTTGATCATACGGTTAACAGCCTGGTTCATACGGTTGCGGGTAGCATGACTGCCATCTTCCTTAGGAAGATCTGCGTAGCAGGCATCCAGCTCGCTGCAAATGAAGTCGTATACCTTCTCGCAACCTTTTTGGAAGTCTTTGTCTGCTGAACCAGGTATCTCACCACCTTGCGCGGTGTACAATGGGATAGCACCACCCCACAGCTCGAAGCAGTTGTAGTACGCCCATGCACGCAAGGTGCGCACCTCTGCTACATAGGCATTGAGTTTCTCCTCTGTCATGCCCAGCGAAGCAGCATCCAGCCTTTCAAAGTCGCCCAACAGGGTGTTACACAAACCGATGGTGGACCAAGCGGTCTCCCATGTAGAGCGGATAATCTTAGACTCAGCAGTCCATGTATGGGTAGAGAGCACCGTCTTCTCGCCCTCGTCGTAGCCCCACAAGCCACCGTTCCATACACGCCAAGCGACTTGGTCGGCAGAAAACTCATTCAGGTACCAGAAATACTCCAAATAACTCATCGCTGCATTGCCATAGATGGCAGCCACAGCACCTTTCACCGATGCCTCGTTTTGATAATATACCGTAGCATCTATGCGGTCAAACACTTGCTCATTCATGTCGCACCCTACCAATGCGAAAGCAAAGAATAGGATAATATATGTGATCTTTTTCATAGCATTAATGCAATTTTAATGTTACACCTAAACATAATTGGGTAGCGGTTGGATAAGCCGAAGAGGTATCCACACCAGGGGTGATACCATTCACCGCTACAATACTTGGGTCGTTGCCCGAATAGCCAGTGAAGGTAGCCACGTTCTTAGCCGTTACATAGAGACGCAAGCCGTCAACGACCTTGTTTTGCCATTGCCAGTTGTAGCCCAAGGTAATGTTATCCAACTTGAAATACGAACCGTCCTCCAAGAAATAGCTGGAGATAACACCACCGCCAGTCTTCACGTCTTTATCCTTGGTATAAGCGGTGCGCAGCACGTTGTCGGTACCACAACCTTGCAACCCCATACCATATTTGCGCATGTTGAAAATATCATAGTCAAACGCACCTGTGAAGAGAATAGAGAGGTCAAATCCCTTCCACGACAATTGGTTGCTCCAACTTAGGGTGTGCTTAGGTGCACCATTGCCGATATTACGTTTCCATGTAGCATCCGCTGAACCTACAGGTTGTTTGTTGCCCTCGTTGTCAAGAACCAGCATATTGCCATGTTCATCAATGCCAGCATATTCGTATCCATAGAACTGACCAATCTCGCCACCTTCCTCTACACGGAAGAAGTACTCCGAAGTACCTACGCCAGGTTTTTGGTACAAGTCCAAATATGCGGCTTGGTAAACCTCATTGGATAGTTTGGTCAGATATGTGCGACCGTATGCATAGTTCACGCCCATATTCCAATTGACTGCTTTACCGCTCAAGATATCGCCATTCAAACTTACCTCCACACCACGGTTGGTGGTGGTACCTACGTTCACCAAGATGGTAGGGTGTACGTATGGTGGTTGAGGAGCAGTGTATTGATACAGCAGGTCTGGCGAGCGACGGATATAGTATTCTACGCTACCACGCAGACGGTTCCATAGATTGAAGTCCACACCGATATTATAGGACTCTGACTTCTCCCAACTCAAGATTGGGTTGGCGTTAGACGATGGAGCATAACCCACAACCCATTCGCCGTCAATATAGTATTGATGACGAGTAGAATAGGTTGATAATGACTGATATGGGTCATTTGGTTCGCGACCTGTCACACCATATGAGAAACGAGGTTTCAAGCTCTTCAGCACGCTAGACGCTGGTTCCATGAACGATGCTGACATCATCTCCCATGCGATGCTGGCTGATGGGAAGTTACCCCAACGGCTATTCACACCAAACTTAGTACTTGCCTCGCGGCGGATACTTGCACTCACAAAGAGCATATCCTTCCAGTTGTAGTTCACACGACCGAAGAAACCGAAGAGCGATGATTGCGATTTACCAGTCCACATATTAGCCAAGCCCTCGCTGAGCCAACTACCTGAACCTAATGAGTGCCACAAGGTCTTATCGAAGGTGAAGTTGCGGTTCTCTGCGCCCACTTGCTCCCATGTGCGTTGCTCCCAAGAGGAACCTGCTACGAAGCGAAGGGTGTGGTCATCCATCTGGAAGTCATAATTGATAAGCCAATCCAAGTGGTGTACTTGGTTCTTTTGATAGTTAACATTAGCACGACCTTTATAGCCTCCCCAATAACTCTCGTTGGAGAGAGCAGAAGCATAGGTGTTAGACTTCAAATCATTATAGTCCAATGAATAGGTCACCGAGGTATTCAGGTTGTGATGCTCATCGCTATAGAGCTTGAGTTTTAATCCTGCATTAGCCATCAAATACATGCGCTGACCATTGCTGGTAGTTTCTTTGAGACGAGTCACAGGGTTCACCGCACCGGTCACACCTGTAGGTTGGTAGTAACTACCATCCTCGTTATAGACAGGCATCGTTGGGTTCATACCCAAAGCATTGTCCACTTGACCATTGTCGCCCCATTGTTCATCCACACGGCGACCTGCCAAGCTAGCTGATAGGGTGAGATAATCCTTAAGCATCTTTTGCTCCATAGCAAAGCGTCCGCCATACTCGCGGCGTTTGCTCACGATGTCCAAACCGTTGGCCTCCTTGAAGTTGAGCGAAGCAGTATAACTGCCGCCCTTGGTAGCAGTAGCTACATTCACATATTGGTTGATGTCGTATGCCACAGGGCGAGTAATCTCGCTATCCGCAAGAAATATATGCGCCGCCTATACCGCTCGGCACGCCCTCACCGCCACTAC
>CALCGX010000122.1 GCA_937901225.1 uncultured Bacteroidales bacterium | reverse complement strand
TGTTTAAGGATCCTGTAATGATTCTAGTCTATCTCATTACGCTCTTTTGCATATCTTGGCAACTCACTCTCTTCGTTCTAATTCTCTTACCTATAGCGGGTCTGCTCATCGGTCGCATAGGTCGTTCGCTCAAGCGTGCTTCTACACATGGACAAGAACAGAATGCGGAGATTTTAACGCAGATAGATGAGACCTTGGGTGGTTTGCGTGTGGTGAAAGCATTTAATGCGGAGTCTAAACTTATTCGGCGTTTTCAAGTTTTAATCAACGAGACACGTTCTACATTCAATCGTATCAATCGTCGTTATTATTTGGCACATCCCATTTCGGAGTTCTTGGGGACTGCGCTCATAGCGCTCTTGCTGTGGTTTGGTGGACTATTGATATTGGGTGATAACTCCAATATAGATGCTGCGACGTTTATCTATTACCTAGTTATTTTCTATTCAATCATCAATCCTGCCAAAGATCTTAGCAAAGCTACTTATGGCATACGTCGTGGTATGGCGTCATTAGAGCGAATAGATCGAATTTTAGATGCAGAGTCCAACATTAAAGAGGTGGATAATCCTCAACAAATAATAAACTTTCAATCTGTGATTCGTTATGAGGATGTGTGTTTTGCATATCAATCCGATCGTCAGGTTCTCAAACATATCTGTTTGGATATTCACAAAGGTCAGACTGTGGCTTTGGTAGGACAATCAGGTAGCGGTAAGACCACGATGGCAGATTTGATTCCTCGCTTCTATGATCCTCAGCACGGACGAATCACGATAGATGGAGTAGATATTCGTGAACTCAAAACTCATGATTTGCGTGCGCTGATAGGTAATGTCAATCAGGAGGCGATATTGTTTAATGACACGTTCTACAACAATATCACTTTTGGTGTAGAGTCTGCGACTATGGAGCAAGTGAGAGAAGCGGCTCGTATAGCTAATGCAGATGATTTCATTATGGCTACGCCTGACCAGTATCAAACTACTATTGGTGATCGTGGTTCGCGTCTGAGTGGTGGACAACGCCAACGTATATCCATTGCTCGTGCGATATTGAAGAATCCTCCTATCTTGATTTTAGATGAGGCAACATCGGCTTTGGATACGGAGTCGGAGAAATTGGTACAGGAGGCGCTTGAGCATTTGATGAAAGATCGTACAACTATTGTGGTTGCACATCGTTTGAGTACGATTCGCAATGCAGATCTCATTTGCGTATTGCACGAAGGAGAAATTGTAGAGAAGGGTACACATGATGAATTGCTTGCCCTCAACGGTTATTATCGACGCCTTGTAGAGATGCAAGAAACTTGATAGACTAAGTGAATGAAAAAGAAAAACCACTTGATGAACTCAAGTGGTTTTTTTAGGTTAGTCGGGATGGCGAGATTCGAACTCACGACCTCCTGCTCCCAAAGCAGGCATTCTAACCGGGCTGAACTACATCCCGCACACTTCCTTTTCGAAAGCGAGTGCAAAGGTACTGCTTTTTTTTGATATGACCAAATATTTTGAAAAAAAAATGCAAAAAATCTTCATTTTCTTTCATATTTCACCTTTTTTTTGTACCTTTGCACGTTAATTAGCGCAATTCATTGGTATGAAAATAATCCTAATCACCATTTTGGCTATCGGAATAGCAGTATTATTGTTATCCGTAGGGGTACTCCTGCGTAAAGACGGACAGTTTCGCAGCGAACACATATCTAATAACGCGCGCATGCGCGAAGACGGTATTCATTGCGCTACCTCGCAAGATCGAGAAGCAAGAAAGAAACAAAAATTAAAGATTAACGATTAGAAATGAAAACAACACGCATCATATTGATTTCGTGCCTCGTGCTGGTGTGTATGAGCTCGTGTAGCCTGTCTGCACGCATCAAGCGCGCTGATAAACGATTTGCCATTGGCGAATACTACGAGGCTGGTGAGCAATATCGTCAGCTGTACCGCAATGTATCCTCTAAAGACAAACCATTGAAAGCATACGTTGCCTTCCAACAAGGCGAATGTAACCGCATTTTGAACAACACAAAGGCCTCTAATGCCTACAAGAATGCGATTCGCTATATGTATTTTCATACGGATTCCATAGTCTATCTTCGCTATGCCCAAACCTTGCATTATCAAGGAAAATACAAAGAGGCAATCAAACAATATGATATTTACTTGCACTCCTACCCTGACAATTATGTAGCTCAAGCAGGTAAATACTCCTGTATGCAAATGGAAGAATGGAAGAAACAGAAGAGTCGCTATGAGGTTAATCCCGTTAAGGCATTTAATGCCAAGCGCTCGAGCAATATGGCACCCGCATTGCTGAATGTTGATGGCGATGCGATTGTCTTCACGTCCAACCGCAGTGAGAACAAGGAGAAGAAAGGCAAGAACAAGGTACGCGTATCCTCCGTGACGGGTGCAGCATCGTTCAATCTGTACTCAGCTCGCAAGAATGCGGCTGGTCAATGGGAAGACATTGCCCTATGCGAGGGACTATATAGCGACGAACCAAGCGAGGAAGAAGAATCCAGTATTGGCAGCAAACAAAGTAGTCCAGCCGAATTGGGCGTATGCTGTTTCTCGCCCGATGGTCGTACTATGTATTTCACCTATTCTAAGCCAGTCAATGGACAGGACTTGGGTGCTAAGATCTATAGTTCGCAACGCGCAAGTGGCGAATGGAGCGAGGCGCAAGAAGTGAAGTTGTTTAGCGATAGTAGCATAACAGTAGGTCATCCCACCATCAATGCCACTGGCGACACGATGTACTTTGTCAGCGATGCTCCTGGCGGTTTTGGTGGAAAAGATATTTATATGGCCATTTCCGACGGAAGTACTTGGGGCGAAATCAGCAATCTCGGTCCGAAGATTAATACGAGTGACGATGAATTATATCCATATATTCGACAAGATGGTAAGTTGTATTTCTCCTCGAAGGGTCATCCTGGCTACGGTGGATTGGATATATTCTACGCGACACCAGTAGATACCACCTGGGAAATCTACAATATGGGAGCACCGTTCAACTCGCAAAACGATGATTTTGGTATCTGCTTTATCGGGCAAACAGAAGATGGGTACTTCTCCTCCAACCGAAAACAAAAGAAAGGCTATGACCTGATTTATAGTTTTGTGCTGCCAAAGATGGAGATATTGGTAGAAGGCATCGTTAGTGATGACCAAGGCGAAGCACTGGCAGAGGGTGTGATTCGATTAGTAGGCGATGATGGCACAAATATCAAGACGCAGATTCGTCGCGATGGCACCTACAAGCTCAAACTAAATAAAAACGTGCGCTATTTGATGTTGGCGACTTCGAGAGGTTATCTGAACCAACAACAACAATTTGCGACGACGGGACTGGAAGATAGTCATACTTACCAACAAAACTTTATGTTGAGTTCGGTAGCCAAGCCTGTGAAGATGGGTAATATATTCTTTAAGTTCGGCAGCTGGGAACTGACCCCGAACTCGGAAGATGGATTGAATGCACTGATTAAATTGCTGAACGACAATCCAAATATCACCATCGAAATGGCCGCTCACACCGATATGGTGGGCAATAATGCGGGCAACCAAGAGTTGTCGCTCCGCCGTGCCCAATCGGTGGTGGATTACCTCATCAAGCATGGTATTGAAAGCGAACGCCTGACCCCTGTAGGCTATGGCGAAGAGAAACCTGTGGTGGTGGATGATGCACTGAGAAAGCAACATACATTCCTGCCGAAGG
>CALCGX010000121.1 GCA_937901225.1 uncultured Bacteroidales bacterium | reverse complement strand
AATTCTTAAGTTTTGGATTTGTAGATGATGAAGTATGTTTTGTTGGTAATACTCAAGGTTCATATAGCAAAGGAGCAAACTATGCTCGCCGCGTGCGTCAATGGCTTTGAGGTCAATACCTTTCTCTATCTCTGCGCGGGTGTTGCCTCGCCAGTCGCCAGAGATGAAACTGAGGCTGTTGTACGAGTTGACTTTGACCTTGAGATTGTGCACTCTTTCGTCGATGCGATGATAGCCGCTGACATTGGTGAGTGTGAGGGTTCCTTGCTCGTTGAGCGAGAGGATAGAGTGGTACTCCGTTGAGAGTGGAAGTGCTTGATTAGTAGGGTTAAAGATGCGACGAGGAGCGATGGTGAGTTGGCCTGATTTGCTGTTGTTGGTCACATAGAATGGGGTGGTAAATTGCACCTCTTTGCCCACGAATTGACTCATCTCACTGGTGGTCCAGAGGTCTGGATCGGTGATGGTGATGACGCCATTATTTTCGTCCGTATAGTCGCCACTAGGGGTGTCGGTATTGCTGCCACTAATGAGTGGGTTGGTGGAGTTCCAGATGTAAGCTTTGCTTCCTACTGTCTCGTAGATGGGGGTATAAGACGCATTCTTTTGGTACTTGGTGAGTTCGCCATAGAGCACCACAAAGTCGCCTACGGCAACGGTGCTAGGGTTGGTAATCCTCTCACCGTCAATACCATATACGCGGTAGGCGTAGAAGTCCTCGGCAGAGTTGGCGCCTTTGACTTGCTCGATATAGAAGGATGCGTTGCCGTATCTGGAGACATTGTTTGCGTGGCTGGAATCAATCTTTTTGACATAGCCCATGACATAGTATTTGGTGCCAGTTGTGGCGCCAGATGCCAGTTTGGAGCAGATCTCGCGTGCCTGTAGCACGTCGATGGCTTCAGCAGGAATATTCCAATCTTTGGCCTCCTCGGGAATAGTGATGGTCGCCGCATAGGTAGTCGCGGTGAAGAGGATAGAGATGAGTATGAAGGTAAGTTTTTTCATTTGTCTGTATGAATTGGGCTGCAAAGGTACGAAAAAAAAATGATGTATGCAAAAAATCACATTTTATGTGATCGGGAAAAATCTCCTACTCGCCCGATGGGCTCGAGAAATCTTATAAATCTTATTTCAAAGGATAAAGATTACATGGTACTCCGTAATATATTGCCACCGCTCCTTCGTCGTCAGTTGCTTGCGACAAGGAACTCGCTAGGCTCGTTGAGGTCGCCGCACCTCCTCCTCTCCCCAAAAAGTCACGAACTTTTCGGGGGCCCCGAGAGGGGAACATCCAAAACGCAACCGCTGAATCTTAAATAAATGTGGCGGCAAACAAACAAGCCCCCGGGAGGAGGCTTGTGAAAGTATTATGTATGAGGGATTTACTTTATTTCTACTCCCATAATATTATAGGTCTTTCCGTCGCGAAGAATAAGTAATTGACCGTCCTTGATTATCTTTTGAACAGATGGTGCAGATACGGATACATCTTCCACAGCATTAATAACATCACCTTCGTTATAAACACAACCTAAAGGTGTATACTCGGGATTTTCAGTTGTGTAACGGCATTCATTATTATGGTAGGCACATAGTAGAAGTGATTTACCATTTCCTCCTACACCTAATATCGCATTGTTATGTACAATTCCGTCTATTGAACCAACACCCTCAATCCATGTTTTAGGAAATTTTTCCTCTTGGTTCAAATATTCATCTCGCACTATAGCATCTAAGTATACTTGTAATCTACCATCGTCTAATGTAACAACATTTGTAACAATATGTGGGTAGATGTTATGGAAATTGTAATATTCAACGCCTGCAAAAACATCTAAAGTGTCGCCCACTTGCACATTAAAGTCATACAATAAGTATTCTGCATTGTCGTAATAAATATAAACTTTTTTATCTTCTGTGAAACGCAATGCGCCACTATACCAATTTTCAGTTGTAGAATTGTTAGTATATGAATATACGAGTTTAATGTAGGTGTGCTGATTAATAGTAGTATCTTCTTCCAACTGATACATCATTGTATTCGCACCATATAGTGGCATGTCGGGTCTATAACCATGCGATAGTACATTCCACGTATCGCACCAAGTGTCAGACCATTTGTTTTGTACATTACGATACACAAATGTCCTACTCTTTACACATCCATCAATATACACCCTTAATATATAAGTTCCGCGTTCTTCAAGAAACGAAATATCTATGGTATCTCTTGATTGTGCATAAAGTTTTCTCAATGGCTCTTGGTCTGTATTTACAATCCATATACTATCCACATAAGGAGGATCAATCGTGCCATTATTAGAAAGATCAAAAATTATTGAAGACTTACCGAATACTACGACTGACATATTAACATGTTGATATTTATAGCATTCCTCAGAACTATAATATGGCACAATCTTAAAGTCTTTCCAATATTCGGCTTTTTTATATAGATCTATTGACTCAATGGGAACATAAAGTAGAACATTAGAAACATCTACACCATAGAACATTTCATAATCATTAAGCACGAGTTCTCCACATGTAGGCGGAATAGGAGCCAAGCAAGTCACTTCTTTCAGCGATGTACAATAAGCAAATGCTGCACTACCTATTGTTTGTACAGAAGATGGTATAAGCACCTTGCTAAGATTCGTACAATTAGCGAAAGCACTTATTCCTATAGTTGTAACGGTGTTGGGAATAGAAACAGTAATGAGAGAAGTAAAGTCAATGAATGCACTCTGCACGATACCGACAACGCGATATGTTCTTCCGTTGTAATCAACTGTAGGTGGAATGGCAATCGTATCGTGTTGATAACCTGAAAAACCCCACCACGTTTGGAAGTGTACCTCAGCAGTGCTATCGTTAATCGTGTTGTAGAAAATTTCGTTATACTCAAACTTCTCTGCACATAGAAATAGCGAACAAAAAATAAAGAGAAGTAGAGAAAATGTCTTTTTCATATGCTATATATTATAAGGTTATACAAACTTGCTGCAAAGATAGTGATTTTTTTTGAACTGAGCAAATTTTTTGTGATGCATTGATGCAACGATGCAACATTTATTTAAAACTCACGCCCGCGCCCGTGCGAAGTTTATAAAAACAACGGTACAGATGCATCAATGCATCACTAATTAAAATCACATTACTAAATAAAATGCCAGAGCTATACATCCCAAACGAATGAGCGTTAAAAAGGAGATAAATTTCCTAAAAAAAGTTGCTCGAAAATTTGGAAATTCGCAGATTTTTTTGTATATTTGCATTCGATTTTGGCAGCATAAACCCATAGTGAAAGCTGCTGAATAGTGCGTTTATTGTGCGCTTATTGTGCGTGAATAGTGCGTCTATTGTGCGTGAATAGTGCGTAATTGACAAGGAAAAACATAAGTAAAAGAGAAGAATAATAACCTTATACATTAACTAAACTAAATCTTAATCATTTATGTCTCAAAGTACATTGATTTCGCCAGTTGAAAATATGACTGGCAAGTTGTCTTCTACTTCCGACGGTCGCGTGACCGTTACTCGTCGCAAATGTTATGGCAAAGATGCTAAGGGTAGGCCTGTTTATGGTCCGTTGGAGACCTATGTTTATCATTGCCATGAGGGAAAATGGTCGGAAGCTGCGAGTAAAAATCGAAGTCTTTTTCAGCAAGTGCAACTGCTTGTAAAAGAAGAACTTAACAATCCCGAGCGTGCGGCGTATTGGCAAGAGCTTTTTGAGCAACAGTTTAAGCATGCGAAGCAGGGAGAGAAGCGTTATACAACCTTGCGTGGGTTTGTCGTGGCGCAACTGCATCAGCAGATGAAAAAGACTGAGTGATAGATGATTATCTATCCGTAAGAAAAATAACGTGCGTTTTTCTTGTGTATGTAAGAAAATTTTTGTACCTTTGCGCGCTATTTTATGATGATATGATAATTGTTGCACAATGAAGACATTAAAACTCATACAATCGGATCCATATCTTCAGCCATTTGCTGAGGCAATTAATGGTCGTTATCACTATGCCGTGAATCGTGAGAAGGAGCTCACAAATGGTGCAAAACTCAGCGATTGGGCCAACGGTCATATGTTCTATGGGTTGCACAAAGTGAACAAACAATGGGTAATCCGCGAATGGGCGCCTAATGCAACTGCTATCTATCTTGTAGGCGATTGCAACGGTTGGCAAAAGGACGAAGCATATCGTTTGCAACCTAAGGAGAATGGCGTGTGGGAAGCTTCTTTTGCTGAGGATATGCTCCAACATGAGCAGTTGTATAAGTTGCTGGTGGAGTGGCAAGGTGGCTGCGGAGAACGTATCCCTAGCTACGCACGCCGCGTGGTACAAGATGATCAGACCAAGCTCTTTGCTGCGCAAGTGTGGGAGCCAAAGGAGGTGAAAACTGAAAAGTTAAAGGTGAAAGGTGCGAAGCGTCGCAAAGCAGGTGACCCTCTCTTTATCTACGAGTGCCATATTGGTATGTCCAGCGAGGAGGAGAAGGTGAATTCCTATGAGGAGTTCCGTCGCGATGTATTGCCTCGTGTCGCGAAGCTCGGCTACAACTGCTTGCAGATCATGGCTATCCAAGAGCACCCTTACTACGGCAGTTTTGGTTATCATGTATCGAACTTCTTTGCCGTTTCTTCGCGCCAAGGTACACCCGAGGAACTCAAGCACCTGATTGCCGATGCACATGCCTATGGCATGGATGTCATCATGGATATCGTGCATTCGCACGCCGTGAAGAATGAGCTCGAGGGTTTGGGTAACTTCGATGGTACACCATATCAATATTTCCACGACGGTGCTCGCCGCGAACACCCAGCATGGGATAGCTTGTGCTTTGACTACGGCAAGACGGAGGTGTTGCACTTCCTGCTCTCCAACTGCAAGTTCTGGATGGACGAGTATGACTTCGACGGCTTCCGCTTTGACGGCGTGACATCAATGATGTACAAGAGTCACGGTTTGGGCGAGGATTTTGTGGACTATTCTTGCTACTACAACGGCAACGAGGATGGCGATGCGATTTGCTACTTGACCTTGGCGAATAAGCTGATTCACGAGGTGAAGAAGAATGCTATTTCCATTGCCGAGGATATGTCGGGTATGCCTGGCTTGGCTTATCCTATCAAGGATGGCGGTATGGGCTTTGATTACCGATTGGCAATGGGTATTCCTGATTTCTGGATCAAGTATATCAAGGAGGTGCGTGACGAGGATTGGAAAGCGGGACATATCTTCTACGAGATGACCAACCGTCGCCAGGACGAGAAGACCATCTCCTATGCCGAGAGCCACGACCAAGCCCTCGTGGGCGACAAGACCATCATCTTCCGCCTCTGCGATTCTGATATGTACTGGCATTTTGAGCACGGTCATGCGACCTACATGGTGGACCGTGGTTTGGCGTTGCACAAGATGATTCGACTCATCACGGCTTCGACGATCAATGGCGGATACTTGAACTTCATGGGTAATGAGTTTGGTCATCCTGAGTGGATTGATTTCCCTCGTCAGGGTAATGGTTGGAGCCACAAGTATGCGCGTCGTCAATGGAGCTTGGTGGACAATGAGCATTATTTCTTCAGCAATCTGAATAAGTTTGACGAGGCGATGGTGCATCTGTTGCGCGAGCACCTTGCGCCTGTCAAAGATAAGAAATATGGTGTGCATTTGCCATGGGATGAGAAGCTTTGGGACAACGAGGGTGATCAAGTAATGGCATTCCAACGAGGCGACCTCGTATTTGTGTTCAACTGGAATGGTATCAAGTCCTTTGAGGGATATGGTATTCCTGTGAAGGCAGGTAAATACAAGGTGCTGCTGAATACCGATGCAAAGGAGTTTGCTGGTTTTGGCTTGTCGGATGACACAGTAGAGCATTTCACCATGCCAGACGAGGGCTATCTGGGCAAGGACAAAGGCTGGCTCAGACTCTACTTGCCCGCGCGAAGCGCGGTGGTGTTAGTCCGAGAGGACTAACAGATCGCCCTAAAGGGCTGTGGATCGGGCTTGCGCCCTGTAGATCGCTTCGCTGTAGATCGGGCAGAGCCCTGTGGACTGAATAAAAGTAGAAGTATGCATAACTTTAGAAAACTGAATGTATATTGTGTTGCCAAACAAATAGTAAAGGAAATTTATTTGTTGTTGGAGCAATTTCCGCAAAACGAACGTTTTGTCTTGGCGGATCAGTTGCGCCGTGCAGCAATATCCATACCTTCAAATATTGCTGAGGGATTAGGAAGAGGAACGGATAAAGACCGAGCACATTTTATGCAGATAGCCTATGGGTCTTTGATGGAAGTCTTGGCGCAGATAGATATTGCTTGTGATATAGGTTATCTTCCTCAGGAGGAGTTTGAGAGAATGGAAAAATTAATTGTGCAAGAAACAAAATTACTCCAAGGAATGATTAATAAATTTAAAACACAGAAATCTACAGCGAGTATAACGAGTGATCTACAGTGAGCAATGCGAACGATCTACCATCTACAGCAACGCGATCTAAAAATAAGAATTATTTTTTAACACATTTAAATAAACAGTATCATGAGACTAATTGTTCAACCAAACTATGACCTACTTTCAGAGTGGGCAGCTAACTACGTAGCAAAACGCATCAACGAGTTCGCTCCTAAAGAGGGTACTCCATTCGTTTTGGGCTTGCCAACAGGTTCTTCACCTCTCGGCATGTATCGCAACCTTATTCGCCTTTACCAAGAGGGTAAAGTGAGCTTCCGTAACGTAGTGACTTTCAACATGGACGAGTATGTAGGTATTCCAGAGGATCACTCTGAGAGCTACCACACCTTTATGTGGAAGAACTTCTTCTCTCACATCGACATCCGTCCTGAGAACGTGAATATCCTCAACGGCAACGCCGAGGATTTGGCTGCTGAGTGCGCGCGCTACGAAGAAAAGATCAAGAACTACGGCGGTATCATGCTCTTCTTGGGCGGTATCGGTCCTGATGGTCACATCGCATTCAACGAGCCAGGTAGCTCACTCACTTCTCGCACCCGCAAGAAAGAGCTCACTACCGACACCATCATCGCCAACTCGCGCTTCTTTGACAACGACGTGAACAAAGTGCCTAAGACCGCTCTCACCGTAGGTGTAGGTACCATCATGGATGCTAAAGAGGTTCTCATCATGGTCAATGGCCACAACAAAGCACGTGCGCTCCAACACGCTATCGAGGAGCCAATCTCTCATATGTGGACCATCTCTGCGCTCCAAATGCACCAACATGGTATCATCGTAGCTGATGAAGCTGCTTGCGCAGAACTCAAAGTCGGCACCTACAACTACTTCAAAGACATTGAGAAAAACAACCTCGATCCTAAATCACTGCTCTAATGCTTCAGATTTATAATACATTATCTAGACAAAAAGAATATTTCAAACCCTTGCACGAAGGACACGTAGGCATGTATGTCTGCGGTCCTACCGTGTACGGCGATGCACACTTGGGACATGCACGCCCTGCTATCACGTTCGACCTTCTCTATCGTTACCTCATGCACCTCGGCTACAAGGTGCGCTATGTGCGCAACATCACCGATGTGGGCCACTTGGAGCACGATGCCGATGAGGGCGAGGATAAGATAGCCAAGAAAGCACGCCTCGAGCAACTCGAACCAATGGAGGTGGTGCAATATTTCACCAACCGCTACCACCACGATATGGAATTGCTCAACGTGCTGCCACCATCCATCGAACCACATGCCAGCGGACATATCATCGAGCAGATTGCCTTCGTCCAGAAAATCATGGACAAGGGCTATGCCTACGTCAGCAACGGTAGCGTCTATATGGACGTCGAGAAGTACGCCAAAGATTATCCTTATGGCAAACTCTCGGGCCGTAACCTCGAGGATATCGTCACCGAGACACGCGAACTCGACGGACAACAAGAGAAGAAGCACAGCTTTGACTTTGCCCTTTGGAAGAAAGCGGCGCCTGAGCATATCATGCACTGGCCAAGTCCTTGGAGCGAAGGTTTCCCTGGTTGGCATATGGAGTGCTCTGCAATGGGTACCAAGTACCTCGGCGAGCAGTTCGATATCCATGGCGGCGGTATGGACTTGATGTTCCCCCACCACGAGGCAGAGATCGCACAGAGCTGCGCAGCGCTTGGTCATGACAGTGTACACTACTGGATGCACAACAACATGATTACCATCGCGGGTAAGAAGATGGGTAAGAGCTACAACAACTTCATCACCCTCGAGCAGTTCTTTGCGGGCAATCATCACTTGCTGGAGCAACCATTCTCTCCAATGACCATCCGCTTCTTCATCCTCCAAGCGCATTATCGCTCCACGGTGGACTTCTCCAACGATGCCCTCGTGGCTGCGGAGAAAGGTCTTGCCCGCCTAACCGAGGCATACCAACGCTTGATGAAGATCAAGGCATCAGATGCTACTTCTGAACATCTGAACCCTGAACTCCTCAACTCGCTTCGCACGCGTTGCCAAGAAGCCATGGACGACGACCTCAACTCGCCTATCGTGATCTCTCACCTCTTTGATTCCGCACGCGCTATCAATACCGTATTCGATGGCAAGGGCACCATCTCTGAGGCTGACTTGGAGGAGTTGCGTGCCGTATGGAAAACCTACGCAATGGACATCCTCGGTTTGCAATTGGGTGGAGCAGAGGGACTCCTCAACTCCTCAACTCCTGAACTCCTCAACTCCTACAAAGGAGCCGTGGACATGCTCCTCAATATGCGCCTCGAAGCTAAGCGCAACAAGGATTGGGGTACCAGCGACAAGATTCGCAACGAACTGACTGCTCTTGGCTTCACTATCAAAGATACCAAAGACGGCTTCGAATGGAGCCTTTGATTGGTTTAGTGTTTAGCGTTTAGTGTTTAGAGAATATACACGAAATATAGTAAGATTAGTCCTGCTGATGGCAGGACTAGTCTTTGGTTTCATAGCTTGTGGCACCAATTCTTCTGAACGTCAGAACTCCTCTTCTTCTGAACTCATAGAGGACACCATGGTGCGTTACCCAGGGCGCACGTTCAGTTACAAGGACAAGTTTCGCGACACCCAAGCCAAGCAGGTGCAAGCCGCGCAAGCCATTGGCTTGAAGACGCCACCGCAAAATCGCCAAGAGGCAGCGCGTATGCGTAGCCAATTGTCGCTTATCAAGAGCAACGACAACTATATCGTGGACTCGCTCACGCATTCTATCCCTTACCTCGTGCCTGCTGCGGCCAAGGAACTGGAGCGCATTGGTGCCGAGTTCGCGGATATCTTGCAGCGCAATGGTTTGCCGCATTATCAGTTCTATGTCACCAGCGTGCTCCGCACCAAGGATGATATCAAGCAACTGCAACGCAGTGGTAACATCAATGCCACTACCAACTCTTGCCACAACTATGGCACGACCTTCGACTTGGCATACTTCCGTTTTAATAAGGTAACGCGCACGCGCGAGTACATGCACCAGGATAATCTGAAACTGGTTCTTGGTCAAGTCCTCCTCAACGAACAACGCGCAGGACGTATCTACGTCAAGTACGAATACAAGCAAGCCTGCTTCCACATCACGGTGCGCGAGTAGCGGATTATCCGCTACCAACGCGCAGCCATTTCACGCGCCACCGCAATAGCCCATAGCCTAGTGCTAAGATCTCAATCGCCCACAGGGCAATGGTGCACCATCTGTAAAACTTCGGTATATACCGCTCGGGGGGCAACTGCACCACCTCTTTCTCCACCCGCACATCCACCACGGTATCTCTTTCCACGCGTGTACGCCATCTGTCCCGCCATTCCACCCGCGTCAGATACACCGTATCACCTTTCATCACCTCACTCACGAACACACTATCCCGCACCACAACAGTGTCCACACGCTGCAAGAAATGGCTTTCGTATCTATCCGTGTCAATCTGTGCGATCCGTGGGACATTATGGCTTCTGCAACTCGCGCTCATAAGGCACATCGTACAGAGGATAAGCATCAGGTTCAGTAATCTCGATATACATTTCTTCATTTGGGTATTGTTTTTGATAGTTCAATAAATACGCACGCAGCTCATTGAGCGCTTTGCGCGAGGATAACAATCTCGCTTCTTCGCCTGATCGCCCCATCGCCTTATAGCCTATATCGGCAGAACCGACAAGTATGCACCCACGCGAGTCGGCTATCGTATTACCCGCATGGATGCGGATACCTGTTCGGTGTATGCCGTTATGTGGTTGTTGAGCATAGCCCAAGACACCATCCAGTATGGGCAACACCTCCTTAAACGTGGGAGAGTAGGTTAGTCGCACGCGGTAGAAGCCCGTAGGGATAGCGTATTGTAGATGTTCCAAGGTATCAACTGTTAACTGTCCATTGTCAACTATCAATCGCCCTGTTATCGCATTCCCTTTTGCCTCATTTCGTATCAATCGTATATACATAATTTTGAGTAAGGAGTAAGGAACAAGGAGCAAAGACTTATTACCTTCGTCTAGTATAAACACTAAACAGTAGCGAAGCGTCCACTAAACTAATTTGTCTTGGTTCCTGGTTCTTGGTTCTTTATTCTTTATACCGATACTTGTAATCAATCCCGATCAGCGAGCCCGAGAATGTCAGTATCTCGCCAAACGCTATCAATAGCGAGTGGTGAATCTCGCCTAATGGCGGGCAGAGGAACCCACATGCAAGCAATACGCAGCCAAACCCGCACAGACTGACTGCTAAAAACAATTGTACTTTTTTCATGATTGCATTTGTCTTGTATTCCCACGGATCTCACGGATTACCACGGATAACACGGACAACAAATAAGATCAGTGCCAATCAGTGCAATCTGTGGGAATTGTAAAAGTGTAAAATTATTCTTGTTATTCCCACGGATCTCACGGATTACCACGGATAATACGGATAACAAATAAGATCAGTGCCAATCAGTGCAATCCGTGGGAATGGAAAAAGTATAATCTTACTTCCCATTCAAGAGTTCCTCTTTGCAAATGTTGAAGACAAATGCGCGAAGGGTCTTGTGCTTCGATTGCTTAGTAAATGCCGCTTGGTCGCTCGCCATGAAAGCTGGATCTTCCAATCGTTCGCGGGTCATCTGAGCGATTTGCGCAAACTGCGTACGCCATGTTTGTTCTTTCTCCGTTACTGCGGTGGTGCGTTCGCCTGTCACACTGCAACCGCGTTGGCGTTTGCCCGTCAAGCGGCGCACTGCCATCCATTTTTGTTTCTTTCCGAAAATCTTGCCCGATGCATTATCCACGGGCGCTAAATAAAATACACTTCCAGCCATAGTTT
>CALCGX010000120.1 GCA_937901225.1 uncultured Bacteroidales bacterium | reverse complement strand
ACTCGGAGTGCGTTCCGTCGCACTCCTTCACGTAATTGACAGCGGAAAGACAGGGATTTAGCAAGAATCGTTATGGGGCTATTCCCACTGATTTCACTGATTGCACTGATACCTTGTTATCCGTGTTAATCCGTGAGATTCGTGGGAATAACAAGAAAAATGCACGCATTATTGCGTATGTGCGAGCTATGCCCCTCACATTAAGCGACACATTTGTACCTTTGAGGGCACCTTATCCTCGAAGCTACGGTCGCATAATGCAGCCTATTTGCTTCCAAAATAGCGTCGAAAGTGAACTTTCCGCAATTTTGCTTGCAAATATGCATTTTTTGTTGTACCTTTGCAGCGGATTTCATACTACATTGGAGTAGTGTGCAAAAATATATAGAAAATAATGAAGCAACATACATTAAAAGCACCTTTTTTCTTTGAAGGAAAAGGACTGCATACTGGATTGCATATACATGCCACTTTTCTCCCTGCTGAGGAAAATACTGGTGTGCGTATCTGTCGAACCGACCTAGAGGGACGTCCTACCTACGAAGCCGTCGCCGACTATGTGACCGCCACAGAACGTGGCACCGTATTGGAGCGTGGCGCATGGAAAGTGTCCACCGTGGAACATGCGCTATCGGCGTTGTATGCTTTGGGCGTGGATAACTGCCTTATTGAGGTGGACGGACCAGAGATGCCGATTCTTGATGGTAGTGCGAAGTATTATATCCAAGCTATAGAAAAGGTGGGCTTGCAAGAGCAAGAGGCGGAACAGAAAGTGTTTGTTGTCACAGAGTCAATCGAGTATATCTCGGAGCGTGGCAATAAGATGGTGATCCAACCATGCGACCACTACGAAGCTGGGGTAACAATTGCCTATGATAATAGTGGCATGTTGAGTGAGCAAAGTGCTGAGATTCACGCCCTTGCAGACTACAAAAACGAACTCTCTGCTGCCCGTACATTCTGCTTCGTGCGCGAGATAGAACCACTATTGCGCATGGGATTGATCAAAGGTGGCGATTTGCAGAATGCGCTTGTGATATACGAGACACCTATGTCGCAAGAGGGATTGGATTATATGACCGACAAATTGGGTCAGCCACGTTTGGATGCTAACAAACTGGGCTACCTCAGTCCGCTGAACTACCCGAATGAGCCTGCACGACACAAGTTGTTGGATTTGATCGGCGATATGTCGCTGGTTGGCTGCCGTATTCAAGGCAAGATTGCTGCGTTGCGACCAGGACATACCTTTAATACGCAATGCGCGAAACGCTTGCGCAATAAAATTGCAGCGGAAAACTGAAAACTGAAAACTGAAAAAGAAGAAAGATATGAACTACATCCATCCAGAAGCAAAGCTTCATCCAACTGTGACTGTCGGACATTTCTCTTGTATCCACGAGGATGTGGAGATAGGTGAAGGCACTGTAATAGATAACAATGTGACCATCTATAGCGGTACGCGTATTGGTAAAAACTGCCATATCTATTCGGGTGCAGTGGTTGGTGGCGATCCACAAGACTTGAAATACAAAGGCGAAAAGACCTATGCCATTATTGGCGATAATACTACGATTCGTGAGTTTGTTACCATTCACCGCGGTACAGCCAGCAAAGGCAAGACGGTGGTAGGTAACAACTGCCTCATCATGGCATACTGCCACGTGGCACACGACTGCTTGTTGCACGACCATATCATCATGTCCAACGCGACACAATTGGC
>CALCGX010000119.1 GCA_937901225.1 uncultured Bacteroidales bacterium | reverse complement strand
GAGTATGGTTACAACGATATCACCATCGGTGTTCCATGTATCATCGGTAAGAATGGTATCGAGAAGATCGTTGAAATCGAGTTGAACGAAGCTGAGAAAGCATTGTTCGCTGCAAGCGAAGAGGCAGTAGCTAAGACTACCGCTATCTTGAAAGAGATTAACGTACTCTAATCGTATATGGCTGATTTATTTCAAAAGTGCCATCACGACCTTTTGGAAGAGGTAAAACGCCGCAATATCTATCCTTATTTCCATACACTGGAGTCACGTCAGGCTCCAGTGGTGGAAATGGAGGGTAAGCGTCGTATCATGCTGGGAAGCAATAATTACCTCGGTTTCACTGAAGATCCTATTGTGATTGAGGCGGGTCATAAGGCGTTGGATAAGTATGGCACAGGTGTGTCAGGAAGTCGTTTCTTGAATGGAACACTTGACCTACACATCGAATTAGAAGAGGCATTAGCTCGCTTCACAGGCTATGAGGCAGCTATGACTTGTAGTACTGGTTTCCAGACTAATCTTGCAATTATCTCTACTATTTGCGGTCGGAATGATTATATTTTGAATGACCGTGAGAATCATGCAAGTATTTATGATGCTTGTCGTTTGTCTCCTGCTCAAGTGTTGCGTTATAAACACTCGGATATGGAGGATTTGGAAAAGAAACTTCAACAAATTCCAGATTCAGCAGGCAAGCTCATTGTCACAGATGGCGTATTCTCAATGCGTGGCGATATTTGTAAGTTACCTGAAATAGTAGCCCTTGCTGAGAAATATGGTGCACGTGTGATGGTAGATGATGCCCATGGTTTTGGAGTGTTGGGTCCTGGCGGACGTGGTACAGCTGCCCATTTTGGTTTGCAAGACAAGGTGGATTTGACTATGCTCACATTCTCTAAATCCTTAGCAAGTATAGGTGGCTGTATGTTGTCAAGCAAAAAGGTGTACGACTATGTGGCGCACTCATCGCGTCCTTTTATCTTCTCGGCATCCATCACGCCTTGCGGTGCTGCCACTGCTTTGGCTGCCTTGCAACAATTGGAGAAGGACCCTGAACGTCCTACTCGCTTGATGAATATAGCGCAATATTTCCGTACTAAGCTTATTGATGCTGGTGTGAAGATTATAGAGGCTCCTACGCCGATTGTACCAATTTTTACATATGATACTCTCAATACCCTATGGTATGGTAAAGCACTATTTGATGCAGGCGTATATGTGAATCCTGTGATTGCACCTGCTTGTGTGGAGGGAGAATGTTTGTTGCGTACAACTCTCATGGCGACTCATACAGAACCTGTGATAGATGAGGCTGTTGATATTATAGCACGAGTGTTAAAACAGACACCACAACATTAATGAAAACTTTATTGCTTACTGGTGGCTCTTCGGGCATCGGTTTGACTACCGTCCAACTCTTCGCACAGAAGGGTTGGCGTGTTTTTGAATTAAGTCGTAGTGGAAAAACTACAGCAGCGATTACTCATATTGATTGTGATGTAACTGATGATATGTCTGTGCAGCATGCAGTAGATCAAGTGATGCATTTAACTGATCATCTGGATGTGGTGATTAGCAATGCGGGATTTGGAATATCGGGTCCTATAGAATTTACTTCTATAGAGGAAGCGAAAAAGCAGTTTGATGTAAATTTTTTTGGTGCATTTCGTTTGGCACAATCTGTTTTGCCCATCATGCGTCAACAAGGATACGGTCGCATTATCTTCACCTCATCTGTGGCAGCGGATTTAAGTATTCCATATCAAAGTTTTTATAGTGCTAGCAAATCAGCAATAAATGCATTGGCGTTAGCTTTGGCTAATGAAGTTCGTAGTTTTGGAATACGTGTAAGTGTGTTGATGCCAGGCGATGTGGCTACAGGTTTCACGGATGCGCGCGAGAAAAATATAGAAGGAGCGAACATTTACAAAGGATTGCATTCCGCAGTAGAGGCTATGGAGAAAGATGAACGTAGTGGTATGACTACAGCGTTTATAGCACGTACTTTTTATCGGATAGCTACAGCCAAATACCCCAAACCAATTTATGTTGGGGGTATGATTTATAAGGTGTTTTGCCTGCTGAATAGGCTACTGCCTAAGAGGTTGGTAAATTGGATTGTAGGGAAGCTTTATTCTTGAAATGCTGTTATTTCAATATTGCGAATAGATTGTAATAGTTGTTCGCTTTGAATACGTAATTGACTCTGGTTGTTTTCTAATTGTAGAATAACTGGAGTCAATTCTTTTTTTGTAGCCTCATCGGCTGCGGCATATTGTTTGCGGAGTTGGGCTAATGATTGTTGTTCGGTATGGATTTGTTTGTCCAACTTGCTCCATTCATTGTATTTATCTCGAGCAGTTTGTTGTTGGAAGTCGTCTAATGAATAATAAATGGTGGAGTCGTTTATGATGAAGCAGAAATCGCCGATTTCATCGGTATTTTTCTCCAAGATGTCGACCGTTGAACTATCATTTGTTGTCATGATATTTGCTTTTTCAAACTGCTCAAGGCGGGCATATGCTACGAGCGAGTCTGTGGGTATATTTCGCCAATATTGTTTTTGCTCAGGGATGAGGAAAGAATACACATGTACTCGTCCAGTATCGGCGAAACGATCGGTGGCAAGGTAGCCAATATGATGTATTTCATCTAATACGAAGAAATATTCGTTAGCAGGTGAGTTGTATGGCATGCCTAAGTTTTCGGGAGTGGTATAACTTTCGGTAGCCATATTGTAGCGTGAAATATAGATGTCTAATCCGCCTAATCCGTTGGTGTCATTTGCTGCGAAGTAGAGCGTTATTCCGTCGTTGAGGAGGTATGGTGAGCGTTGTTCAGGAGTGAAATTGATGGTCTCTGGCAGAGTGTCAGGTGTGGTCCATTCGTCAAGCAAACGATGGGTTGTTACTAATAGGTACGTGGAATCTACCTGTGTGCTGTGGAGTTGTCGATCACCTCGTTGGTTGGTATAAATAATATTGTGTGTAGCATCCATTGTAAGATTTCCAGCATCTGCTGAGAGTGCGCAGATCTGTAGCATACTGTCTAATGCAACTTCTACAGAGTCAATGACTTGTAGTTGTTCTACCCTTCGGAGATATCGTTGGATTTTTTCAGCGGTTGCTATTTGCAAGTGCACATGTGCCTCTCTTTCGTTAGGTTCTTTTAGGCTATTGAGGTAAGTAGAATACGCTTCGATTGCTTCATCCATATACCAAAGTCGCATGTAACTTTCGCCCATATAGAAATACTTGAGCATATATCTATCGCCTGCTTTTTTGAAATATTGTATGGCGGTAGTGTCGTCGCCTTGCTCTTGCGCGCACCGCGCGTAGCGGTATAGGTAGAGTGCGTTGGTAGGGTATGATTTAAGAAGCGCTCGATATGATTCTTGAGCCGAGGCATAGTCGCCAGCCTGAAATAATTTGTCTGCACTATGGTGCGTTTGTCCCCATAGCGTACATGTACCTATAATGAATACTATAACAAGTAGAATTTTTCGCATATCAACTGCAAAGGTACAACAAAATTCGCGGATATGCAAGAAAATAGCGATTTTTTTGCTATTTCAGTTTTTTGAACGTGCCTTTGGGCTGCGGTTAGATTTGGTATTCTCTGCTTATTAACTGCTATATCTTACGTATATCCTACGTATATCCTACGTATATGTTACGTATATCCTACGTAATTGGAAAGGAAAGAACCGCAAGAAGTCGGGGACAAGGTAGTCGGATAAAAGAGAAATATATAATGGTTGATAATGTGGGAATGATGGTTGATAATGTGGGAATGATGGTTGATAATGTGGAGAATAATAGTCGATAACATGGAGAGTAAGACTCGAATAATCATAGAATTTGTAGAATGTATGGAAAGGACTTTGTCAATTCGGAAATTTTTACTACCTTTGCAGCATAAAGCATATTAGCATGAAACATATACGTATAATATCACCTTCGGGTGCGATAGAGAAGAGTTATATTGAACAAGCGCGCGAACGTTTGGAGGGTTGGGGTTTTCAAGTGTCGATAGGGAAGCATGCCTTCGGAGCGTGTGGTCGTTTTGCTGGAACGCCAGAAGAACGTTTGGCTGATTTGAACGAGGCATTTGCAGATGCTTCGGTGGATGTAATATTGTGTTCTCGTGGAGGGTATGGATTGCAGCAAATAGTGGATAAAATTGTGCTTCCAACTCGCCCAAAATCGGAATGGCCTTTGGTGGTAGGATTCTCGGATATTACTGCTTTACACGCAGTTATGAGTTTGCATGGTGTTCCATCGTTGCATGCTTCGATGTGTAAGGCATTGGCAACTCTGCCTGAAGATGCCCCACAAGTGCTGCTTATGCGTGAAGCCTTAGAAAAAGGGAAAGAATTTCAACTTTTCGGCACGTCTCATTTCGATGGAAAGAAGATTATTGGAGGCAACTTGAGTGTGCTATATGGCTTGCAAGGAACACCATACTCCTTAAACGCCGTAATAGATAAACTAGAAGAAGCACCAGTATTATTGATAGAAGATATTTGTGAACGTCATTATCATATTGATCGGATGTTGAATAACTTGCGTATGAGTGGTGTATTAGGTCGTTTGAGTGGTGTGATAGTGGGGCAATTTACGGACTGCGATGATGATTCGTTGATGGGATGTACGGTGCAAGATTCTATCAATCAAGTGTTTGCTGGTTATGACTATCCAATAGTTTTCGATGCTCCATATGGTCATGTGGATGAAAATGAGCCTATACTATTTTGTGGCAATCAAGCAGAATAAAGCAAATAATTGTTAAAAGATTTGTATATTTGGCAAATTTTTTGTACTTTTGCGGGTTAAAATTGTATTATGCGTAAATTCGTAGTATTGTTGGTATTGCTGCCTTTGTTGGTAGGGTGTACGTTGTTTGAACAGCAGCGTAAGAGTGGTGTTGTTGTGGAGTATAATGGTCAGACGTTGACAGAGGTGGAGCTTGATAGATTGACTAATGGTTTGAGTGCGGAAGATAGTGCTCGTGTGGCAGAGGCGTATATTCGTCAATGGGCAGAGGATTTGTTGGAGTATGATGCGGCAAAAAGCAGTTCGGACAAGGCGATAGAGCGTAGGGTGGAGGATTATCGTCGGTCGTTGTATGTCCATGGATATGAGGAGCATTTGATTGCTCAACGCATGCCCAAACATGTGGAAGATAGTTTGGTAAGGGCATTTTATGCAACTCATTCATCACGATTTGTGCTGGATGAAACTATTGTGAAAGGCATGTTGTTAGTAGTGCCACTAGGTGCGCCTAATATGGATGAGTTGAAAAGGCAGATGGCTAAGCCTTTTGATGATGAGAACTTGGAGCAAATAGAAAAATATGCATACAATTATGCTACGGGTTATGAGTTGTTTTTGGAGGAATGGAAGAATTCTCGTCAGATATTGCTGCGTATGCCCATATCAGATGCCAATTTGCAAAAGCAGTTGAATCAGAAGCGCCAATTGGTAGTGGAAGATTCGATAAATACGTATTTACTTCAGGTGACGGATGTTCATATGAAAGGTGCTGAGATGCCTTTAGATTATGCGCGTGGGGCAATCGAGCAGCTATTACTGAATGAGCGTAGGGTGGAGTTTTTGGAGCAAGAGCGCGAAAAATTATATGAAAAAGCTATTCAACAAGGAAAATTGAAACGATATGAGAAATAAATTATTGATTGCATGTTTGTTCTGCTCTATCTTGGCGATGGCGCAAGATAATATCATTGATGAAGTGATATGGGTGGTAGGCGAAGAAGCTATTTTGCGAAGCGAAGTGGAGGAAGAACGTCTTCGTGCACAGTATGAAGGACAGCCGATAGCCGGTGATCCTTATTGTGTGATTCCAGAGCAATTGGCTATTCAAAAGTTGTTTTTGCACCAAGCTGAATTGGATTCTATTGAAGTGAGTGAATCAACAGTAAGCAGTCAGGTGGATATGCGTATGAACTATTATATCTCTCAAATTGGTAGTAAAGAGAAAATGGAAGAGTACTTCCGTAAGACAAGTACAGAAATACGCGAAGAGATGATGACGATGGTTCGTAATCAGATGATTATTCAGCAGATGCAAAACAAACTGACGGAGAAAATCAATCCAACTCCAGCTGAGGTACGTAGGTACTATAACTCATTGAGTGCGGATTCTTTGCCGATGGTTCCTGCTCAAGTAGAGGTGCAGATTTTGAGTATAGAGCCAGCTGTTTCGTTGGAAGAAACAGAGCGTATAAAGGGACGTTTGCGTGAGTTTACGGAACGTGTGAATAGCGGAAGTGCTGATTTTAGTATGTTGGCTCGTTTGTATTCGGAGGATGTGGAGTCGGCTAAACGAGGTGGAGAATTGGGCTTCGTAGGTAAAGGTCAATTGGTAAGTGAGTTTGCCGATGTAGCCTTTAATTTGACAGATCCTAAGCGTGTGTCACGAGTAGTGCAAACGGAATATGGTTATCATATTATTCAATTGATAGAGCGCAAGGGTGAGCGCATCAATTGTCGTCATATCTTGCTGAAACCTCGTGTTTCGGCGGAAGATAAGGTGACTGCTCTTGGGCGTTTGGACTCTATTCGTGCGTTGGTAGTGGATAGTGGAATGCCTTTTGAGGTGGCAGTTGCACGTTTTTCAGAAGATAAGAATACGTTGATGAGTGGTGGCTTGATGACTAATCCTCAGACTGGTGCAAGCAAGTTTGAGTATCAAGATTTGCCATCTGAGGTGGCTCGTCAGATTTATTCTTTGAACGAGAGCGAAGTGAGTATTCCATTTGTAATGATGGATAAAACTAAGAATAAGGAGGTATGCGTGATAGCTCGTTTGAAGACTAAACGCGATGCACATAAAGCGAATATGGTGGATGATTTTCAGGTAATCCGGGGCATGTTGGAACAGAAATTGAGTGCGGAAACAATAGATACTTGGATTCGTAGCAAGCAGAAGGAGATTTATGTGCAAATCGATCCAGCATGGAAGGGATGTGATTTTCAATATCCAGGTTGGGTGCATTAATTTGTGAAAAGCAGGATAGTACACATATTATTGCTATTGGTGGTTTCGCTGTGTATGGTGGCACAGGGCGAATCAAAGGTTTCGTTGGTGTTCCTGGAACATTCTGAAACGTTGTCTTTTGATGAGCAACGTTTGCCTGATGTCCAGATATTAAAGGGGGACGTGCGTTTTCGTCATGATTCTGCGTTGATGTATTGTGATTCGGCATATTTCTTCGAAAAGCAAAATTCGTTGCATGCGTTTGGGCATGTGCATTTGTTACAAGGAGATAGTATTGAGGGTTTTGGAGATGTGTTGTATTATAATGGAAATACCAAGATGGCACGTTTTCGTAAGCGTGTGAAATTGATACACAATGCCGCAACGACCTTGACAACTGATAGTTTGAACTATGATCGTGCACGCAATATAGCGTATTATTTTTCTGGTGGAATGATTGAAGATAGTTTGAATACTTTGACTTCACGTTGGGGACAATATACGCCAGATAACAATCAAGCAATATTTCGTAACAATGTGAAGTTGGTCAATCCAAATTTTGTGTTAACAGCAGATACATTAGGCTATAATACAGAGAGTTATCAGGCAGATTTGGTGGGTCCTACGAAGATTGTGTATGACGAAGAGACTACAATCTTGTCTAAAAATGGATGGTATAATACATCCACGGAAAAGTCGATGTTGCTTGATCGTTCGCAGATTATTCATACCGATGGCATGACCTTGACTGGTGACACAATTTATTACGATAAATTTATCGGTTTTGGTAGGGTACTGGGAAATATGCAGAGTGTGGATTCTACCAATCAGATGACTCTTTATGGGGATAAAGGCGAGATATGGGAAGATGATAATCATGGCTATGTGACGGATAGTGCGATGTTGGTGGATTGGTCGGATTCAACGATGTATTCTTATATGCATGCTGATACGTTGTTTACAGAAGAGATACCTTATCAAACATATCGATTGCTACCGAAGGATAGCATCCTCGTGGACTCTGTTTGGCAAGCACAAAAACCCGATACGATGTGGATAGATACTACCTATCAACGGATAAGGGCATACTATCATGTTCGTATTTACCGCGAAGATATGCAGTCGGTTTGTGACTCTGTGCGTTATCATGGTAAGGATTCTATCATGTCATTATATGGAGATCCTGTTTGTTGGAATGGTGATAATCAAATATCAGCAGACTCAATCCATATTTACATGAAAAATGGCACGATCGACTATTTGCACGGAATAGGTAATACGATCGCCATCAAGCGTGAAGGGATAGAAGAATTTAATCAGTTAGCGGGTAAAGAGATGATTGCCTATGTGAAAGATGGTGATGTTTATTTGGTTGATGTTCAGGGAAATGCAGAAACAATTTTCTATCCAAGAGAAGACGATGGAAGTTATTTGGGAGTGAATAAGACACAAAGCAGTTTTGTGAAGTTGTATTTAGAAAATCGACAAGTGGACCATGTGGTGTTCACAACTGCTACAACTGGTGTGATGATCCCGTTGGATCAAACAGAGGAGGGTGAAACACGATTGGCAACATTCTTCTGGGCGGAGCAAGAGCGTCCACTTCGACCAGGTGATATTTTCTTGCATCCACAGCGAACTCCTCGTCCAGATGCTACGGCGATTTCCGCATCGGCAGAAGATGAAGAAGAGGAAGACGAAGAATAAAAAAGTAAAAATAATATAGGAAATGAAAAGGATTGTTTTTTTAACGTTGGCAATTATTGTAGTTACCATGTTGGTATCTGCTCAACAGTTTATAGGTGTGAACTTGGGGTATGCACGTCCAATCACACAATTGAATCAACCTGTAGTAGGTCAGGAAAAGACATTAACCCCAACACCATATAATGGCTTTAAGGTGGGGCTTGTGTATGATGCAACGATTGTGAAGGGTTTTGGATTTTCCATGGGATTGAACTATACATTTGCAGCGAATTCAACGGACTGGAAATCGGAGTTTGCTTCAGTTTATCCACAAGTTAGTTCGCGTGGTTATTATCATCAAATTGAACTTCCTGTGGATTGGCAATATAAATTTGAGATAGCTCAACGTACATGGTTGATTCTATACACAGGTCCAACATTGCAATATGGATTGAGTCTAAACGAAAAAGGTTTACGTAAAGATGATAAGGGTAATGTGACTGAATATCGTGATGTCAATCGATATAGCTTGGATAAGAATGACCATCTTGCTCTCAAACCATTGAATGTTACTTGGGGAATAGGTGCGGGTTTTCAATATGAACGTTATTTCCTGCGTGGTGGATATGATTTTGGTTTGGTAAATCCGTATAAATCAATCAGTTTTGCAGGTAAAGATATAAACACTCGTGGTCGATTTGACCAATGGCAAATTAAATTAGGAATATATTTCTGGGAAAGATAATTCTGAAACTTATTAAAATCATTAAACTATAACCTTCTCTAAACTATAAGAAAATGATTCCACGCGAAACCATAGATCGAATCTTCGACGCAGCCAAAGTAGAAGATGTTGTCGGCAGTTATGTCACCTTAAAAAAACGAGGTGCCAATTTGCTGGGTTTATGCCCATTTCATCACGAAAAAACGGGATCTTTTACAGTATCGCCATCCAAAGGAATCTATAAATGTTTTGGTTGTGGTAAGGCGGGCAATGCTGTGGGCTTTATCATGGAGATTGAGCAATGTTCGTATATTGAAGCGATCAAGCAATTGGCGCAGCGCTACCATATTACCATTGAGGAGCGTGAATTGACACAAGAGGAGAAGCAACGTCAAGATGATCGTGAGTCAATGTTTGTGGTGAATGATTTCTCCAATAGGTGGTTTCAATCTCAATTGCATGATACTCAGGAGGGGGTGACCGTTGGAATGGCATATCTTCGCCAACGAGGAATACGAGAGGATATTATTAGGAAATTTCAGTTGGGTTACTCTCCAGAAAAAGCTAAGTTGTGGGAAGAGGCTAAGAAAGCAGGTTATCAAGATACTTATCTAGTCAATAATCCAGATACGCAAATAGGAACGGGTGTATGTTTGAAGGATGAACAAGGTCGATTGTTCGATCGTTTCCGTGGGCGTGTGATTTTTCCATTCTTTTCTGTGAGCGGGAAGGTGACAGGCTTTGCAGGACGATTAATCAAGCAGAGTGATAAGGCAGGAAAATATGTCAATTCGCCTACTTCTATTCTATATGAAAAGAAACACGAACTGTATGGTTTCTATCAAGCAAAACAGTCAATTAAGCGTGAAGATTGTTGCTATCTGGTTGAAGGTCAATTGGATGTGATTCAATTGGTGCAATCGGGTATTGAGAATGTGGTGGCATCTGGTGGTACTGCTTTGACTTATCCACAGGTGCGATTGATTCATCGTTTTACTGAGAATGTAACAATTCTATATGATGGTGATAATGCAGGTATCAAGGCAGCATTGCGTGGTATAGACATGATGTTGGAAGAAGGTGTAAATGTAAAAGTGGTATTATTACCAGAAGGAGAGGATCCAGACAGTTTTGCACGTAAACATAATGCGACGGAGGTGTTGGACTATATTCAGCAACATCAAACTGATTTTATTCGTTTCAAGACTCAACTTTTGAGTGAAGATGCAGGAAATGATCCAGTGAAACGCGCAGATATGATAACACAAATAGTGCAATCAATAGCTATAATTCCTGACATTATCAAACGTCAAATTTATACTAAAGATTGTGCTGCAACACTGAATATTCACGAAAATATTTTAATACGAAAGGTTATAGAATTGCGCAAAAAACATTTGGCAGAACAACGCAAGAAAAATATAACATCAAGACAATTACCTCAAAATCAGGAAAATAATTCTTCCGATTCAGCAGCAATTACTGTTGAGGAACCAATAGAACCAACTCTGGACGTTCAAATATCTCCTGCAAGATCTGCCAAAGAGCAAAATATCGAAAATTTGATGCAGGTAATTATTCGTTATGGCGAGCAGACGTTATATCAATCTGACACGGCAGTAATACGAGCAGGTGAATATATTATCAATGAATTACGGAGAGATAGTATTGTTGTTGAAAATCCGTTGTATCAACTTATTTTAGATGAGTATATTGCTCATTATAAAGAACCTGATTGGGTTTCAGCTAAATATTTCCAACATCATCCTAATGCAGAAGTATCTCAATTTGCGGTGGATATGTTGGCTGATAAATACGAATTGAGTCGCATGTATTCCAAACAAGTAGTATCGGAGAATGTGGTGAAAGAAGTGGATATACCAAGTGATTTGGATATTTTACCAGAGTTGGTACAACGCATGTTGTTGGAATTGAAATATACGATTGTCAATGAACGTATAGATTCAATGCAGACCATGTTGAAAGAGGCACAAAAACGTAATGATTGGGAACTGATTCGTACGATATTAGAACAGCAACCTATGTTGATGGATATTCGTCAGCAATTATGCAAGGTTTTGGGTAATCGAGTGATATTAAAATAGTTATGCTTTTTGGTTCAATAGTATATGGCCCTATTCGTTCGCGTCGTCTAGGTGTGTCACTAGGTGTCAATCTAATGCCGATTACGGCTAAATTGTGTACGTTCGATTGCGTTTATTGTGAGTGTGGCTGGAATAAACCTGTATTGCACCCTAATTTGCCGACACGAGCTGATGTGCGCGCTGCTCTTGAAAGTCAACTATTTGCAGCTATTGAACCGATAGATGTAATCACTTTCAGCGGTAATGGAGAACCCACATTGCACCCCGATTTTTTAGGAATCATTCAAGATACTTGTGCATTACGCGATCAATATTGCCCAAAAGCTAAAGTGTCTGTTTTAAGTAATTCTACACAACTCGGGCGAACAGATGTGATTGAAGCATTGCGATTGTGTGATAATCGTATATTGAAGTTGGATTCAGCTATTGATGCTACTATGCGTTTGATAGACAAGCCTGTTAATGCACAATTGACTGTGAAGCAGATTGCTCAGTGGCTTTCAATATTTGATGGTGATTTTACACTGCAAACATGTTTCTTGCGTGGAGAATATCAGGGTCAAACAATAGATAATACTACTCCAGAAGAATTAACAGCATGGTATGAAATGGTGGATTACTTGCACCCTAAGCAAGTAATGATTTATGTGATAGATCGCGTTACACCGCTGGAAACATTGGAAAAGATACCTGCAGAAACGATGGAGAAAATTGCTATTCCATTGCGTGAAAAAGGAATAGATGTGATAGTAAGCGTATGAAAATACTCATCGCACCACTCAATTGGGGGCTTGGTCATGCCACTCGTTGTATTCCTATCATTCGCCAATATCTTGATCAAGGTGATGAAGTTGTTTTAGGCGGTGATGGCGATAGCCTTTTGCTACTGCATCGCGCTTTTCCAGAGTTGCGCATAATCAATCTGCCATCACTTAAATTGTGTTATGACGAGGATGCTAAGCAACGTAAGTTTTATTGGCGTTCTATTCCTATCTTATTACGCTCTGCGATAACTGATCATTATTATTTGCGTCAAACTCTTGCAATAGAGCAATTTGACTTGGTTATTTCGGATAATCGTTTTGGTTTCTTTTCAAAGGATGTACGTTGCGTATATATTACCCACCAGTTATATCCTATCTTACCGAAACGTTTGTTTTTATTTCAACCATTAGTACGTTGGCTCCACGCGCGTGTATATAATAGGTATGATGAAGTTTGGGTGCCAGATTATGAAGATACCAGAGATAATTTATCGGGGGATTTGAGTCATGGTGGACATTTTGACAAGCGTGCTAAATACATTGGTCCACTTTCGCGATTTAGTCTATGTGCCAATGAAAAGAAGCAAATGGGATGTAGAATCAATAATTATTCAATAGTAGCAATTCTTTCAGGTCTTGAACCACAACGTACTATTTTTGAACAACAAATCTTACATCGTTTTTCTATCTCTACTGAATCTCTTTTATTAGTAAGAGGCAAGGTTTCTGAACCCCAGACAACAATCCAAAAGAACAACATTACCATAGTTCCAAATCTCAATGATTCAGAAATGGTGATAGCTATGACAAACGCACAAAAAATCATTGTACGTAGTGGTTATAGCACAATCATGGATTTAGAGGCACTTGGTGTGCTCTCCAAAGCAGAACTTCATCCTACGCCTGGGCAAAGCGAACAAGAATATCTAGCACAACGATTAATGCGTGTGTGAATGATGAGGCCCTTCGTGGTGATGGTCTTCGTGCTTGTGCTCTGGTGGAGTAGTGGTAGCAGGTTTGCCAATCTTAGCAAATGCCTTTTGCAGTGCAGGTACGTCGGTCTTGTTGGCATCATACGTCACGGTAACAGTTTGCGCCTCTATATCAAAAACAATATCCTTGACACCATTCTTTAAATCCTTGTCAAAAGGAATATTCTTCATAATTTTGTCACAGCAATCTTGGCAATGCAGATATACATACAACACTACTGTTTGTTTGTTAGGCTTTGCTTCTGCAGTAGAAAGCATAAATGCCATTGGCATAATCGCCATTAAAAATAAAATAATTCGTTTCATACTTATAATTCTTAATTCTTATCTTGCCTTTGCTCGAACGATTATTCGCGGTGCGAATTTTCATCATTCACAATTATTCTTCGCGCTCCAATGCCCAACGGAAACCCAGATATATTTTCCAACCGTGTATAGGTGCCCAAATCATAGAAGCATCGTAGTTTGCCGAATGAGGATTAACAAATCCCCCATGCTTTTCACTTTTAGCCTCAAACCTCTCACCTACAATCGGATTATCCTGCGTAAAGTTAGTCATATTCTCCGCTCCAAGATAGATAGACCATGTGCGGAAAAACTTAGTCACCTGTCCTAGCAACTGTGGATACCACTTGTGGTAGATTTGTCCGTTATCTAATACGTGATATTGGTTGCTACCTGCAGGAATTACAAAGCCATCTGGCATACGACCCTCACCATTAAACTGCGCAGTCAGATCAAACTGCCATGTCTTGAGTGGTGTTTGGTAACTAGTAGTGATAATACCCTTGAACTTATTCTGCAATGGCTTATCGCGCAACTGATATTTGCCTACTGCGCTGTTGAAGGAGGTCTGCTTTACATCCGTATAACGGAAGGCTGCAGTCATAGTCCATCCACGCAAAATCTCCATGGTAGCTTCTACTTGCCAGTTGTGCGAGAAATACTGTGCACCATTCACATCGTGCATATTATATAAGGTAATACCTTGCAAACTACGATCCATATCGGCTATCACGCCGTCTAAGAATTTAGTATAGTAGTATTCGCCCGATATTTGCAATTCTTTCTTACCCATCGGGATATAAAAAACAGTACTTATACCTGTATTCATCGAACGTTCTTGTACTAGAGAGTCAGCATCAAAATAATACATTCTGGTGCTTGACAGATAGGCAGCATTGTCAGCAATAGCATTGGGCGAACGGTAGCCCAAGCCCACCGAACCGCGCAATGTCCACCACTCGAATGGCGCATAGCGGAGATTCATGCGAGGCGTAGTGAAGAAACCGTAGCGCGTAGAATAATCCTCGCGAATGCCCATAAGCAAGGTGACTTTATCCTTATAGGTGTAGGTATATTCGGCAAATACACCAGGTGTCACTTCCCAACGATTGAGGTTATAAGTTAGAGGCGACTGGTTAGGTGCGAGGAGCAACTCCTCGTTATACCCATCATAGTTAAAACTCAGACCAGTAGATAGATTATGATGGTGATCATCCCATAAATCGGTAGCCGAATCATCAAACGATGTTTGGAAGATAGCATTCAGATAGGCATTGGTCTGTGCAGCATTCCATTGGCGCGAGCCGTAAGTGTTTTGCTGATTGTGATAGGATACAGAAGTGATAATACCAATAGATGTACCCAAATCAGCATCAAACACATATCCATTTTTCATAAACCCATCCACTCGCCATGTGCTCAGATCAATCTTGTATGGCGACAGGGCACTTGTTGCCTCTTTAGTTAAACCTCCCTCACGGCGGTCATAGAGACCACGTACCAAGAATTGCCCTGTATAATCACCCGCCTTTACATACCATCGATTCAGCAGATTCACATTCGTATTCTTAGGCATATCCAAGAAACCATCATGGTTGTGATCAAGCTCCAGCGACATGTTTTGCGCATGGAATAATATTCCCGTAGAAACCTTATCGTTCACATCCCAACCGCCAGTCACATTCACTTCGGCATGTGTCTCAGTACTTATCATAGCGTTGAGCGCGATAGGATCTTGAGTTTGTGGTTTAAGATACTCCACGTTAATTTGTCCTGCGATAGCTTCATAACCATTGAGTACGGACGACGTGCCCTTACTTACCTGTATCGCATCCATCCAAGGCCCAGGGATATACTCCATTCCAAACGACTGTGCCAATCCGCGGATATTAGGGGTATTTTCCGTGAGGAGTTGCACATAAGTGCCACTCAATCCGAGCAAACGGATCTGTTTTGCACCTGTTGCAGCATCCGAGTAAGCTACATCCACACTAGCACTAGTCTCGAAACTCTCGCTCAGATTGCAGCATGCTGCCATACAGAGTGCTTCTCCTGTCAAGGTCTCTGTGGTCAGTGGTGAAATGCGCGAACGCAAAACTGCCATCTTACGTTCTACGATATCTACTTCTTCCAACAACAAATCGCTCACCAACACGATGGTTAGTTCGCTGTGTGCAGTCACTTCAGTCGTGTCGTTGTGAAAGCCCATAAAGCTGGTAACCAAGATGTTCGTACTCTTGACAGGCTCTAACTGAAATCTACCATCTAGGTCGGTGGCTACGCCCACACTAGTTCCTGCCCAATACACATTCGCTCCTACTAGTGGCTCGCCTTTGTCATCTAGTACGGTTCCCCATGCGTGAGCTTCCGCCCAGACAAAGGGCAAGACAACGAATAATACTGCTAATATAATCTTTTTCATAACCTTCTTCCGTTAAACACTAAACACTAAACCAACCTGGTATATCACAAAACTCACCACCCATGCCAGCACCATTGACTGTACCAAACTATACCATGCCCATTTTCTCCCCAACTCCTTGCGCAATGTGGTGATCGTTGCCACGCAAGGGAAATACAACAGCACAAAAGCCATAAATGCATATGCTGTCAAGGGCGTGAATGCCGACAATGCTGCATCCGAAGGATACAGAATGCCCATCGTAGATACAATCGCTTCCTTCGCTGGTAAGCCAGTCAGCAGGCAGACGGACATCTTCCAGTCGAAACCCAATGGGCGTACCACAGGCTCTATCCAATGACCAATCATGGCCAAATAACTATGCTCCATATCCGACATGTTACCAGTAGGGAAATACGTCAATGCCCAGATAATCACGCTCGCCCAGATAATCACTGCAGGTATCTTCTGCAAGTAATCGGCAATACGCTCCCAGATATGCAAGCCCGTATTGCGCAAGGTCGGACGGCGATAGGGTGGCAATTCGCTCACGTAATCGTGCTTAGGTTGACGGAACGCCTTCGTTTGTTGCATGATCCATGCAAACAATATACTCAACACCACGCCCAACACATATAGCGACATCATCACCAACGCTTTTTGCTCTGCAAAGAATGCTCCTACAAACAGCATATACACTGGCAGACGAGCTGAACAACTCATGAATGGCACCATCAGCATCGTCAGTGCACGATCTTTCTTATTGGTAATATCCTTAGCTGCCATGATGGCAGGTACATTACATCCAAAACCCATCAGCATTGGGATAAACGAGCTACCGTGCAAACCGATTCGGTGCATCCATTTATCCATCGTATATGCCATACGCGCCATGTAGCCAGAGTCCTCCATTAAACTCAAAAAGAAGAACATGATGATGATATTCGGCAGGAACGCCAATACCGCACCTATACCCAATAGCACGCCATCCAGCAGCAAACTACTCCACCAAACCACGGGCATCATTCCGCGCAACCACTCCGCTAATACCTCCACGCCTGTAGTGATCCATTCTTGTGGATAAGCTCCCAACGTGAAAGTACATTCAAACACGCCATACAGCACCAAGAGCAACACGGGCAAACCTATCCATCTGTTGGTCAGCACTTTATCTATCTTGTCTGCCACAGAATGTCCTGAGTCATGCTTCGCGTGGGTCAATGTTTCCTCCAATGCACCATGCACAAATCCGCGACGTGCTTGTGCAATCACTTCTTTGGCGGTCTTACCATATTCGTATAGCAGTCGTGCTCTCTGTTCGGCTGCCACGCGAATCAGTTCTTCACTATGTGGCAACAGTGCCAACATCTCATCGGGGCGCTCCAACATACGCACTGCCATATAGCGTTTGGAGTATTTCTCACGCACATTCGGCAAGGTGACAATCACGTCTATCACACGGGCTATCGCCTCCTCCACATCCTTTCCATAACTCACATGCACGTGGCGAAAGCTATCTTCCTCTGCCAAAATCGCAGCTTTTTCTTCCACCAAACCAATGCGCACACCCAGCAGTCGGCTCAGCAAATGATAATCCAACGCGTGCTCGGTCTGCACCAACTCATCGTAATGCGTCAACAGTACCACGAATGGCTGATGCCTATCCATCAACGCTGCGGTACGCACTAGTTGCACCTCCAATTCACGAGCATCTACCTCCTGAATTTGGATGCCATTCTCAATATATTCCGATGTGTTTTGATTCACATTGCAAAGGTACTGCGATTTTCTTTTGTGCGCAATACCTAAAAATTGGGATTTAAAAATTAACGATTTTTGTACATGTCATCGTAGTATTTCTCGTATTCGCCAGAAGTGATGTTATCCATCCACTCTTGATGCTTGAGGTACCAACGAACAGTCTTCTCAATACCCTCTTCAAATTGCAAAGATGGTTCCCAACCCAATTCAGCTTGCAACTTGCGTGAGTCAATAGCATAGCGCATATCGTGTCCTGCACGGTCGGTTACGTAGGTGATTAAATCCATATCCTCACCTTCTTTTCGACCGAGCAAACGATCCACAGTATTGATAACGACCTTGATAATATCAATGTTCTTCCACTCGTTGAAACCGCCGATATTATAGGTTTCTGCCACAGTACCTTGATGGAAAATCAAGTCAATAGCACGTGCGTGGTCTTCCACATACAACCAGTCGCGTACATTCTCACCTTTACCATACACTGGCAATGGTTTGCGATGACGGATATTATTGATAAACAATGGGATTAACTTCTCTGGGAATTGGTATGGGCCATAGTTATTGGAGCAGTTAGTTACAATGGTAGGCATGCCATAAGTGTCGTGGAACGCACGTACAAAGTGGTCGCTACTTGCCTTAGATGCCGAATATGGGCTGTGTGGATTGTACTTAGTAGTTTCCAAGAAGAAATCCTCACCATATGCCTCATGGTGTTCAGAAGATGCTTGAGTGGAGAATGGAGGCTCAATGCCCTCTGGATGAGTCATCTCCAATGCGCCATATACCTCGTCGGTTGAGATGTGGTAGAAGCGCTTGCCCTCGTACTTCTCTGGTTGTGCTTCCCAATAGAGCTTTGCTGCTTGCAAGAGTGATAGCGTACCCATCACATTGGTGCGAGCAAAGGTAAATGGATCCTTGATTGAGCGATCCACATGGCTTTCAGCTGCGAGGTGGATGATACCAGTCACATGCTCCTCTTGCATCAAGGCATACATAGTATCAAAATCGCAGATATCTGCTTTCACAAAACGATAATTTGGTTTGTCCTCAATGTCTTTGAGATTGGCCAAGTTGCCCGCATAAGTCAATTTATCCACATTGATAATGCGATACTCAGGATACTTGTTTACGAACAAACGTACAACGTGGCTGCCAATAAAACCTGCGCCACCAGTAATGATAATAGATTTCATAATATTTGTATGGTTTTAATTAGTTTCAATGTTTATATTACAAAGCGTATTTGCTTAAAATGATATGCTTGCTCTTCGTTGTTTTCTTTTCGCAATATCAATTCCCCTTGTTCCGAAATTCCCACCAATTCAGCCCTAAAAACGCCATCTATTCCTTGTTTTGCGATGGATGTAGGTTGCACGCTCACTTCTCTTTCCACATAATTATGCCACCCCGTCCTTCTATAGATATGTTGCATATACATCGCTTTAATCGCTTCAGTTGTGCACTTTTCCCACGATTTCATCGCAGTAATCCACTCCTCCATTACTTCCTCCACATCATAGTCTTTACCTGTTATTTGTTTCATGGATATGGGATTAGGTGCATTGCTTAGCCATCTTGTTTGATTCACATTCACTCCTATCCCTGCTATACTGTACCCCACATGTTGTCCTGCCAAACTATTCTCAATCAGGATGCCTACCAATTTTTTATCTCCAAAATAAATATCATTTGGCCACTTAATACGCAATTGCTCTTGTGGCAAATACTTCGCTAATGTTTCCCAAAGCGCTACTGCTACCAACATAGACAATCGCCATTGTTTTGTCGCAAGTATTCCCTCATAGCGCAGCAATGTGGAAAATAGCAAATTCTTTCCTTCTTCGCTCTCCCAACTATTACCTGCTTGTCCACGCCCTGCCGTCTGAAAATCCGTGCGGATAGTGTAGAGATGGGGCAGAGCATCAGAATACTGCTCACGCAACAAGGTGGAGGTGCTATGTGTTTGCTTTATATACATCCAACAAATATTGTTCTATCACGCGCTGTATTTTTCGGGTTTTACAGTTGGCACTATTCACCATAATAGCAAACACCCATACCCTGCCGTCGGGCAAAAAGATATATCCAGCGTAGTTCTTCGTGCCTCCGATGGTGCCGCTCTTCGCGCATACTTTGCCATGCAACGGAGTGTCGCGCAAAAACGAACTCAATGTCCCACTTTCGCCGCTACATGGCAATGATTCGATGAATACGTCTTTGTTCCTCGAACCATACATATACCGCAATAGTTGCACGTACATCGCAGGCGATATGGTATTTTGAGGAGCTAATCCACAACCATCCAATATCTTAGCACTTCTAAAACTCACACCGCGATTCTTCCAGTATTCACGTACAAAATCCGATGCATTATGGATGGTACATGGTACTGAATATTTCGAACCAAATATGCGGAATAGCATCTCCGCATACAGGTTATCCGACTCATGATTTGTATGGCGAATAATCTCCGATAAGGGTTCACTTTCATATACAAACAACTCCGTTCTTGCCGCACCATTCTGTGGCTTTTCACTCAGATATGTCGCTTCGCCGTCCACCTGTATGCCTCCGCTAACAAGTACATTCGTAAAATCCCTTGCCAAAATCAATGGTGGGTTGGGCAAATCGCCTTTCACACCAAAAGTCTGCCGATTCGATGGTACACTTCCCACTAAATACCTGCGATTACTATAGGGCACTCCATGTACAAACGCCCCATCATAAGAGATATGTGTGCAGCGAATATGATTCTCAAACTCCACCTCAGGCACCTGCGGCGTAGTGTTCAACACCGTAGCAATACTGCCCACAGGACCACTTTGCAGCACAATATTCATCGTGTTATCCAAATACGATAGCGCAAATATACCTGGCGCATAATAGTTACCCGCATCTTCCCACAACCACGATGGATTCAGCGCATTGCCGTCAAAATAACTCGCATCGCCTACCACCGAACCCGTAATATGCTTGATACCCGCATTGCGTACCTCACGCAGCCAACGGTACATAAACGAGTGACTACCTACATACCGCGAACCAAACGTCGGATCACCGCGTCCCTCAATATACAGATTCCCATGCAACGTACCGTCCTGAATATACCCCGAATAGGTGATTGGCGTTTTGATGCGATAATCTCCTCCCCACATCTCCAATGCAGTCGCTGTGGTGAGCAGTTTCATCGTTGAAGCGGGTGGGATGACGGAATTCGCGCGGAAGGCGTCAATGGTGTCTCCCGAATGATAATCGCAAATCAGCACACCCATATTGGCATCTCGTGTATCGGGATGGCTCGTAAGTATGGATAATATTAGTAAAATTTTGAACATCCGTTATTACCTTGCTTTATTCTAAACCATCCAGATTAATCAACTTATGGACGATCGCATAAATTGTCAATCCTGCTGTAGAATGTATATTCAGTTTACGTGTGATATTCTTGCGATGAGTGATTACCGTATGTGTAGAAATGCATAGCACATCGGCTATCTCCTTATTACTCAGTCCTTTCACCACTTGAATCAACACCTCCAATTCACGCTCACTCAATGCCTCTACCTCTTGTTTCGCTGTTTGCAACGGCTGATTTTCGGGCAAACTACTCAGGGCTGGGCGCAATATATCATCCTCTATCGCACAATGATCCGCAAAATCTTGTTCCGTATGCCACAAATCGCTCATCACACTAATCAACGTATAAGTTACAGAACCATTCTGCATCGTCTGATCGGATGGATAATACTTGATTATCAAGTTCTTAATCTCACTCAGTTTATCCGTAATGCGTTGATCATCATGCGTATGTTCCTCAAACATACCTGCATTTTCATGCTCAATATGCGTGCGAATTTCCTCCGCAAACTCATCATAACACCGCAATATCAACATCGGTATCTTCGAACTTGGATCGGCTGGAATAATCGCTTCTATCAGCGAACGACGCAAATAGGGCAAACGGAAATCCAAAAAATAGGTATGTGCATTGCGCAAATAGCGTTGCAACGTAGCAATATCAATATCCGCGGGCAAAGCACGTTGCTTGTACACCTTGTAATTGATCACCGCCAAAAAAGTAGGTGTATGCACGTTATTGCTTGCGCATGCCTCTGCAATAGTCTGCTCGCCAACGCCCATCGTCAAGCCAAACCGACTAATCACATGTATCGCATCTTCCTCACGCGACATCAAATCACATATTTTATCCGTAGCTTTATACATCACATGCAACCACAATAATTCTTCCCCCATACATAAGAGGGAAGACCTTTACGTTAAAAACGCTGCAAAGTTACTGAAAAATATTCATATATGCAAATCAAATTTCCAAAATAACCATTTCTGGGGACAACTAATGCCAAATTCATTCCGCACTTGTCCATCTGCCAATCCCAAATAATGGGGAAACTGTCTAAAAAATTTGTCTAATTCACACAAAACCACTACCTTTGCACTCGATTTCTTCGGATTAACCCTTTATTTCTATACCTTGTGTGTTATCGTTGTATTATCTTTACGCTATCAATTACGTAGGATATACGTAAGATACACGTAAGATACACGTAAGATATACGTAGGATAATCGGGTTGTTAATATAGGAGCACCGAAGGAATACCGTCATTATTCCGATACATTGTTATAAAATAAACCAACTATATGAACAAAAAAACACTCATTTTCCTTTCCTTCATGGCTTGCCTCTTGGTAAGCAGTATGCCTATTTTAGCGCAAGATCATCACCATCACAACCACGAGAAGAAGTCCGACGCCCATATCGCGGGACACGTCTTAGATGCGCACACCAAGGAGCATCTTTCTTTTGTGAATGTGCAAGTCGAAGGTACTGCCCTGGGTTGTCTGACCGATGAATCCGGTCACTTCTATCTCAAGAACCTTCCCGAAGGCGAACTCACCATCGTCTTCTCAATGATGGGGTACGAGACTGAGAAACGTACCGTTACCCTTCGCCGAGATACACTTATCGAAATGAATGTGGCAATCGCCGAGACATCCTTTATGATTGATAATGTGGTGGTTACTGCTAATAAGTACGAAACCAAACAACGCGAAGTGGCGACCATCGTCAATGTCATTCCGCCGCTCATTATTGAGTCCACCACATCCAACTCCATGGCAGATGTACTCAATTTCCAAACGGGCTTGCGCGTGGAAGAGACTTGCTCCAACTGCGGTGTGCCACAGATTCGTATCAACGGCTTGGAAGGACAATACACCCAAATCCTCATGGACTCCCGCCCAATCTTCTCTTCCCTCGCTTCTGTCTATGGCTTGGAGCAACTGCCTGCGGGCATGGTGGACCGTATCGAAGTGATTCGTGGTGGCGGTAGCGCACTCTATGGTGCCAATGCCATCGCAGGTGTCGTGAATATCATCACCAAAGAACCGAGCCGCAACTCGTTAAATATCAGCAACTCAAGTGCTTTCACTCAGACAGGCACCTACGATATCAACACCAACATGAACGCCAGTGTCGTGTCTGAAAACCAAAAAGCGGGACTCTTCCTCTTTGGCGTACAACGCAACCGCCAGCAATACGACCGCGACAACGATGGCTATTCCGACATCCCGCACCTCAACTCCACAACGGTTGGCTTCCGCTCTTATTTCAAGACATCCGACTACTCCAAGATCACAGCGGAATACCACCACACTACCGAGTTTCGCCGTGGCGGTTATGGTATTGATAGCCTCCAACCACACGAGTCGCCACTCACCGAGCAACTCAGGCATAATATCGACGCGGCTACAGCCAAATGGGATATGTACACTGCTGATAATAAGCACTTTGTAAGCGTATATACCAGTTTCCAACATATCGCTCGCGATAGCTATTTCGGCACCAACTACAATCCCAATGCCTATGGCAAATCTACCGATATCGTGTCTGTGACTGGTGCACAATACCGCTTCTCTTATCCTTGTGGAATCATGAATGCCGACCTGAGCGCGGGTGCGGAATACTCCTACAACCAACTCCGCGACCAGATCCTTGGCTACGACCGCAATACCCTCCAACGCGTACATCTCGGAGGAGGATACGTTCAAAACGAGTGGAAAAACAAGCAATGGTCTATCCTCGTAGGTGGTCGGTTGGAGCAGCATTCCTTACTTGACAAACCCGTTTTCTCACCTCGTGCCAATATCCGCTACACACCTATTGAGCCAATTATTCTGCGCCTGAGCTATGCCAGTGGCTATCGTGCACCACAAATCTACGAAGAAGACTTGCACGTAGGTGCAGTAGGTGGCGAGGTATCGCTTATCTCGTTGGCAGACACCCTCAAACCCGAATACAGCCACTCCATCAGCGGAAGCATTGACATGTACAAGCGATTTGGCAAGTGGGATCTCAACCTCACCCTTGAGGGCTTTTTTACCCAACTCAACGATGTCTTTACCCTAGAGGAGAACGGACACGATGCACAAGGCAACCTATTATTAACGCGTACCAACGCGAGCGGCGCACGCGTGGCGGGTATGAATATCGAAGCCAAGGTGGGCTTTGGTCACTTGCTTACTTTCCAAGCGGGTTATACCTACAACCATAGCCGCTATATCGAACCATTGCAATGGAGCAAGAATCCAAACATTGCACCTCAACGCCGTATGTTCCGTACTCCAGACCACTATGGCTATTTCCTCTGTAATATCGAACCTGTAAAACATTTCCACATTGTCACCAACGGCAAGGTAACGGGCAATATGCTGGTGCAACACTTTGCAGGATATGTGCCAGAGGATGAAGAAGTTACTACTCCTACATTCTTCGAATGGGACATCAAACTTTGCTACGATATTCCGCTCTACAAACACTATACATTGGAGATTAACGCAGGTGTAAAGAATATCCTTGACCAATTCCAATCCGACCTTGATAAGGGCATGGATCGCGATGCTGGTTTTATCTACGGTCCCGCCAACCCACGCACCTTCTTTGCTGGAATCAACTTGAAGATATAATAACAAAAATAGCACCTCGACGAGGTGCTATTTTTATATACCTATTGTAGCATAATTGCTCGATTGCTGCGGTTATTCCACCTGTAGTACCAATCCCTTCAGGTATTCACCTTCTGGGTGATAGATATTGATAGGGTGGTCTGCTGGCTGGTGCAATTGGTGCAAGATACGCACTTTGCGACCCACCTGTGCTGCGGCAGAGAACACGGCCAAACGGAACATATCCTTATCAATCGCCTGCGAACAAGAGAAGGTGAACAAGATACCACCAGGACGAATACTTTGTATGCCTTTGGCGTTCAAGCGTTGATAGCCACGCAGCGCATTCTTAACCGCATCTCTGTGTTTGGCAAAAGCAGGAGGATCCAACACAATCAAATCATATTTGCTTTGGTTCTTTGCCAAAAACTCGAAAGCCTCCTCGGCAAATGCTTCGTGAGGCGCATGCTCGCCAAAGTTGTGTGCCACGTTGCTGCGTACCAAGTCAATTGCTTTTTGGCTCACATCCACCGAGTGCACTAATTTTGCTCCACCACGTAGTGCATACACGGAGAATCCACCCGTGTAGCAAAACATATTCAGCACCTCTTTGCCTTGTGCATAATGCTCCAGCAAAGCACGGTTGTCACGTTGGTCAATAAAGAAGCCCGTCTTTTGTCCACGAAGCCAGTCAATGCGGAAGTCTAATCCATTCTCCTTTGCCCAGAAATCTCCGTTGAAATCGGCTTTTTCTGCACCAATCAAGTAGCCTACTCGCTCTCCTTGAATAGGGGCTTTGTGAGGTAAGGTGTCATCCGACTTGTAATACACCTTATCCACCTGAGGTACCGATTGAATAATCGCCTCTGCAATCTCCATGCGATGGCAGTGCATACCGATGGAATGGGCTTGAATCACGGCTGTATCTGCATATACATCCACAATCAATCCAGGCAAGAAGTCGCCTTCGCCATGTACCAAGCGGTAAGTGTTGTTGCAGTTTTCAGTTTTCAGTTGATAGTTTTCAGTTCTCAGTTGACAGTTTTCAGTTTCTAAAGTAATCAACCCCAACGAGCGGCGCACTTCATATGCTGCACGAATACGCTCTTGCCAAAAATCTGCAGGCAGTTCACTTACTCCAAATGCCAAGATACGTACTGCGATAGAGCCTATCTGATAGTGTCCAACGCCCAATATTTTGCCGTTGGAATCGAGCACTTGTACCACTTCACCCTCTTGTGGCTGAGCATATGGATAATCAGCGTCCAGCTGAATACTGCGGATAGCACCCGAGAATACCCAAGGGTGGAAACGAAGAAGCGATTCTTCTTTATGAGTTTTCAAATATACCGTTGTCATAATCTCTAATCTCTAAACACTAATCACTAAACACTAATCACTAAACTCTAAACACTAAACAATACCCGCCTTAGCGGCATCCTCTAAACTCCTTTTCGCCATGGCCTCTTGTTGGCGTTGGATTTGTTTTTCTTTCTCAGCACGCTTGAGGGCTTCTACTGCGCGTTTGGACAGGGGCTTCACTTGTTGCAATGCAAGATAGATACTCAGCGTAGCCCACGCGTCTGTTGATGCATAACGTGCTTGCTCCAATGTTAGATGTGAGTTCTCCCAATTGGTAAGTTGCTGGGATTTGCTAATCTTCTTGCCAAAGATAATGGCGAAGATCTTTTGCAAACCGAGTTCCATAATACCATATTTGCATACCATCGATTGCAAATCTACACAATTGGCAGGCTTGAAGTCGCGTCTTCTGCGAAGACCAGTAATGTCGTCCTTGAAAGCCAGCCCCACTTTGCATATGTCAGGATTGGCAAATATCTCTGCAATTTCAACGGGCAAACCTACATGCGTGAGACGAAATAGATAGCACCGCTCCAAGGTGGCTATTTGCACCAAAGCAGTAGGGTAGTGCACACCTCTTTTGAAAGAAGGACGGGCCTCGGTATCCACTCCGAGTACGGTGTGCTGGCGCAAGTACGCCGCAGCATCAGCCACCATTTCGGGCTTATCTACCACAATCACTTCGCCTTCGAAAAAGGTAACGGGCAGCGTTTGAATAGCTGCTTTATCAATGTGTTGAGCAAACGTATTGGGCAAAAAACTACTCATCTACATGTAATGATAGGGTGTGTAAAGGGCGGAGTACATTCAGCAACTTTTGTCCCCAATGCTGTTCAAATGCCTCCAAGCAACTAACCAACGCATCATTCATCACCGCCTCTTCACGTGTTTGGTAATTGCAAGCCAAGTCCTTGACCTCTTGATAGATATCTGCAATATTTTCCGAGATAAATGCTGTGATAGGCTCATCAGAGTAACGCATATCTTCCACGAATACTTCCAGATAAGCATCGTCCGAACCGAGCTTTTGAGCGATTGCCTGACGCATGCTTTCGTACTCATATTCGGTAACAAAGCGTTCTGGATAACCATCCATCTCTTCGGTAGCTTTTGGTAAAAGACGTGCTTTGAGATATAGCAATGGCAAAAGGCAGAGCATTTTCTCGATGAAATCGGCTCTTTCTTGTTCTTCCGCCTGCTCAAGATATAGGCAGAGCTGCACTGCTACCGTCACAAATTCTATAGCAGGCTCCTGATAAACATAATGTGTAGAGGTCGTGGACATCGTATGATTCTGTATAATTTGTTTGCAAAGGTACGCTTTTTTTTTGATATATGAAAAAAAAATAGTAATTTTGCACGAAATTTTAATACCATATACAGAAATGAAAGTAATTAATCTATCGGAGCAACCTTCGTTGCTGAATCAGTACCTGAAAGAAATGCGCAGTATAGATGTGCAAAAGGACAGCATGCGTTTTCGCCGAAACATTGAGCGCATAGGCGAGATAATGGCAGTAGAGATTAGCAAACATCTGACATATGCTACGGAGCAAGTGCAGACTCCTTTGGCGGTTGCTGAGATGCAAGTGCCTCAAGATCAAGTGGTATTGGGTACTTTGTTGCGTGCGGGATTGCCAATGCACCAAGGATTTTTGAATATGTTTGACAAGGCAGAGAATGCCTTTATCAGCGCATATCGCAAAGAGACGATTGGCAGACGAGGCGAGATGCAGATAGAGATTGTGTCAGAGTATTTGGCAGCTCCATCCATTGAAGGCAAGACCTTGATATTGGTAGATCCAATGCTTGCTACAGGTTTGTCGATGGAAGTGGGATACAAGGCTTTGCTGAGTCACGGTACGCCTAAGAGTGTGCATGTGGCTTGTTTGTTTGGTACGCCTCAAGCGATAGACTACCTGTCAAAGACAATGCCAGAGCATGTTACGCTGTGGTGTGCAGTAATCGACCCCGTATTGAACGAGAAGAAGTATATTGTTCCTGGATTAGGTGATGCGGGCGACTTATGCTTTGGCGAAAAATTATAGGATTTTGGAAGAGTATAGCAGTCGCTGGTGTGATTGCGTATGGCTGCCTGCTGCGCAAACCATTGTACACACTGCCTCCCATCGAAGGCGGGGATAAATGGGTGCATTGGTTGGCGTTCTTGGTATTGACTTTAGTGCTACTATGGGATAGTAAAACCGCAGGGTTAAAGTCGTGGAAGATGTGGCTTGTAGCCGTAGCAGTTCCTGTAGTTTATGGCGGAGTCATCGAGCTATTACAGGAGCAATTCTTTTATCCTCGTACAGGTGAATGGCTGGATTGGCTGGCAGATGGTGTGGGAGTGTGCATGGGATTGGTATGTTGGTGTATAGGCACGTGGTGGCATGAGAGAAGAGTGGGTAAATAGAATTGCGTTGACTTGGGCCAACAAGACGCGCTTGCGTGGTATCCGTCATGCATTGGAGGTGTGCGGTTCGGCTACGGAGGTAATCAAGCAGCATGGTGATCTGGTGAGTCACGCAGCGTTGGATTTTGCTCGCAAGGAGCTCGAATTCATCGAGAAGCACAATATCCAGATGTATTATTTTAGGGATGAGAACTATCCCTATCGCTTGGCGCATTGTGTGGATGCGCCTTTGTTGTTGTATGCCAAGGGGCATGTAGATGTCAATCCTAAGCATATAGTGAGTGTAGTGGGTACCCGTATGCCAAGTGAGCGCGGAAAAGATTGGTGCAGACAGCTGGTATTGGATTTAGCAGCGCAGTTGCCCGATTTGACTATTGTGAGTGGATTGGCATACGGAATAGATGTAATGGCCCATCGGGCAGCGTTGGAAGCGGAGATACCGACGATTATTATCCCTGCTCATGGCTTAGACCGAATCTATCCTGCGGTACATCGCAATGTGGCTGTTCAAGCATTGGACAGGGGTGGAATATTGACGGAATATACTTGTGGTACAGAGCCAGAGCGATTTAATTTTGTAGCCCGCAACCGCATTGTGGCTGGTATGGCAGATGCCGTAGT
>CALCGX010000118.1 GCA_937901225.1 uncultured Bacteroidales bacterium | reverse complement strand
TCATCTTCTCTACTACCCAAGATACCCTTTTGCGCAATCTCGATATTGATGCCATCACTTCTAAGGATGTCTTCGATGCAGCTGAGCAAGGCGACGAGGTAGCAAAACAAATCTTCGACTACACAGGTACTATCCTTGGTCAACAATTGGCTGACTTCATCGCGTTCAGCGCACCAGAGGCTATCGTCCTCTTTGGTGGCTTGACCAAGTCTGGTCACTGGATCAAGGACCCAGTAGAGAAGGCTATGAATGAGAATGTACTTCCTTTGTGGCGTAATAAGGTACAAGTACTCTTCTCTGACTTGAAAGAGGCTGATGCTGCTGTATTAGGTGCATCTGCATTGGCTTGGGGTGATTGATAGGATAGTGTTTAGAGAACGTTACGCTACTGTTTAGAGTTTAGTGTTGATACGATTATTATATCAATTCCCAACATGGATGCAACGCCTATATAGAGGTGTTGTATGGCGAATGAATCCATCATCGAAGGTCGTTTATCTGACTTTCGATGATGGTCCCATTCCCCAATGTACGCCACAGGTATTAGACATCCTCCGCCAATACAATGCCAAGGCTACCTTCTTCATGGTGGCAGAGAACGCAGAGCGTTATCCCGAACTGCTGGCACGTGTCAAAGCGGAGGGATATAGCATAGGCAACCATACGTATAGCCATATGCGCGGACATCAGTCCTGCAACCATACATATGTCTCTGATGCCTTACATGGCGAACAGATTCTTCATTCTCGTCTCTTTCGTCCGCCTCACGGGCGCATGCGCTATTCCCAAAAGAAAGCCATGTTGCAGGCGGGCTACACCATCTATCTGTGGGATGTACTTACCCACGACTATAATCCTAACTATACACCCGACAAAATGCTCCGTATCGTACAGCGCTTTACCCGCAACGGAAGCATCATTGTCCTCCACGACTCGCTCAAATCCTGCGACCGCATGCTCCTTGCGCTGCCACTCATTATCCAGTGGCTACAGTCCCAAGGCTACAAACTCGAATCCTTAACCTAAACTATCAACTCTCAACTGTAAACTGTCAATTCCCATGACTCGCTATATTTACATCATCAGCATATTCTTCTTGCTCTTAGCATCGTGCGCCAACCGTGGTCAAGGTCCACAGGGTGGACCACGCGACACCATCTCCCCTGTTGTTCTCAAAGAGGTGCCACTCAATGGCACTCTGCTATTCACAGGCAAGGAGGTGCAGGTGTATTTCGACGAGTATATCCAGCTTGATGATGTAGCCAACAAAGTCCTCATCTCCCCACCTCAGCAGAATCCTCCAGAGGTCAAGGCCATTGGCAAACACCTCTCGGTGGTCTTTATGGAGGACTTGCAGGACTCTACCACCTACACCATTGACTTCGGTTCTGCCATCTGTGACTACAATGAGAAGACGCCGCTCACGGGCTATGTTTTCTCTTTCTCTACAGGCGATGTCATCGACTCGCTTTCCATCTCGGGTACCATCTATGATGCCTCCAACCTCAACCCCGTGCCCAATGTGCTGGTAGGTATCCATCGCAATCACCACGATTCTGCATTCTCTACACTGCCCTTCGCACGCATCACTCGCGCCGATGCCGAGGGTACTTTTACCATTCATAATATCCAACCTGGCACCTATCGCCTCTACGCCCTCAACGATATTAGCCGCGATTTCCTCTATCAGCCAGGCGAAGCATTCGCATTTGCCGACTCGCTCATTACGCCATATTGCACTGTCGATATCCATACCGACACCATTTGGCGCGACACGCTGGCTATCGACTCCATCTCGGGTGATACGCTCTTTACACGCCTTGTGGACTCCACCTTCGTCCATCCAGTCACGCATTTCTATCCCGACTCCCTCCTGCTTTGGTATTTCGAAGAGGCCAAGCAACGCCAGTACTTCCAGAATGTCTCACGCGAGGAACAACATGCTTTCACCCTCATCTTCGCAGCACCACAAGATTCCATGCCGCTCATCCGAGCCTTACGCCCATCTGAGGTCGATTCGCTCGGAAACGACTCCGCATGGGTTAATTGCCTCGACTACGCCCTCTTGCAGACTTCCACGCATTTCGACACCATTACCTATTGGCTCACCGACTCGCTTGCCATCTCCCAGGATAGTATCTACCTGCAAATGCAATACATGGTCTCCGACTCGCTCTATAATCTTGTCCCTCAGACCGATACTATACTTGCCGTATATCGCCATCCTCGCCTCTCTGAGAAGGCTCGCGAGGCATACATGCGCAACAAACTCTCGCGCAAACTCGAACTCAAATCCAATGCTTCTTCCAAGTTCGAGATTTACGATACCCTCCGTATAATCTCTGCTTATCCTATTGACTCTATCCATGCAGAGATGTTCCATCTCGCGCAAAAGGTCGATACCATCATGCAGCCTATTCCTTTCCAACTCATCCCATGCGACTCCATCGGCATGAACTACTATATCCTTGCTGCGCTGCAACCCGAGCAGTCATACCACCTCACCATCGACTCGGCGGCGGTGCGTGATATCTATGGCGTATGCAATGATAGCACCGATTATACGATTCGCCTTAAGGCGCTCAATGAATACGCTTCGCTCTTAGTCAAACTCACGCACTTCGACTCATTGGCACGTATCCAACTGCTCAACGAAAAGGATGTCGTGCTGCGCGAACTCCCTGCACTCCCAGAGGGTACTAAGTTCGAATACCTCGCCGCCTCCACCTTCTACCTCCGCATGTACATAGACTGCAATAATGATGGCAAATGGACTACTGGTGACTGGCTCCTACATCGCCAACCAGAACCTGTCTATTACTACCCATCCAAACTCAAACTGCGTGCTAACTGGGATTTCGAGGAGAACTTTGACCACCTTGCTATTCCCCAAGTACAGTCCAAACCTAAGTCCCTCGCTGGCAAACCCAACAATAAGAAGAAATAATAAGGTACCTGCGCGTAGCGCATACCACCTCGGCTACGGCGACACAACCTTGGCTTTGCCGACAACCACCTCACAACGTGACACAACCATCTAAATTCACATATCCCTTCCTCATTCTTGGCTTGCTCATTCAGGTCATCACTTTTTGGCTCATGCCTGCCCATCCCTTGTCTCTCATCAGCGGTATGTTAGGCATTTGTTCGGTGGTGTTGAGTGCACAAGGCAATATCCTCACTTTCCTCTTCGGCTTTGCGCAAGTAGGTACTTATACCTACCTTTGTTGCCTCGAACGTTTCTATGCCGAGATTGCGCTCAATGTGTTCTATTTCCTTTCGATGATCTACGGTGTCTTTGTGTGGCGTCGCCGACTCACTACCCAGTCCCTGCAGGTGCAGACGCGCGTTATATCTCCCCGCTGGATGCTACTCATCTCCATGACCCTACTGTTGCTCTCTCTGCTCACAGGCTGGCTGCTCCATCGCTTCACCGACGACCCTCAGCCTTACCTCGATGCCTTCACCACCGTCCCTGCCATACTCGCACAAATCCTCATGGTACTAGCCTTCCGCGAGCAGTGGTATCTGTGGCTCTTTGTTGACATCCTAGCTACGGTCATGTGGCTCCGTGCAGGCAACTACTGCATGGCAGCACAATACGCCTTCTGGTGCATCAATTGCATCTATGGCCTACGCCAATGGAAACGCCTCTCCTTGTAAATCCACTACACTCTACCCGCGGATTATGCAAATTTATAATTTGTAAGGACGACGGATGTGCTATGAACATGCATACAATACATGCCTGACATATCTCTTATGACAGGCAAAAGTGAACGAAGGAACAAGAAATAGATTAAAGCGATTCGATGTCGCGTTGGATTTGGTGTTGCAAGTCGGAAAGAGAAGCGAATTTCTGCTCAGGGCGGAGGAAATGAAGGAAAGAAATTGTTAGCGGTTGGTCATACAAGTCACCTTGAAAATCAAGCAAATGCACCTCTAAAGATAGATGGTCATTGCCTACCGTTGGGTTGGTACCTATATTCGCAAGTGCCCTATACTCCACTCCATTCACCTGAGCTACAACGGAATACACACCGCTAGCGGGGAGTTGCTTGGCAGAATTGAGGCGGATATTCGCTGTGGGAAAACCAAGTTTTGTGCCTATGGCATTGCCGTGTTCGACCACGCCTGAAACACTATAGGTGTAGCCCAATAGGCGGTTGACTTGGTCTATTTGTGCGGCAGCCATAAGCTTGCGGATTCGCGATGAACTAACAGGCACTCCGTCCACTAAACACTCATGCGCACGCTCGATATGCAAACCCACTTTGTGCGCAATCTTCTCATATTCGTGGAACCCCTTGAGGCGATCCGAACCAAAATGATGGTCGTATCCCATTAGCAAAGTATCTACTCCCTCTTGCTCTTTAAGGTAGCACATAAACTGCTCAGCAGTAAGCTGTTGCACCGCAGCAAAATCCAAGAAATGCACTTCGCCATAGCTCTGGAGCAAGGCCTTTCGTTCGTCATGCGTAGTCAGCATAGCGGGAGCTTGCCCCGTCAGCAGTTCCTTGGGATGGCGGTCAAACGTATAGATAGTAGGCGTGAGTTGATGGTGCTTGGCATACTCGTGCAATTGAGCGAACAGGAAACGATGTCCGCGATGAATACCGTCGAAAAATCCTATCGTTGCGATCTTGGGCATAATCCTTGCCTATAACCTTTAACCTCTAAACACTAAACAGTAGCTCGCAGAGCGAGCGTCCTCTAAACTATAATTTAATATAAATTTTCTTGCGATAGAGGAGGTATGCGATGCCCCAGAACACCAAAACAAGGCTCAAAGCACATGCCAAAGAGCCACCTTGATCACCAAACAAAGGTTGCATGCACACCTTATACCAGAAGCTCCAGACATTGTACATCTGCTCATGATACTCGAAACGAATACTACGCATTACATACACAGCAATCGCGCTCAAGCAGAAGATAAACAATGGGTTAACACCAAAACACTCGAAGAACTTATACCAGTTGTTTGCTACTTTCTTAGTGGCAATCTCGCACTTGGTAGTGGCCTCTTTTGCATTGCGTTCAGGTAAGCGGATATCAAGAATCCAAGTTAGGATTGCGAGCAATGAGCTTGCCAAACCACAGGTGACGAGGATATAGCTTGCAGACCACATGCTCTTGTTGATCGGATATGCATAATCGAGCAAGAAACCAAGAAGCATCATCACCGCTCCCGCGAGGAGAAGGCGAGTGACTTTGCCCCAATTATCTTTCACATTCATAATGAGATGTCCCATCCATGCACCAATCAACACATGCGCCACGCAAGGGATAGTAGAGAGAACACCCTCTGGATCAAACGGAATGCGCTCTCCAGCAGCATTGGTCATGTGGTAGATATGATTGTCGCCGAGCAACTTGAGGTCCACAATAGACTCCATGTTGGCAGCGTTGAGTTCGAAACTATTGGTTACGCTCTGCATGATACAATAGATGACCATCAGAACAGCAGCTACCCAAGGGCAGTTTTTAGGCTTAGCAGCCAGCATAAGCAAGCCGCCGAAGATACTCACAAGACCCAAACGTGGAAACACACCTAAGATACGGATATGCTCAATAGGATAGGTCCAAACAGCGTGTAAGAGGGTGGTTCCCTCTTTAGTGATTTGTCCAAGAAACATTCCTAGCCAACTCAATGCCCAACCTATGAGAACAATGAGCAGACCACGGGTGATTACCTTCTGCGCCACAGGCCAAGTAAGCGCATGGCTAGTCTTCTTATGGGAGATATACATGGCGATACCCATGCAGAAGACAAAGAATGGGAAAACGAGGTCGGTAGGTGTGCAACCATTCCACGCTGCATGGCGGAGAGGTGCATAGATATGTGACCAAGTACCAGGGTTATTAACAAGGATCATGCCCGCGATGGTGATACCACGCAAAACGTCCAAAGAGAGAAGACGCTTTTTAGCTGGAGCAGGAGTGATAGTTTCTTGTGACATAGTATTATATTTTTAGATTCGGGAGTCGGGAATCGGGAGTCCGTTAATCTGGATCAATTAAAAAGAAACAGCCCCCCGTTTGCGCGGAGGGCTGTTTTATCAACTTAATTACTCTTGGTTGAGGGTTACGCGCTTGAAGTCGATTACGTTTACGTTGTTCTTCTTCAAAACGTCCTTCACGAGCTCTTTGCTCTCGCTCATGATGTATTGTTGCTCTACCAATGTGCTCTCCTTCAAGAACTTACCAAGACGACCTTGTGCAATCATCTCCACTTTCTTCATGTTGATGTTAGCCTCAGCCTCAGCAGGAACAGTAGCGCGGATTTGACGTGCTGTCTCAGCTTGCTCTGGGGTCAACCAACCCTTAGCGGTGTTAGACTCGATGTGATCATCGCTATCTACGTGAGCTGGGTTGATACCTGCCTTGCGAACAGCTTGCTCAACTGCTTTGTTGATCTCGTCTTGTTTGGTTTTCTCGATAGCTACAGAAAGCTCACGATCTTTCACCTCTTGTGCTACGTGGTCAGCATCCAAAGCGATTGGAGACATAGAAGCCACTTGCATAGAGATACCGTGGAGGATCTCTGCGTTAGCATCCTCAGCGTCAGCAGCAACGAGTGCGCTGAGCTTGTTGCCAAGGTGGTTGTAAGCATCTACCTTTGGAGCTACGAGGAAAGCATAATCGCTGAGTTCCATCTTCTCACCAGTCACACCAGAACGCTCAGTAACAGCGTCTTGTACGGTGAAGTCACCCAACTTGCAAGCTTTAAGCGCCTCAAGGTCAGCTGGTTTCTCGGTCATTGCCACCTCAAGGATAGCTTTAACCATATTTACGTAATCTTCGTTCTTAGCTACGAAGTCGGTCTCGCACTTTACGCCTACGATTGCACCAAAGCCATTCTCAGCCTTAGCCAATACGCAACCTTCAGAAGCCTCGCGCTCGCTACGCTTTGCAGCGATAGCTTGACCACGCTTACGGAGCAAGTCCTTAGCTACCTCGAAGTCGCCGTTAGCCTCCTCGAGAGCCTTCTTTACGTCCATCATACCTGCGCCAGTGATGTCGCGCAGTTTCTTAATATCTGCTAATGTAACAGCCATTGTCGTAATTCTTAATTCTAAATTCTTAATTCTAAATTATTCAGCAGCAACTTCAGCTACTTTCTCAGCCTCTGCCTTAGGAGCAGCTTTGCGAACGCGTTGACGGCGCTCTTTTGGAGCTGGAGCCTCGCCAGCAGCTTGTGCTGCAGCAGCCTCTTCGTCAGCTTTCTCTACCTTGCGCTCCTCGAGACCCTCTTGGATAGCTGCGCAAACAGCAGAAAGGATTACGTCGATAGACTTGGTAGCGTCATCGTTAGCTGGGATTACGAAGTCGATGTTGTTAGGGTTAGAGTTGGTATCAACGATACCGAATACAGGAATACCCAAACGGTTAGCCTCAGCAACAGCGATGTGCTCTTTCATTACGTCAACTACGAATACTGCGCTAGGAAGACGGGTGAGGTCAGCGATAGAACCGAGGTTCTTCTCGAGTTTCTCACGTTGACGAGTGATTTGGAGTTTCTCGCGCTTAGAGATGTTGTTGAAAGTACCGTCAGTCATCATCTTGTCGATGGTTGACATTTTCTTCACAGCCTTACGGATAGTAGGGAAGTTGGTCAACATACCACCAGCCCAACGCTCGGTGATGTAAGGCATGTTGATCTCTTGAGCTTTTTGAGCTACTACCTCTTGACCTTGTTTCTTGGTAGAAACGAAGAGGATCTTGCGACCAGATTTAGCGATAGCTTTCAATGCCTCAGCAGCCTCGTCGATTTTCACTGCGGTCTTGTTGAGGTCGATGATGTGGATACCGTTGCGCTCCATGTAGATGTAAGGAGCCATAGCTGGGTTCCATTTACGTTTGAGGTGGCCAAAGTGGCAGCCAGCCTCGAGAAGTTGATCAAAATTTGTTCTCATTTTGTTTGATTAGTTTTGAATTATTTAATGATAATTTATCCATCTGCCACGTTTACGCAGAGAAGCGCGTACGCGTGGAATAACAGAGTAATCCGTGGCGAGCAACATGTTGCCACCACGGAGTCACTGCTATTTGGATATTAACGCTTACTAAATTGGAAGTGTTTGCGTGCTTTTGGTTGACCTGGCTTCTTACGCTCTACCTCACGAGCATCGCGAGTCATGAAGCCCTCAGCCTTCAACGCTGGTTTGTCCTCTGGGTTGATCTTCACCAAAGCGCGAGCGATTGCAAGACGCAAAGCCTCTGCTTGACCTTTGTAGCCACCACCATCGAGGTTTACTTTGATATCATATTTCTCAGCCACTTCAAGTTTGTTAAGAGGTTGCTTAACAACGTATTGAAGAATTGGACTTGGGAAGTACACATCCAAATCACGACCGTTGATTGTGATCTTGCCGGTACCCTCTTGTACATAAACGCGAGCAACTGCTGCTTTACGACGACCTAATGCATTAATCATTTCCATATCTTCAATTATTTAAGTGTGTTGATGTCAATTTGTTTTGGTTGTTGTGCTTGCATGTTGTGCTCTGCACCTGCAAATACGTGGAGGTTACCGATGATCTTGCGACCGAGACGGTTCTTAGGAAGCATACCCTTAACCACCTTTTGGATCAAACGATCTGCACCCTTCTCAAGCAATTGAGCAGGAGTCATCTCGCGTTGACCACCTGGGAAGCCAGTGTAGCGTACATATACGCGATCATTCCACTTGTTACCAGTCAATTGCACTTTGTCTGCATTGATGATAATCACATTGTCACCGCAATCCACATTAGGAGTGAAGTTTGGTTTGTACTTACCACGGAGGAGCTTAGCTACCTTCGAGCACATACGGCCAAGTACTTGGCCCTCAGCATCAATAACAACCCATTCCTTTTGAACGGTTGCCTTGTTAGCTGATACAGTCTTGTAACTTAATGTATCCATTTGTTTTTTAATGTTTTGACCATATCGACAGACAACTTTACGTGCTCCGTGAGCCCCACTGCCCAACATGGCGAATTAATATAAATATTAGTTTAAAAAGTTCTAAAAGTTTTAGGGGTTTCAAAGGTGGTTACACCAAATCGCCCGAAAAAGCGTGCAAAGGTACTACAAAAAATGCATATGTGCAAGTTTTTTTTAGAAAAAATGCATTTTTGGATAAAAAAGTTTGTATTTGATGTAACAACTGGAAATAAGAATTAGAAATTCACCTGCATTTATCTTTTTTTTGCATTTCAAAAAGGAAATCCTCAGTAAGAATGATTTTTTACTAATTTAAACCTACCACTTTTCCCATTACTACTCCGCGTTTGTTCTTATAAACTCCTTTTACGCACACTCCCTTCTTGAAGGTTCCCTCATAAATCATACCTTTGGCATTAACAAACTTACCCTTCCCATCAAACTGATTACCAACAAGTCCGCCTTCATAGATACTACCATCCGAATAGGTAATTCGTGCTGTTCCACGTACAAAGTTTCCATTATTAAAAATCCCCTTGCAGTAGTTACCATTAGATAATACAATCTCCGCTTCGCCATCTAATTCTCCGTAGTTCATATTTCCTTCTATATGTATCTTCAAAGTATCACTATTCAATTGTACAAACTGATTACCCAAGAATCGAAAACCGAATCGACTCAAAATTCTTTCATAAGAAGACAACTTGTTCACATTAATACACTCATCACATACAAATGCTCCCTGCACTTCGCCACATTGATAGTTACCATTTATTTGTACAGAATTTATCATAGCAGAATCCACATCCATCGTTAAACTATTTAATACTCCATGACCGTGGTACTTGCCTGCAAAAAAATCGCCATCATAACTTTCTATTTCAAGTCCCAGATTCCTTTTTATCGTTTGGTGTCCTTCTCCATACAACTTACCATAAGCAAAATAACCCTCAGACACTATAGTATTACGTACATTTGAAGCGATCGTAGTTCCGTTACCGTATAACAGCCCATCGATAATCACTCCTTTCATTATAGCTCGCACTTTTTCACCATTCTCCACCGTCTCCAAGGTTGCAGTTCCTTTGGTTATCAGGCCTAGCGAACTATAGAAAAACTCTCCTTTGAGTTCACATTCTGCCTGATTCTCTGTTTTTTTTGAATGACTAGTGATATATCCTTTAACCAATTGACCATTGCTAAATTTACCTTTTTCTATTATATTTTTACTATAATCAATTCGTTCACCAATCCCCTCCAACTCTCCATCAATAAAAAAACCTCTTTCAAAACTTTTATCCATTCTACTACCCCTATAGCCATAACCGATTGGCTTGCCATCGTGGTATGCGACTGGTCGTTCCAAACTAATGTTTGGATTTTTTTGTAAGACACCACCCACCCACAGTTGAGTAATGGAATCGCCATTGGGAGAATGTTGAGTAATTAATCCATGACGCATTCCATTTCTAAAATCACCCGAATAGCGATTCCCCTTCTTATCGGTAAGTTCGCCTTTTCCATGTGGTATTCCATCCCTCGTTTGACCCAAATATGTTTGCTTTTTCTTAAGAGTTAGGGTCATTATAGGATATATCGGTTCAATGTCTTTAACGAGAAGTTTAGAAGATATGAAAGCAATATGATTATTGATAGCAGCCATGGTATCCGTAAAAAGGACAGCTGTATCTAGATATTGAATTGCCCTAAGCTTCGTTTGCATGTACTCTATTGCAAATTGCGTATTCGGATTGTCTTCGCCATTTAACAGTGCAGTTGGCAATGTGTTAACTCCTTGCATCATTTGGCGTAAATAAGGCTGGCTATAAAACGCAATGGCCTCTCGGAGGTGCTCCTTAGTAACATAATCCACCAAAGCATCCTTGAAATATGCTGCATATCTCTCGCGTACTATATCCATCACATCTTGTATAAATTTGGCAGTAGTATTATCGGGAGCTGCGTCTAAGGCTTTTTGTGAAAATTTAGATATTTCCTCCATCCCTGGTAATATACCTGCCAAATTCAGATATTCATCTACAAGGTCCTCATACTCCTTGTCATTGATAATCGGTAATTTATCGATGATGTGGTTGTTCACGGTCTGAGATTCGAGCAGAGTCAACATATCGGCAAGCAATCTAGCGCCTACAGTAGCAGTCACTTGTTCGCTCGTAATTCTTTGGTTTGCTTCTGAACACATAAAACGCATTAACTCACGCAACTGTTCAGGTGTACAATCACCAAAAACGACAGGTAGTATAGCACGCATCATCTCTCTCGCCCCTAATACATCCTGCACTTCAGCGAGAAAAGGGTCAGCTGCAGTATCCACTTGTACAACTTGCTGAGCCGCTGCTATAAGTTCCACCCTTGACAACTGCTCGATAGTTATATTGGCTAAGGAGTCGAACAACAAAGCCCGCTCGTCGTTCCGAGCAAAAAGACCAGCGCTGAAACTAAAAAGAATCTGAAGTAACAGTAAAAATCTATTTTTCATATTTTTCCAATTGACCAAATATTATGACATTTTTTTCGCAAAAATCTTTAGGCAGCCATACTTTCCATGGATTTTCGTATCCATTGCGGAGTTCCTGCTTGATATCCTCTATATCGCGTAATTGACACTTTGGAGCAGTCGATTTACTTCCCTTTTCTGCCAATTTCTTTTCTCTGTTGGCATCACGTATCTGCTCCTCCACCTGAAAATCGGCCTCCAAGCGCTCAATCACCTTGGGATATATCTTATTGAAGATCTGCGGATTGTCGGTAAACCATACCAATGATGAGTCAAACTCCGCTTGAGTGATGCCATGTTTGTCCAACACATTCTTGTAGTAGCCTGCCAGCTCTTGGTCATGGGAATAGTTGTAGCCTGCCACCTGAATTGCACCATCAGTACGGTGCAAATCGTAGAGCACCTCGCGCATCTCGCGATTGGACAATACTCCACGTGGACGACACCCCAGCATCGCCACACATACAAGTAGCACACACACTATATTTAAACCCAATCCTCTCACCTTTAACCTATAAACAGTAGCCCGCAGGGCGTTCACTAAACACTAAACACTAAACACTAAACACTAAACACTAACCTCTACCCTCTTTCTTCGGAAAGATCTGATTCAAGCTCTCATCCAGGTCTTTGCGGTAGAAGATGATAATCAAGAACACCGCCACCGTGATGAACGAGTCGGCGATATTAAACACTGGTCGGAAGAACAAGCACTCGCCCGCAGCGTTGCGTATCAATGGGAAATAGAGCATATCCACCACCCTACCGTGAAACCAACCCGCGTAGTCCCATATCTTGCCGTAGCACACGCAGTCGATGATATTGCCCAGCGCACCTGCAATCACCATCGCGATGGTTGTCAGATAGCCTGTGCGCACCGATTGCTTGTGAATCATCGTATGGATATACCACCCCAGCACGCCCACGGCGGCGATGCGGAAGAGGGTCAGCAACAGCTTGCTAAACCACTCAATACCAAACGCCATGCCATTGTTCTCCACAAACACAATCCAGAACCACGAGAACACTTCGCGTGCTTCCCCCAGCTCAAAATGCGTTTTGATATACACCTTCGACACTTGGTCAAGCACCAATGCCAACAGCACAATGCCCACCACAAGCCATGATTGTTTTACTTTAGTCATAATCTCTAAACACTAAACTGTAGGCGTACCACGCCGTTCACTAAACACCGAAAATCTTACGGATTTCCTCTACGCGGTCCAATTTCTCCCATGTAAACAACTCCACCTCGCGCTCAATCACCTGTCCGTTATCCACGAAAGTCTTCTTTACCACCTCGTTGGTACGTCCCATATGTCCGTAGCGCGCGG
>CALCGX010000117.1 GCA_937901225.1 uncultured Bacteroidales bacterium | reverse complement strand
CACGCCGCCGATGATAAGAGCTGCTGTCATACCCTCAGTGCCGTTCAAACCAACACTTACCAATACGAGTGAGCTGAGGATAAGTGTCATCAACGTCATACCCGATACAGGGTTTGTACCCACGATTGCGATAGCATTTGCCGCAACGGTTGTGAAGAGGAATGCAATCACAAATACGATAAGCAATGCCACGATGCTCTGCATGCCATTACCAAGCAAACCGAAGTGGAAGAATACAAGAGTTGTGATAAGAGCTGCAATGAGGATTGTGAGAATCAGTTTCATTGGCAGGTCGCGCTGTGTACGCTCAACAGCAACTGCGCCAGCTCCCTTTTTCGATGAGAGCTCGCTTACTGCCAAACCTACTGCCTGGCGGATGATGCCAGCCTGGCGGATGATACCAATAAGACCAGCCATAGCGATACCACCAATACCTAGTGGACGGCCATAGTCTGTAAAGATCTTCCCAGGTGTGAGCAGTGCAGCGTCAGGTGATCCCGAGCCGATAAGTGGCACGATAAGGAACCACACAAGGCAAGAACCGGCTGTGATGATAACTGCATACTTAAGTCCAATAATATAACCCAAGCCCAATACGGCTGCGCCTGTGTTGAGCGAGAATACAACCTTGAATTTATCGGCGCACATCTCACCAAATGCAGTGAGACGAGTCGATACTACCTCGGTCCAAGCACCAAATGTGCTCACGATAAAGTCGTAAAGACCACCCACAAGACCAGCAACAGCCAGCAGCTTGGCCTGGTTGCCGCCCTTTTCGCCCGATACCAATACCTCGGTTGTGGCTGTAGCCTCAGGGAATGGATATTCGCCGTGTTTCTCCTGCACGAAATACTTGCGGAAAGGAATCAAGAAAAGGATACCCAAGCAACCGCCGAGCAAGGACGATAGGAATACTTGCATGAAGTTGACGGTGATGTCAGGGTATTTAGCTTGTAGGATGTAAAGCGCAGGCAATGTGAAGATGGCACCTGCTACTATCACACCCGAAGATGCACCAATAGATTGAATGATAACATTCTCGCCAATGGCATTCTTGCGCTTCATGGCAGAGGAGAGACCTACTGCGATGATGGCGATAGGGATGGCTGCTTCGAATACTTGACCGACTTTGAGACCAAGGTAAGCAGCGGCAGCAGAAAAGATGACTGCCATGATGACACCCATGATCACGCTATAAGGGGTGATCTCGGGGTAAGAGTTTTGTGGTTTGAGAATGGGTTCGTACTTCTCTCCTGGGCGGAGAGGACGAGAGGCATTCTCAGGAAGTTGGATTTTTTCTTGTTTCATATCGATTATTGTTTATATCAATGTTTTACCTACTGCGTGAGCGATTGGTTTTAGCGATGTGTACATCTCGCCGAATTGTTGATGGTTGAGTTGCTGCGGAGCATCGCTTTGTGCACACTGAGGGCATGGGTGCGTCTCAATCAGCAGACCATCAATACCCATAGCGGTACAAGCGCGTGCCAAATCGCCAATGCCATACGCATAACCCATCGCATGGCTCGGATCAAGGATGACAGGTAGGTTGCAATGCTGCTTGAGCCATGCTACGCCACAGAGGTCTAGTGTGAAGCGTGTATTGGTCTCAAAACTGCGAATACCACGCTCGCAGAGGATTACCTGGTCATTGCCGCAACTCATGATGAAATCGGCACAATTGACCAATTCTTGCAAGGTTGAACCAAAGCCGCGCTTCAAGATAACGGGTTTGCTCGATTGTCCGGCGGCGGTGAGCAATCCATGGTCGTACATAGCCTTAGCACCCACTTGCACAATATCGGCATACTCCACCACCTTGTCGGCATGGGTAGCATCGCGCATCTCGGTGGCAATGAGTAGTCCGTATTTCTCGCGCATCTCGGCTAAGAGCTTCAATCCATCTTCGCCCAATCCGCGAAATGTGTAGGGTGAAGTGCGTGGTTTGTAGCAACCTGCACGCAGTACGCGAATGCCCTGTTGAATGAGCATTTGGCATGATTGCTCGATTTGCTCGCGGCTCTCAATGGCGCATGGACCAGCAATCATCAGCTGGTTGCTTCCATCACCTCCGATATAGGTATCGCCAATTGCAATACGATGGGTCTCTGGATGGTATTCGCGTGAAGATAGTTGCATATCGGTGTTGAAAGTCCAATGGGCTAATGCCATACTTTCGAGCGTAGTAGGCAGTTGCTTCACGGTGTGGTTAGTGATTAGCACAAAGTGATCTGCTTTCTCCAAACACAGTGCTCCCACATGATCAGCCAATTCTTGCACATACGCGTATGATATATTTTTAGGTAAATGAATAATCATGTTTTATGATTGAAAATCGATGATATGGTGAATAGAAATAATACCGATAATATCGGTTGTTTCTGCTGTTTCTGTTACTGCCAAGGTCGTGATATTATGTTTGTCCATAATAGCTAACGCATCACTCAATAGCGCATCCTTAGTGATATGCTTGTAGGATGGCGTCATGATGTCGGTAGCAGTAATTTGCACATCGTTGTATTTTAGTATCGCTCGGCGAACATCTCCATCGGTAATAACACCCACACAACATTTCTTGTCATAGACCATAGTCATACCGAGATGCTTATCTGTTATTTCACGAACAATGTCGCGGAAAATGGTGTTGGTTTGCACGCGAGGTACTTCGGTGGTCATCACATTCTTGACGCGTCCTAGCAATTTTCTGCCTAGGGCTCCGCCAGGATGGTATAGCGCGAAATCTTCCGCTTTGAACCTACGCATCTCCATCAGACACACCATCAGCGCATCTCCCATCAATAATGTGGCTGTGGTAGATGTGGTAGGTGCTATACCTAATGGACATGCCTCTTCGTCTACATGAATAGATAACGCATAATCTGCGCGTTTCGCCAACGGTGAATCCATATTACCCGTCATAGCTACAATCTTGCATCCCAATCGATGGAGAGGGTCAATGATATTCAAAATCTCGTTGGTGGATCCGCTATTGCTTACCAATATTGCAATATCATTAGCATTGATCATACCCAGATCTCCATGCACTGCCTCAGCAGCGTTCACAAAAATAGAGGGCGTGCCAGTCGATGCAAACGATGCGGCCATCTTATGGGCTATGATACCCGTTTTGCCGATACCCATCATCACCACCTTGCCCTGACAATGGTAGAGTGCGTCTATGACTTCGTCAAAACTATCATCAATACTATTCTTGAGTTTTTCTAACTCGCGAATCTCTTCATCGAATATCTCTTTTGCTCTTTTTGCGTACATATTACCTTGTGTTTAGTGTTTATAGGACGCTTCGCTACTGTTTAGTGCCTCTTCAATTGCCAATGCTTGCTTCAGAATCTGCTCTACTTCGCTTAGGCGTACTTGGTTAGCAGCATCTGAGATGGCTTTCTCTGGCTGAGGATGTACCTCTAAGAATAGTCCGTCTATGCCTACCGCCACCGCAGCGCGAATCAAGTGTGGCACCATCTCTCGATTACCACCCGTGATGCCAGCTTGGCTGCTAGGTTGTTGTACAGAATGAGTAGCATCAAACACCACAGGATAACCATACTCTCGCATCTTCACTAGCGAGGTCATATCTACAATCAGATTGCCATAGCCGAAGCTAGAACCGCGTTCGGTGAGCCAGATGCTCTTGGAGGTGACAAGGCTATTAGACGATGAGGCGAGAGGATGATTGGACTCGATTTTAGCTATCGCACCACGCATGTCCCACGGAGCCATAAACTGGCCTTTCTTCACATTAACGATCTTACCTGTTTTTGCCGCAGCCACCAGCAAGTCGGTCTGACGGGATAAGAAAGCAGGTATTTGTAGTACATCCGCTACCTCAGCCACAGGTGCACATTGCCATGACTCGTGTACGTCGGTTAGGATAGGCAAACCGAAAGTAGATTTCACTTCTTGCAAAATCTCCAATCCCTTCTCCATACCCACACCGCGCTCCGATAGACTCGTGCGGTTGGCTTTGTCGTATGAAGACTTAAAATATAACGTAATACCCAATCGCTCACATATCTGCTGCAGCGTTTCAGCTGTTTGCATCACGATATCACGACTCTCTATAGCACAAGGCCCAGCGATGAGAAACATAATCTTTAGAGTTTAAAAGTTCTAAATGTTTTAAGCGTTGGTGTACACACGAATCCAATCTATTTCCATTTTGCCTGTACCCTTTTGTCCAGTAGGCAAATAACTACGAACCAACAGATGTAGATTCTCGCCAGTCAATGTGTTCTTACCGCGAGCAACCTCCACATCATTCACATAGTTTACTACTTCTTTCTCGTTCCAAACAAGGGTGTAAATAGCTTCCTTCTCTACTTTGTTAGCAGGCAAGATTGCTAATGATTTTTTTGCTGTTGCAGCAGTCAAACAAAGCACCTGTTTTGCCTTGCCAGTACAGCGTACTTTGGCTTGCAACACACCTTCTTTAGGAGCAATAGCTTGTGCAGTATGCCACACGTCACTTGTATACGCAAATGGATGCATCACCATACCTTTGGTTGGATGCCAAGCTGGTGCTGTCATCTTTTCCTTTTTGGTTTGGATAGTCAATACGCGATTAGCCACTTGAGTATTTTTACCCTGTGTGTATGCCTGCAGTTCATTGACGTGCGAGTGATTGGCTTTCAACTCTTTGCTTGGATAAAGGAAACCCGTCTGCCATACATCGGACAAACGAGCTGTCTCAAACTCTTCTGCCCAAACAGTCTTATAACTCTCTAATTCAGCTATTTCCTTCTCTGTATGTGCAAAGAAAAATACAATATCTGCATGCTTTGTTAATTCATTGAAGCGTTTTTCTTGTTGGCTTTCAAGTGTAGTAAACCAGCGTTTTGGATTCTTCCAAAACGCATTGGCTTGTTGAAATTCAGGGGTCTGAATCTGCTCTGCCAATGCCAAATAGTTAGCCACATCAGTTTTCTCTTTCCACGCCTCTTTTTTTAACAGATTGTATAGAATAACCGATATACTCCACTTAAGTCCCTTATATGCAGACATCGTTTTAGCCTCTTGTGTATCAACATATTGAGTGGTTGTGAGTTCTTTTTTCTTTGTTTGAAACTCGGTAGATTCCACTACTTTCTTCAATGCGTTATACTCTGCGAGAATATCGCTTTTCTCTACTTGGCGATAACGCACAATGATTTGCGCTTGTTCTTGCAACCATTGTTCAAATACTTTTGTACTTTTCATATTCGTTGATTTTTATCTCACAGCGCAGCGATCTAACATCCAACAGCGCAGCGATCTAACATCTTTATTAGTTCTTCTATTGTATCCACAAATCGTGGTGCATATTGCTCCTCTTGAGGCAGGAAAGATAATTTGCGCATATGCGCTACTTGTAGTTTCAAACCTTCGTAAAAGCCTTGATAATTCAGTATGAAGCAGGGTTTGCGGTGTTCATCCACTGTACCACTTGCCACCACATCCATCATCTCATCCAACGTACCGTAGCTGCCAGGCAAACAAACGAAACAATCGGCTAATTTCTTCATCTGTTGCTTGCGTTCGCACATATTGTTCACCACATAGAGCGTATCGCAATTATCTGCCATACGCTTAGCTTGGATGATACGCTGTGGTATCACGCCTTCCACTGTGCCTCCACACGCTTTAGCCGCATTGCTCACACGGGTCATCAGTCCGCCTGTAGCACCGCCATATACTAAGGTGTGTCCAGCCTCGGCGATCCACTTACCCAGTACATCACCGAGAGCCAAATACTCCTTAGGTATTCTATCTTTTGCGCTACAATATACGGCTATTTTCATTTGTCTAACTTCTAACAGCGATAGCGATCTAACATCTAACAGCAAAGCGATCTACCTACGCATCTATCTTAGCGTAAGTCGCGTTCTTCTCGATGAACTCACGGCGAGGAGCCACATCATCACCCATCAACATAGCGATGGTGCGATCTGCTTCAGCAGCATTCTCGATAGTCACTTGCTTCAACAGACGGCGAGCTGGGTCCATAGTAGTCTCCCACAATTGCTCATCACTCATCTCACCAAGACCTTTGTAGCGCTGTGTCTTCACCAACTTCTCATCGCCACCGCAATGCTTCATGATAAAGTCCAAACGTTGTTGGTCATTCCAGCAATACTCCTTGTAGCTACCCTTTGAGCACAAGTACAATGGTGCCATCGCGATATACAAGTGACCTTGCTCAATAATCTCCTTCATATGGCGGAAGAACAATGTCATAATCAGTGTAGCAATGTGTGCACCATCCACGTCGGCATCGGCCATAATAATTACTTTATGATAGCGCAACTTACTAAGGTTGAGTGCCTTAGGATCTTCCTCGGTACCAAAGGTAATACCCAGTGCGGTGAAGATATTGCGTACTTCCTCGCTTTCGAACACTTTATGCTCCATCGCTTTCTCCACGTTCAAGATCTTACCGCGCAAAGGCAAAATTGCCTGGAAGCGCGAGTTACGTCCCTGCTTTGCAGAACCGCCTGCAGAATCTCCCTCTACCATGTAAATCTCGGTAAATTCGGTGTTTCTGTCCTGGCAGTCCGCCAGCTTACCGGGCAGAGAAGAGCCCTCAAAAAGTCCCTTTCTTCTTGCGGTTTCG
>CALCGX010000116.1 GCA_937901225.1 uncultured Bacteroidales bacterium | reverse complement strand
GCTTGGTTCGGCAGTTATCAGTTTGGAAATCAAGGAGAATGGCGAAGTGAAGCGTATTGCTTACACAGGTGATATAGGGCGCTTGCATAGCCATATACTGAGTACACCACAGGCTTTTCCACAATGTGATTATTTAATATGTGAGTCCACGTATGGCGACCGTTTGCACGAGGATGAGATGGTGTCGGAAGAACAACTGCTGGGAGTGGTGGAAGAGACGTGTATGTATAAGAAAGGCAAGTTGTTGATACCATCGTTCTCAGTGGGTAGAACGCAAGAGATTGTATATGTGCTGAACGAACTATACAACGACGGCAGACTAGAGCGCGTGCCAGTGTATGTCGATTCGCCTCTGTCAGCTAATGCCACGGAGATATTCCGCAGATATGCCGATACGCTGAACGAACAAGTGCGCGATACTATGCGGTTTGACCCCGATCCATTTGGGTTTAATACACTAAGGTATATCACCGACCTCAGCGATTCCAAAGCATTGAATAAGAGCAAGCAACCATGCATTGTGATTTCAGCCTCAGGTATGTTGGAGGCAGGGCGCATCAAGCACTACGTGTCGAATCATATTGATGATCCAAGTACGACGATATTGATTGTGGGATATTGTACGCCAACATCATTGGGCGCACGCATACAAAACCCAGATTTACGCTATGTGAGCATCTTTGGTTTTGACCACAGAATCCGTGCACAAGTGACCAAAATAGAGGGATTCTCTGGGCACGGCGACTATCAAGAGATGATACAGTATTTTACTGGTTGTCAAGATGTGACGCAAATACGCAAGACGTTTATCGTACATGGCGAGAGTAGCGCACAAGAGGCCATGAAAGACCACCTCTATGAGGCAGGATTTCGCAGCATTGTGATACCAGAAAAGGGAGAAGAAGTAGCGTTGTAGTCAATTTTATTTAACTCGAATAATCGTCAGACCATCGCGGAGAGGTAAGATGACTTTCTCAAGGCGTGGATCCTGCGCTACTTTGTCGTTGAAAGCGCGCAAAGCGATAGTTTGGCGGTCTTTGTCATAAGCAGGATCGATGATATGACCATCCCACAGCGTATTATCTGCCAAGATCCAACCTCCTGGTTGCATCAAGGGAAGCACCAAATCCAAGTAATCGCAATACTCCTTCTTATCCGCATCAATGAAGACCAAATCAAATTTGGTAGTATCAGATGTGTGAAGCGTTGAAAGGTATTCTTTGGCATCAGCGATGACAAGGTCGATCTTCTCACCAAGCGGAGAAAGTGCTAGATTCTCGCGGATAAAATCCTCCATCTCATCGTTGTGCTCCAAAGTAATGAGCCTACCCTCTTCATGCAAACCCTCTGCCAAACACAAAGCCGAATAGCCAGTAAAGGTTCCCAATTCGAGGATACGCTTGGGCTGAATCATCTGGCTGATCATACTCAACACACGCCCTTGCACATGCCCCGACAGCATACGCGGATTGATTACACGCAAATGCGTGCGATGGGTGATAAGGTGCAAAGCTTCGCTCTCGGGCGAAGAATGTTGTTCGATATATTCAGTTAGTGACATAGCAATCGTGAATGATGAATTAAGAAGTTGGAATTGTGGGTGCAAAAGTACAAAAAAATTTGCATATGTGCAAAAAATATAGTAATTTTGCAACGGTTTAAAATAATTACAGCAATGAAAAAATTACATGGAATAGTATTTTTGGTGGCCATTATATTGGTGAGTTGTGGTAAAGGCACAGGGCGCACACTTACTTCTGCCACTGGATCCATCTATGAGTGCTTAGTGGTAATGAACGACGAGCCATTGACCCAAGAGCAAGTGAATGAAGTGGCTAAACTGTCGTTGGTGAATGAGGCATCAGGCTATACCAAACCTATAGCAAGCCTATACGATTTAGTAGAGGCTGTGATGGGAGCAGATATGCCTTGCATGCCACAAGTGGAACCTTATTTCCGACTGACACCAGTGAAGACAGCATTGTTTGACGACATGCTAAAGCCTACACGTAATATCCTATTTGTAGATATCAATCCACAAAAATACACGCAACTCAAAACCAAGGTAGCAAATGACTATTGGTCCACTCCACAAGCTATTTGCCGCGTACAATCGCCATCGGAGGAGGAGTTTGTGACCTATTGGTTGGAGCACGGAGAGGAGATTCGCGATTGGTTTGTGAATCAAGAGATTAAACGACAGATGAAGTTCTATCGTGCGAGTACGAATAAGGCTGCACGTGCAATTCTGCAAGCAGAGGGATACGATATGCTGATTCCTGAAGATTATATGGTGATTATGGACACCACATTGGCAGGAGCCACCACCTATAGTTTGCGCAACCCTATCGCCGTAGCTCCAGAAGTACGCCTACTGTGGTGCTGCAACAACAAAGGCAGCATGCGTCGCGATTTGGTGGTATATAGTTATCCTTATACCGATGAAAACACTTTCACACAGGACTATCTCAATGCTAAGCGTGATGAGGTATTAGGACGCGTAGTAAGTGCAAGTGTTGAGGGATCGTATATGGGTACGGAATACAAGGTGATGCCTCCTGTAGTACGCAATATTGTGGTACAAGAAGATGAACATGCCACAGAAGTACGCGGATTGTGGAAGATATTGGATGGCGAAGCAATGGGTGGTCCTTATGTGAGCCATACGCGTTTGGATCAAGTGAATGGGCGAGTAGTAACAGCCGAAACATTCCTCTATGCTGCAGGACAAAAGAAACGCACGGCACTACGCCAAGCAGAAGCTATATTGTACACCTTGCAATTGCCACAAGATACGGTAAAATAGTTTAGAGGACGCTTCGCTACTGTTTAGAGTTTAGAGTTTAGAGAGATGGCAGTGGTAACTCCATATCTATTAGTAGAGAATCTCACAAAATCTGTGGGTTCGAAGGTGTTGTTTAGCAATATCAGTTTTGCGGTGAACAAAGGGCAACGCATTGCACTCATTGCGCGTAATGGTATTGGTAAGAGTACGCTATTAGACATCTTGATGGGGAGAACTGACTATGATAGCGGTAAAATCACTTGGCGCAAAGATTTGAAAGTGAGGTATTTGCCTCAACACATGCGTGTTGATTGTTTAGGGGACGCCTCAAGCGGCTATAGTTTAGAGGTGAAAGGCGAGGAGTTTTTGAAACTGAGCGGTGGACAGCAAAAGAAGATGCTTTTGCAGCAAGTATTGGATGACGAGCCTGATATCCTGCTACTGGATGAGCCAACGAACCACTTGGATTTGGATACGGTAGTGTGGTTAGAGGAATATCTCAACAATCGCACCATCAGAGGCGAGAAAGCACTAACAATATTGATGGTGACTCATGATAGGTATTTTCTAGATAGTGTTTGCACCGATATCTTTGAACTAGATGAACATAACCTATATGCTTATCACGGCAATTATAGTTATTATATCGAGAAACGCGCAGAGCGAATAGAGGCACAAAATGCAGAAGTAGAGAAAGCACGCAATCTCTATCGTACCGAACTAGAATGGATGCGCCGTATGCCACAAGCACGCGCACACAAAGCACAATATCGTATTGATAACTTCTATGAACTAGAGAAAAAAGCCAAACAGCAACGTAATGAGGCAGATGTGCGATTGGCTGTAAAATCAGGTTATATAGGCAATAAGATCTTCGAAGCGAAAGATGTATGCAAAGCCTTTGTATCACCTTCTACAGGCAAAAAGAAAGTGATTCTAGACCATTTTAACTATGTATTTTCCCGCTATGAGAAGTTGGGCATCATAGGCAATAATGGCACAGGAAAGAGTACTTTTATCAAATTGCTATTAGGCGAAGTGCCTGTGGATAGTGGTAGTTGGGACGTGGGTAGCACAGTAAAGTTTGGCTACTATGCACAAACGGGATTGCAGTTTGATGAAGGGAAGAAAGTGATAGAGGTGGTGCGCGATATTGCTGAAATGGTGGATTTAGGCAATGGACAGAAGATGACAGCTAGCCAGTTTTTGCAGATGTTTCTTTTTTCGCCTAATCAGCAATATGATTACGTCAGCAAGTTGTCGGGCGGTGAACGTCAGCGTTTGCACCTATGCACGGTGTTGATGCTCAGTCCGAACTTCTTGATTCTGGATGAGCCAACCAATGACTTGGACATCCCTACCCTAAATGTATTAGAAGAATATCTGAAGAATTTTCAAGGGTGTTTGATTGTGATCAGTCACGACCGCTATTTTATGGATAAAGTTGTGGATCATATCTTCGTGTTCCATGGAGAGGGGAATGTACAAGATTTTCCGGGTAATTATACGCAATATCGGTTGGAACAAGGAGCCAAGAACAAAGAGCAAAGACCAATCAGTCAAGATACCAAAACAGAAAAGGTAAAGACTGAGCAGAAGCGCAGATTGAGTTTCAAGGAGAAACGTGAGTTGGAAGAATTGGAGAAGCAGATGCCACAACTTGAAGAAGAAAAAGCACAATTGGAAGCCTTGCTATCTGGTGGTGCAACGAATCCAGATGATATTGCCCAAGCATCTGCACGCTACAAAGAAGTGCAAGACCTTTTGGATGAAGCAGAGATGCGGTGGTTGGAGCTTAGCGAGATAGATAGTTAGTGTTTAGGGGACGCCCGTTACGGGCTACTGTTTAGTGTTTAGAGGTATTTATCGGCTATGGATGAAGTCTAGATTAAGGTATTCTTGCTCGATTTTATCAACTTCTTGCATATCTTTTTCTGTAGGTATATATGTTTGGTTGCACCAAAACTCCTTGATTTTTTGCGCTAATGCTTGTGTTGATTGCCAATCAAGTGTATTCGCAATGTTTTTTAAATTCTTTACCCGCTGGCGAACGGATTGAACGCCATGCTTGGCGAGTTTCTCTTGCGAGGGCGTAATGGCCTGTTGCAGCATTTCAAAATTGACATCATAGAGTAAAGTACCATGAACGATGGTAGCTTGAGGAAGGGCAAAGCACGCATTGCCTGACACTTTGTGTTCACCTACCATAATATCATTATGCGTGGACTTTACCGCATCATATCCCATCCTGCGCAAGCAATCCGACATACGATCCAAGTAGTTCTGAAACACTTGCTCGCTATGGGAAGATGGCGAGATATAACTAATCATCAAGTTGCCCTCGTCGGCATATACACACCCTCCCCCACTCTTACGGCGATACATAGCAATGCCATTGGTTTGGCAAAAAGCGACATTCACTTCGTTTTGCATGACCTGATGCCGACCAAAGATAACCGTAGGGGGTACTATCCAAGTGAATAGTACCCCATCAAAGTTATCGGTAGAGTTGGGATATAGTATCTCTAACTTATGGGCAAAGTATTCCTCTGCAGCAAGGTACCAAACCAAACGTTTACCCTTGGGAACATCAATGTAGATAAGCGACATCTTTATGACTTACTACAATATACGATGTGCGCCATCGCCAATTTCTGCGATATAGAAATCGGCTTTCAGACCAGTCTTCTCGGTATATTCGGCACCGACTTGCTCAATGAAGGTAGGAATAGCTTCCGCGCGTACTAATGATACGGTGCAACCACCAAAGCCACCACCCGTCATACGGCTACCGATTACGCCTTCCACTTTCCATGCTGCTTCAGCAAGGGCATCCAATTGAGGACCTGTTACTTCATAATCATCGCGCAGAGAAATATGACTTTGATTCATCAACACGCCAAACTTTTCAATATCTCCTTTTTGCAGCGCCTCTACAGCATCCACTGTACGTTGTACTTCGCCAACTACGTGACGAGCACGGCGGTGTGCGACTTCGTCGGTAATAGCATCTTTGACTTGCTCAAATTCAGATTGTGAGAGTTCTGCCAAATATTGGATTGGGCGTACTGCATTAATTTGCTCTACTGCTAATTGACATTGACGAACACGGTCATTAAAGGAACCAGAATCCAATTTGTGAGGTGAGTGGGTGTTGGTAACAACCACTTTCACTCCATCCAATTTGACTGGTACAAGTTCATACTCCAATGTGTCGCAATTTAAATAGATTGCATGGTCAGCTTTGCCATGTGCAGAAGCAAACTGATCCATGATACCACACATCACGCCTGCAAACTCGTGCTCTGCGGCACGGCCAATCTTGGCTAATTCAGTAAGTGGGTATCCTGTACCAAGCAAATCGTTTAGTGCATAAGCGGTTACAACCTCCATTGCAGCACTACTGCTCAAACCCGCACCTGCAGGTACATTACCCCAAAAGAGGATATCGTATCCCTGAGTAATGGTTATGCCACGTTTGATAAATTGAGCAAAGACGCCTAATGGATAGTTTGCCCATGCTTTGTCAGGTAGTGGAGCAGTCAGTTCGTTCAAACCTAATGCATATACTGCCTCCATATTCAACGAACGGAAATTGAGCTTTTGTTCGTTATTAGGAGAAAGCAAGAGATAGGTACCAAAACTGAGTGCGCAAGGGAACACAAAACCACCATTGTAATCGGTATGTTCACCTATTAAGTTAACGCGACCAGGTGAAAAGAATATGTCGGTTGCTGGTTTTTGATACGCTGCTTCGTAAGCAGATTTTAATTCTTCGAGTTTCATGGTATGTATTTATTGAATGGTTATTATTGCTTTTTTAAGTCCTTTTGCGGTAGCGGTCAGTGTGCAACTGCCTTCTACAATAGCCGTCAATTCGCCAGCAAAAGCATGGTGTTGAGGCATATGGAAGAGGTCTAGATTAGCAGCATCGCCATTGGCAGCCGCGCGGAAGTGTCCTTCGCCTTTGGTGGAGAAACGAATGAGATGACTAGCTTGTGGGCACAAGTTGCCATTCGCATCGCAGACACGTACACGCACGAAGTGAAGAGGTTTATTGTCTGTTGCGGGGATATCCTCTACGTACATCTCTATATGGTGTGGTGCACCTGCGGTCTTGCGAATAGCCTCGCCTACAGGTGTAACGACCTTAATCTCACCTGCCTCGTATGGGACATTATCCCAGATGAGGCGATAGCGGCGTTGCAAGCCCAATGGGTCGCCTGCCTGAATAGCGGCTTCAGACTCTTCGCGAGTGAGTTTGCGTACCTTACCCATACTCTTGCCATTGACAAAGAGTTCGCCTTCAGCGGCATCGGTGTATGCCATAACTGGAAGGGTATCGCCATTATTCCAATTCCAATGAGGAAGGAGATGGACAGTATGTACATCCTTGCGCCACATAGAGCGATAGAGGTAGTAGCGATCTTTAGGAATACCTGCAAGGTCAATGATACCGAAGTAGGAAGAGTGACTTGGCCAAGCATCAGTATCCCATGGAGAAGGTTCACCTAGATAGTCAAAGCCTGTCCAAACGAACTGTCCAATCGTCCAAGCATAGTCATCCATATTTCGGAAATCATCATCCGGAAGATTACTCCAAGGGCAATATTGCAGGTCATAACTAGAGCATTGATTGGTTTGGCTATTGCCACCCGGATGATTCATATTAGTGATATGATCGGTATCATCGGGCAATGCAGGTAATAGATATACACCACGAGAAGAAACGGTAGAGGCAGTCTCCGAGCCAAGAATTAGGTGTTGAGGTGTACGTTGGTAGGATTCCAAATAGCGATGAGGACGGTAATTGAGTCCAACTATTTGCAGAACACTAGCAAAACCGTTCTCCAAAACGCATGTCACTTGATCCATACCCGCCGTACATGGACGTGTTCCATCCTCACGAACGCATATATCTTGCAACATTTTTGCTGTTTTATATCCCTGTGGGTCACATTGCGTAGGTACTTCGTTGCCAATAGACCACATGATGATACTTGGGTTGTTGCGGAAATGATGTAGCATATTCACCATATCGCGCTCTGCCCATTCATTGAAGAAACGACTATAACCATTTTTACATTTTGCCCAATCCCACTCATCAAAGGGCTCGCACATGACCATGAGTCCCAGTTCATCGCATAGTTCGATTTGCTCTGGTGCAGGCATATTGTGTGAAGTGCGAATAGCATCGCAGCCCATCTCCTTGAGTATCAATAACTGACGGCGTAGTGCATCTTTGTTAATTGCCGAGCCCAAAGGACCAAGATCGTGGTGAAGACATACGCCCTGAATCTTACGCACTTTGCCATTGAGTAGGAACCCCACATTTGGTACGATTTGTACGCTACGAACGCCAAAGGTGGTTTCTACCGTTTCTTGGTATACGCTATCTGCAATCACACAGGTGCGAGCGACATACAAGTTAGGCGTTTCAGGCGACCATAGAGCAGGATTGTGGATAGTGATGTTTTGCTCAAGAGGTAAGTTGTGTTTTACATCGTAGTGACTAACAAGCGAATCCACCACTTCTCCAGTTGCTTTATGAATAAGCGAAGTGCGCAACTCAATATGTTTGTTGAGTGCATTTTCTACACGTGTTTTGATATTCACAGCAGCCAATTCCTCGGTCACATAGGGTGTAGTGATATGTGTGCCCCAAATAGGAACATATACATGGGGTTTATGAATAAAATGCACATTGCGGAAGAGTCCTGCACCTGGGTACCAGCGGCTACTCTGCTCGCGGTTTTGGAGGCGAATAGCTATTTCGTTGTCACCAACGTGCAAAGCAGATGTAATGTCACAATGAAAAGCATTATAGCCATATGGCCAGAAGCAGACTTTCTGTCCATTGACAAAGACTTCGGCTTCGCTCATAGCGCCATCGAAGAGGAGGAAATAATTGGTAGATGTAGATGGTAGATCGCTTCGCTGTAGATCGGCGCCAGCGCCTGTAGTTGGTAGAGTGACATTAGTTTTATACCATGCGCTACCCATGTATGGTAGTCCACCTGTGCGGCCAGTCTTGATAGATGGGAAGGTCTCGCCATTTTGCCAAACGGTAACGTTTTGCAAATCATTGGCACGGTCGAATGGTCCGTAGATTGCCCAATCGTGTGGAACAGAGACTTCTTGCCAATGTTTATCCTCAGCTACTGGTATTTGGTGGTCATTTTGCTCTTTGGCAAATTGCCACGAAGTGAGCAGAGAAGTGATTGCTAAAATCAGGAGAGTCATTGAATGATGAATTTTGAATTATGAATTATCTTTTCCATAGAGTTTTGAGGGCTTCATTGGGTTGTCCTTTTGAGGTGAAAGCGCCCATATTGTATGCACCCCATCCTAATTCGATATACTCTTTAGGGCGCCAATTATTATAGACTTGTGGCTCCCAATAAAAGATACCTTTCATATAGTCTAAAGCACCTACACGTTGGCGGAAGTCAGCAATTACTTGTGTCGCAGTTGCTACAGAGGAAGCCAATGTACCGATCTCCACGATCATAATAGGGCAATTGAATTCATTGTGTAGCAATTTAATGTTTGATGCAGCAAGTGAGTTCATCTCATCCCAATCTTTGCCCGACCATTGCTTCATCATTGGATAGTGGCTTAGTCCAATCATATCGAATTTACCACCATTTTGCTTCAGTTTACGGAAAAACCAGTTATTGTTCTCATAGGCATTGTCGATATGCACGATTACCAAGGCCTCTGGGAAGATTGCTTTGCAGGCATCGTATCCCGCAGTAGTAAGCGCTGCATAATTTTTCCAACCATTAGGCAGGTCACCATTGTTGTTCCACAACTGTCCCATAGGCCATAGCATACCGTTGCGTGTCTCGTTGCCCACCTGAATCCATTCTGGGGTCACTCCTTCTGCTTTGAGTGCAGAGAGCACTTCGGTAGTATGGTTAGCTACGGCTTGTTTCATCTGTGCAAGGTTGTAATCTGCCCACTCTACAGGAATATTTTGGCGGCTGGGGTCAGCGAAGAAGTCGGAATAGTGGAAATCTATCATCACTCGCAGTTTGAGCGCAGCAGCGCGTTTAGCTTTGGAAATTACATCCTCTTTATTGCACCAGCCTGTAGTATGATTTACCCATACGCGCAGACGTACTGAATTCATACCTGCATCACGCATTACGCGCATGCCATCGGTAGCACGACATAAGGTGTCATAAAAGAGCACTCCATCCGCTTCTTGCTCTGAAATCCATGAACAATCTGCGCCGTAGGCATAACTACCGATGATAGGATCAGGATACAGATCCACAAAAGTGATACTATCAATGTTGCGGGTATCAAATTCGGTAACCGTATCGTTTGCCCATACTTTCATAGTCGCTTGCGCAACAAGCATTATAGGCAAGAAAGCAAATAAGAATAAAGCATATTTTTTCATGGTATATATTTATTTTGTGCTGCAAAGGTAGTAAAATTAATTGAGATATGCAAATAATTTGGCATAAAAAAAGAAGCGTCCAACTCATGGACGCTTCCAATTGATTTGAATAAAAGATGTATTATTCAATCATTATTTTACCTCAGCACCGAGGATGTTGAAGAATTTGCCGTTCATCTCAATAACCATTTGGCCATCTTTGATAACCTTAACAGCAGAAGCTTTCTCTACAACTACATTCTCTACAGCAGTGTAAATGCCCTTCCATGCTGCAACTACGTCATTTTCAGAATATGTACGGTTACCTACTGATTCACCCTCAGCTGTTACCTCTTCGTATGCCCAATCTGGACCAGAGCAGTATTTATATCCCATACCATCGTGAACGCTATCCAATGTGATAGTATAGTGTGTATCATCTACTTTAGTCATTTCGTTGGTGAATGCCCATCCATTCATCTCACCCACAATATAGCAAGTATTAGTTCCTTCAGGAACAGTTACATTATAAGTAAGGGTAACCAACTCTTTTGCAGGACCGCAAAGTGTATATTGACCATTAGAATAATCAAGAGCAATTTCTGTTTGTGCAGTTAATCTAACATTTGGATTATCCTCCCACTCACCTGTTTCATTACCAAGAGAATCCAATTTAGGAAGTTGAATTTGGTTGCTCCAATCGGTGTCAGTAGTAGCACGGAATTTGAACTCACCACCTTCTTTATCATTGAACTTGAAGATATACTCCATTGTCTCCATATCAATATCGTTGCAAGCTACGCCTTCAGCCCATCCATTGAATGAACCAATGATTGCAGGCTCAAACCATGTACCATCAGGACCTTGGCAGAAAGGAGCGCTTAAACGAACAGTATAGTCGTGATATACCTCAGCAACGCAAGGACTATTGTGATTTTTGAAGTATGCACAAGTCAAGATAACAGGCTCATCTTTAGAATAGTTTTTGAGATCGCACTCACCAGCATAACCAGGAACGATGTCCACTTTACCAGAGTGAATTGTCCACGCAGCAGCATCACCACCTTGATAATCCCAAGAGAAAGAACCGTCTTTCTTCAATTGTACTGGTTTACCCTCAATAGCCGCGCTCTCATCAGTAACAGCTACATAGTACCAACCCTCGAAACCCTCAAGTGGAGTAAATTTAGCCATAGAGGCAGGATCGCTACTATCCCATCCATTGTAAGAACCAATGAATACAACATCGTTACAAACTTCCTCTTGGAAGTTAATGCAGATGCACAATTGACCTTCTTCATACCAGTCTAGCAAATCATTCTTGGTAGGAATTGCAGCAAAAGCACTAACTGCTACTACCAATGCTGCAAAAAACATAGAAATTTTTTTCATAATTGATAAAATTTAAAAGTTAATAAATAAAGTTAATTGATTATATTGTTTTGAATATAGATTAATATCCATCACCATTAGGTATCTCCTTATAGTTTGCGTTGGATGCCTTGTCATCGTTTGGAACAGGATACCAATTGAACTTCTCTTCCATTGTCTTGTAACCAGCAGTAGAAGTAGAGCCATTGCGTCCTTCCCAGTTGTATGCAGCAGCATCAGCCTTAGGACCAGCAAAGCGGTTGAAACGAACCAAATCAGAACGACGGCGTCCTTCTTGATAAAACTCGCGGCACCACTCGTCACAGAGTGTAGCTTCGTCCAACTTAGCAAGAGGAGCTGCATTAGCACGTTTGCGAATCACGTTATTGATAATATCCAATGCCTCAGCCGCTTTACCTTGACGGAGAAGTGCCTCTGCTTGAATCATATATGCCTCAGCCAAACGGAAGAGAGGAATATTTACATCAGGCCATGACTTATCAGAGCAGTATTGCTCAGAATCAGCAGGTGATTTGCTCTTAGAGTACACATTGGTAAACTTAGGAGCAGCCCAGCACTTGAGCCAACCAGCATCCTCTACGCCCATGCTACCATCTACAGTGAAAGTCTTCACAGTACCATCAGAAGATGTATATTGAGAGCAAAGAATAGCACGGTCATCACCCAAAATCTTAGGCATTTCATATTCGTTCGCCTTGATTGTATCAACAGCAGCCTTTGTAGCGAATTTGTAAACGAACTCAGGACTTGTACGGAAACATTTCCAGTTAGCATCTGAGCCCCATTTAACGAAGCCATTATCACGTGTAGCAGCGATGATCATTTGACCAGAATAACTGCGTGAGAAAGCACCATCTTGATAGATTAGGAGCAATGCCTCATCTTGTGCACCATTGTTGCGGTTGTCACCCATGAAGAGTTGTTGGTAAGCAGAATAGTACCAGCCTTCAGAAGTAGTAAAGCCATTGGTATGCAATTTGTAAGGGCCTTTCAAAGCCTCTTCAGCAGCAGTTTGTGCGTCTGCCCAAGCAGGTGTACCAGTATAAACCTCTGCGTTGAGATATACACGTGCAAGCAGCAACCATGCAGCATATTTGTCCACACGGTATTGGTTGATACGCTTCTCTGGAAGATCTTTAATCAAGCTTTCCAAATCTTGAACCAACCACTCATACATTTGAGGACGTGTTTTGAATTTAGGCAGTTCAGAACTCTCTTTCTCATTGAAAGGAATCAAGTTGAACATATCCAAAAGATACCAAGAGTAAAGTGCTCTCAAGAAGCGCACCTCAGCACGTTGTTGGATGGTTTTCTCGTCTGTTAGCCCCTCGGTACGAGCCAAGAAGTGGTTGCAGAAACGGATGTTGATGTTCAAGCGATAGTACAAACCTTTTACAAGAATGTTGTCGCCATTCCAGTTGTGAGTAAGCACGTCCTTGTGACCAGGGTCATTGGCCCAGATCCACCAACCTTCTTCGGTAGGGAACTCGTTGAGGTACCATGTGATACGGTAGAATGAAGATTGACCTTCGTCGATATCATCTACGTCACCTTGACCAGTTGCACCTTGTTGTCCAGAAAGTGCAAGTGAGGCATAACATTTCGCAAATACAGCATCTTGATTGAAACCCGTAGTAGAGTTCTTATCGATAGGTTGCAAATCCAAACATGCTGTCAAACCTATCATCAAGAAGCAGATAATTGATGTATGTTTAAAAAACTTCTTCATATTAATTGATGTATTAATGTGTTACTTATTAAAATTGCAGACTCAAACCTATCAATGAAGTCATAGAACGAGGATAGATATTGTTGTCTATACCGCCAAACACCTCTGGGTCAAGACCTGAGTAGTTGGTGAATACGCAAGGGTTTTGTACGGTAACATATGCACGACCAGAAATCTTGTTAGCCTTGAAAGAGTAACCCAAGGTGATATTGTCGATACGTACAAATGATGCGTTCTCTACGAAATAGTCAAGACGGAAGAAGTCAGTGAAGGTAGCTCCTGTACCATCAGCACTAGCATAAACCTTGTTGCTTTGCATACCCTTGTTGTAGTGTGTATCATAGACAGACTTCATGATGTTGTGGAAGCCGTTACGATAGATTTCGCCTGGGTTAGCATAACGCAAGTTACCAGCCAATACATCGTTGTAAACATAGTTGCCTACGTTAGAGCGGAGTGAGATACCCAAGTCAAATCCATAGAATTGGAACTTGGTTTGGAAGCCCATGGTGATAGGTGCATTAGGACTATGGTAGTAGTATTGGTCGTCCTCAGTAATCTTACCATCCTCGTTGCGGTCAACTACGTAGTAGTATTTCTCGCCATTATCGCGTGTACCCATACCTGTTTCGTACACATAGAAAGAAGAGGTAGGAAGACCCACAGCATGGCGTTGGATATTATTACCAGTACCATTGGAGATACCACCAGTAGGGATAGGAGTCTCATCCTCGCCTGTATTGAGACGGATAATCTTGTTCTCGTTGTAAGTAAAGTTGAATCCAAGATCCCACTTGAAGTTCTTTTTGTCGATAGCTACCGCATTGATAGAGAACTCAGCACCTTGGTTGGTGAGTGAACCTACGTTAGAGATTACCTTATTACGGAAGTTGGTACCTACAGCCACAGGAACCACGTTCAAGAGGTCATCGGTTTGACGGAAATAGTAGTCAATGCTACCAGAAACACGGTTGTTGAGGAAACCAAAGTCAATACCTGCATTGTAGGTAGTCGTTTTCTCCCAAGTGATATCCGCGTTGAATGCGTTAGGACGGTAAGTAGAATAAATTGGGTTACCACTCGCATCATACATAGGTGTACCTGTATTGTCGAGCAATTGGCTATTAGGACCACCTACTGGATAATATGCATAATCTTGTGAGATAGAATATTGTGCCATGTATGGGTAATCACCTTGGTTGATCTCTTGTTGACCAGTGATACCATAACCAAGACGCAATTTAAGGTCATTGATCCAGTTAACATTCTGCAAGAAAGACTCTTTGATCTTCCAACCGAGCGCTACAGAAGGGAAGATACCCCAACGGTGATTAGGTGCAAAACGAGAAGAACCATCGGCACGTACCGTAGCAGTAAGCATGATTTGGTTCCAACCAATGTAGTTAGCACGTCCGAAGAAAGACATCAAGCGGCTCTCTGTTTTGTAAGAGCTCTCTGAATAGTTATATGGCTTACCACGCAATTCAGCATTGTTGTTGGTCATAGGCATGATACCATTTCCCTCGTTGAAATAATCGTTGTAGAAATGTTGCCACTCGAAACCAGCCATGATATCGAAGTGTTGGTCTTCTGTGAAATCCTTGTAATATTGCGCGTATGCGTTGAATTGGAGATTGTATTTGTTCTTCACATCGTAACCATCCCAGCCATAGTAGTGACCAGCTACACCAAATGGGTCATTTTGATAACGTTGGTGACCATAGCTATAGTCTGCACCAAAGTTAGCATGGAGACGCAAATCCTCGAATCCGTGGATTTGGTAATCCAACTCCAAGTTACCTACGAAAGCACCTGAATTAGCTTTTGAAGATTGTTGATTGAGTGCAGCCACAGGGTTGTTGGTTGTATTAGGGTCGAAAGTGAGTGTCCATTCAGGGTCGTTGTAGTTAGCACCAGTAGTAGGTTGGTTGTATCCACCAAAGAACTTATCCATAGCATCCTTAGAGAAATACTCTTCGCCATAGATATTGGTAGCACCACCCTTGATAGGCAATGTAGGATCCATTGACAAAGCAGAACCAACTACGCCAGCATTGTAACTATTGTAGATGTACAAACCTTTGGCATTGAAGTTGATATTGAGGTGTTTGTCAAAGAACGAAGGTGAGAGGTTAACAGCCGCTGTAACACGTTGCATTTGGCTATTCTTGATAATACCATTACCCAATGTATAACCGATAGAAGCACGGTAAGGCATATTCTTGGTACCACCAGTAACAGAGATATTATGGTCGGTAGAAATAGCAGCACGATAGATTTCGGATTGCCAGTCGGTGTTTGCAGTACCGAGTTTAGACATATAATCATGGCTTAATCCAATAGAAGAAGCATACGCACGCAACTCGTCGCCAGTGAATACTTCCATGCGATTAACGAGGTTGCTCATAGAAACGTTACCCTCGTATGATACTTTAGGGCCAGAGCCTGTTTTACCTTTCTTGGTAGTGATGATGATGACACCGTTGGAAGCACGGCTACCATAAATAGCAGTAGCAGAAGCATCTTTGAGTACAGTGAAAGTCTCGATATCGTTAGGGTTAACCATAGAAAGAGGGTTGGCTGCACCAGGGATACCATTGTTATCCATAGCAAGACCGTCAATGACGATCAATGGGCTATTGCTTGCAGAGAGTGAAGATCCACCACGGATACGGATGTTAGCACCAGTACCAGGAGCACCGTCGTTAGAGGTAACAACCACACCTGCGATCTTACCTTGCATCATCTCTTGTGCGTTGGTGTTGAGACCCTTGTTCATGTCATCTGGTTTGATAGCAGTAACAGAACCAGTAGCATCGTTTTTCTTAACCACACCATAACCAACAACTACCACTTCGTCAAGCAACTCGGTATCTTCACCTAATTGCACTTGCATTCCATCAGTAGCTGCAAGTTCTACAGTTTTGTAACCCATATAACTAATTTCAAGGGTTGCACCCGCTTGAACATTTAGCATGAAGTTACCATCAAAGTCAGTAATGGTACCATTGGTAGTACCTTTTTCGATTACGTTAGCGCCGATGATGGCTTCTCCCGTAGCCGCATCTGTCACAACACCATTGATCATGGTTTGTGCATACATAAACATTGGCGCTGCGAATAACACAAACGCAAGCAATGCTTTAGACACGCGATGTGAAATATTATTTTTCATTTCAATGATTATTTTTTCAGTTCAAATTTAGTTTTTCCTCCAAGTATCATTGTATACCCGACAGTATCAACCTTGATGGTATCAACTTTGTTAGTTATTGGCATCATAAATTGAGATATTGCCAAATCCTCCACTTCTTTATTAGCATCGTCAGAAATAGTTCTAATACCAAAACGACGTTCTGTTGTGATTGTATATAATCCCCAACGGAAATCTTTATTTATCAGTTTTGAAGCAGAATCCACTTTTACAGAATCTTTCGTATATTCCGAATATTCATACGAATAACTTCCCTTTTGGCTAAAAGATTGTTCGTCACGAGCAAAGTTCCATTCAATATGAGTATAAGTCTTCGTTCCTATAACATGAATGCTATCTCTAAAGATAGAATCCGTTTGGAAAATAGTATCCACACGCACGATTCCAGGTCTACCATTTACAATTCCCATTACAGGTTTTAAGACCGTATCAATTTGGAGATGATCAAACACGCGAATAACATCTGTCCAATTGGTAGAATCTTTATAGTGCCAAGTAGTATTTGGTAATTTTTCGACAATACTTTCCAACTTAGCATATCTCAACAACTTATCAACAATGGTATCAGTACCATTTTCAACCATTGCATCTTCATTAAAATACACCTTGAATGGTTCATTTTCAACATTCTCAGGAGTAAAAATAATGTTTAATCCAACATTATTTTTTGCATGCTCAATTTCGTAGGAAAGTTTCATACTACTAGTACTATACACTCCATCTCCAAAAACACATTCAGTACGAGTTGCCACATAATCAGGCAAAAATTTGTACTCAATGACCTTCATGGTAGTACCATCTACAAAACAGACGGACCGAGCAGAATCAACCCCTCCTATTAGAGTTGCGTTAGCAATCTTCTTGCTAGACTCAAATACCTCAACTTCTGGTTTGCAAGAAACCAACAAAGAGCCGATAATCAGAGTGAAAAGCAAGGAACAAAAAAGTTTGTTTTTCATCATGTTATAAAATTAATAATTATTGTTTTAGTTGTTATTAGTCAAATTGGGCTAATTGGTCAAATTAGTCAAATGAGATTATTTTTTGCCTTCCTTGATGAGGACTACGCTGATAGCGCCGAGGATGAGGAGTACACCAGCAGCCACCAACATACCTACTTGCGAGCCCGCGCATATATACTTAAGGATTGCACCACCAATCAATGCCGCCACAATCTGAGGCAAACAGATAGTACAATTGAACAAACCAAGATAGTAACCCATATTGTCACCCTTGAGCGAGTTGGTCAAAATGGTGAATGGCATTGCCAACATTGCTGCCCATGCTGCGCCAATGAACGCATACGAAACGAGCAATACGAGTTGGTTGGTTACAAACAAGGTAGAGATAAAGCCTAACGCACCTACAATCAATGAGATAGCATATGTACCCTTGTTGTGGAAGTATTTCTCGAGGGTTGGCATAATCAAAGCCCAAAGCATAGAGCCAACGGCTTGGATAGCGAAGCAAACGCCGACCCAACCACCAGCAACTTGGAATTCTTTTACTGCCGCAGATGCACCATCCCAGCCAAAACATTGGGTAGCGATAGCACCGTTGGAATATGTCCACATGAAGAGGAAAGCCGCCCAGCAGAAGAACTGTACCAAACCAACAGTCCAGAAGGTAGAAGGTGCATTGATGAGCAGTTTGATGAAACTTGGGTCTTCTTTCTTCTCGTCTTTCTTGGCGTTAAGCCCGTGGAACTTAGCATATTCCTCTGGATTCATCTCCTTGACAGTCACGAAAGTATAAAGTACGCAGAGCAGAAGGATAGCAGCACCAACATAAAAACTCCACTTCACAGAATCAGGAATAATTCCCTCTGGAGCAATATCATTTATACCAATCCAAGCGAACAAATAAGGGAACAAATACCCTGCCAACGAACCTGCGTTACAGAGGAATGATTGGATAGAATAAGCGCGACCTTTTTGCTCCTCGTTCACCATATCGCCAACCATCATCTTGAATGGTTGCATAGCAATATTGATAGAAGTATCCAGGAACATAAGGGAGAACAATCCAAACCACATGGCTGCGTTGAGACCGAGGAAGAGGGATTGTGTAAAGGTGAAGTTACCTGCATTAGGCAAGAGCAACATTACAGCCACAGCGATGAGTGCACCAACGATAAGGTAAGGTTTGCGACGACCAAGGCGATTCCAAGTCTTGTCAGAGTATTTACCTACAAGGGGTTGCACCAACATACCCATCAATGGAGGAAGTACCCAGAAGAATGAAAGTTGGTGAGGATCAGCACCTAAAGTGGCAAAAATACGAGAGATATTCGCACTCTGGAGTGCATAAGCAATTTGGACTCCAAAGAATCCAAAACTGAGGTTAAATAGCTGTCCAAAGGACAAGTTGCGTTTTTCTGTCATGACATGTATTTTTCAAAATCGGGCACAAAGGTACTACTTTTTTTTTACACGCGCAAGGGCACTTGAGAAAAAAAATAAAAATATCAGCGCAAACGTTTTCGATTAGCGACAGACTAGCAATGGCATGGTGGCGTTAGCACAATCATTTGGCGAAGGCAAGAAGAAGACACGGAGTTCCTTCGATAACAACCCGATTATCCTACGTATATCTTACGTATATGTTACGTATATCCTACGT
>CALCGX010000115.1 GCA_937901225.1 uncultured Bacteroidales bacterium | reverse complement strand
ACCAGTGGCAACCGCAAGCCACTCTTTCCTGAAAAACGATACTCCATAATGCCAATTTTGTATATTTGCTGCAAAGTTACTAATAATTTTACATATTTGCAAATTCTGTATTACAAGTTTTCTTCGGGCTACGCGACCATTTCGCGACCACTGTAGCACATCTGTGGCACATCTGTGGCATATATGTGCCCTATCTGTGGGCGTAATTTTTGCTGACGCTACCCCTCGAAACCACTTCGTTGCTACTGCGATGTCCATCGGTGGTGGCTTTCCTGTTTCCACTTTCACTTTTCCGTTTTCCGTTTTCCTGCCATTTTTTTGAAAAAAAACTCATTTTACTTGCATATGTGCGTTTTTTGTAGTAATTTTGCGCGCTATTTGTGTAAAATGGCGAAATAGATGCTAATAATAACTACAAAATACCAAATTTAGTGAAAAAGATCTTTACACTCTGTGTTGTGCTCTGTTTGTCGTATTTGACGATGGGTGCTTCTACTCCAAAACACGAGTTCCGTGCTACATGGTTGGCTACCGTATCAGGCATCGACTGGCCCAAGACCAAAGCTACTAACGATGCTACTCGCGAGCAACAAAAGCAAGAGCTAATTGACATCCTTGACAAGATGAAGGCTGGCAACTTGAATGCCGTATGCTTTCAAGTTCGCTCTTTGTGCGATGCAATGTACCAATCTTCCTACGAGCCATGGTCTATTGCACTTACTGGTACTCGCGGTAAAGATCCTGGCTATGATCCACTGCAATTTGCTATTGATGAGGCGCACAAACGTGGTATGGAGTTGCACGTATGGGTGAATCCATTCCGTGCGTCTACTAGTACATTAGCAGCGACGGACATGTTGTGGGACAATGCGGGAGATTGGCTCATAAAATACAATAATAGCTCTTTCTCGGGTTATTTGATTGATCCTGGTTATCCAGAGTCGCGTGCTTATGTGGTGAAGGTCCTCATGGAGATTATCAATAAGTATGATGTAGATGGTCTTGTGATGGATGACTATTTCTATGCTTACGGCGGTACGACCAATCAAGATAGTGTCGCTCAAGCATTGCACTATAGGGCATCTGAAGTAATTGATGTTAACAACAATGGTAATAAGATAGACGACTGGCGTCGCAGCAATGTGGACAAGGTCATCAAAACTATGTACGATAGTATCCAAGTCGTAAAACCATGGGTGCGTTTTGGTATGGGCCCAGGTGGTATCTGGACTACCGATTCCAAAGCAGCTAGTGCATATGGCATCTCTCTGCCATCTGGTATCTCTGGATCCGATATCTACAATGTCCTATATTGCAACACCGTAGAATGGATCAAAGGCGGTTATGTGGACTATGTCAACCCACAAATCTACTGGTCAACCCAAGTCGCTGCACAGGACTATGACGTGCTTTGTCAGTGGTGGTCTACATCTGTATGTGAGCACTTCTCTAACCAATTGCCAAATCAGAAACGAGTACATCATTTCCCCTCTCTTGCGACATACAAAGCTATCCAAAAGAATGATGGAACTTATTATAGTGGATATAGTGATGGATATGTGGAAATCCAGCGTGAACTAGATGCCAACCGTAAAAACTTATCTTCTGGCTATACTGGAGCCGTATTCTATAATACGACATCGTATTTGCAAATGTCAGAGGAACTGGCAGAATCACATTTCACACACATGGCTCTCACACCACCTATGGATTGGAAATCAAACACCGCTTTGGCAGCCCCTACTAATCTTACAGTATCGGGCTCTACGCTTACTTGGCAACATGCTACGGCTGAGCGCTTTACGGTGTATGCCTATCCTAAAGGTACAGGGGTGAATACTGCTACTAGCAACCCTCAGTATTTGCAAGCTGTGGTATATGACAAGTCGTTCAATACCTCTTCGCTTGGTTCGCTGGATGACATCACGATAGCTGTCTATACCTACGACCGCTACGGCGTAGAGCACGGTGTGGCGCTCTATAACGCCGATCCTAATGCAACTGACGATCCCGAACCAGAACCCGAACCATCTAATACTATCACATGGGAGTTGAATGGTGGTGAGGTGAATACTTCCAGTATAGAAGTGCCTAGTCAGAGTGATCTGATGCTACAATTTATGAATAGATATACATCCTATTTTGACACTCCTACTAGCGATATAGATGCTTTTTATCCAAGTAACATAAGTGGATTCTTGTTTCGCGGGTTTCAGACAAGAGGTAAGTTTGTCAATGAAATGATGCTGGACGAATCTGCTGGTTGGAAATGGCTGGCAGATTATATAGTATCTACTTCTGCTTCTAATCCTACCATTGTTGCAGCTCTTAATAGCGGTACAGAAGTTAACTGGCGTTATAGTATTGCAGCGTTTTTTGAACAAAATGGTAGTGGTACTTACAATGTTGATTTCTCTACAGCAGGTCAGCCTGCTGCTTGGGGACCTACTTTTCAAGTGGCACATGGTATGGTGCTATTGCCAACCTATGTAACCAGTGCATATACATTGCCTACTCCTACTCACCCAGAAGGATTAACATTCTTAGGTTGGTATGATAATCCGGCGTTCTCAGGTTCTTCTTTAACAATTATCCCCGCCCATTGGACAGGCACATTGTATGCAAAGTGGCAAGAAGACACGCCAACAATCGACCCTACTTGGCAAATTACTTATACCTCTACCGATGGCAATATTGTGACTCCTACCCAAGCCGATGTTTTTGGCGCAAATATCGTAAGCAACACTTACGAAAATGGAGTAGGTACAATTACCTTCGATGGCCCAGTAACGAGCATTGGATTTGGAGCTTTCGATCGTTGCCCACTCATATCTATTACTATCCCCAATAGGGTTACGAGCATTGGAGAAGGTGCTTTCTATCGTTGCTATTCGCTGACCTCCATCACCATTCCCAATAGCGTAACGAGTATTGGAGATGATGCTTTCCAATATTGCTCCACCCTCACTTCCATCACCATTCCCAATAGCGTAACGAGTATTGGAGAGTATGTTTTCTATGAGTGCTCTTCGTTGACCTCTGTGACTATCAACTCAGATGCAATTGTAAGCAAATCCTATTCATCCGACTCTAATGTGTCCAGTATATTTGGCACACAAGTTACTGAGTATATCATAGGTGATGAGGTGAAAGGCATTGGAGATAATGCTTTCTATAGTTGCTCCGCTTTGACCTCTGTGACTATCCCTAGTAGCGTGACGAGCATTGGACGTGCTGCTTTCTATGGTTGCTCTTCTTTGATCTCTGTTACTATCGGCAATAGCGTGACAAACATTGGATATGCAGCTTTCTACGGTTGCTCTTCTTTGACCTCTGTGACAATCAATTCAGATGCTATTGTGAGCAAAGACTATTCATCAGATTCCAACTTTTCCCATATATTTGGCTCGCAAGTTACTGAGTATATCATCGGTGATGATGTAACGAGCATTGGAGATAATGCTTTCTACGATTGCTCCTCCCTCATCTCTATCACTATCCCTAACAGTGTTACAAGCATTGGAGAGAGCGCTTTCTATGCTTGCGCATTTATAAAAGATAATTTCATAAATAATAGTACTCTAGATGCAGTAGCTAACAATTATTGGGGTGCAACAATTGCAGATATAGAGATTGATGGCTTGTTTATAAGAAATGATACTGTTATAGACTGTCGTTCTATCGTTACCTCCATCACTATCCCTAACAGCGTAACAAGCATTGGAGAGGGAGCTTTTGATAATTGTTCTTCTTTGAACTCTGTAACGATCAACTCAGATGCGATTTTAAGTAAAGCCTATTCTTCTTCTTATAACATTTCCCATATATTTGGCTCACAAGTTACTGAGTACATAATCGGTGATGAAGTAAAGAGCATTGGAGATTATGCTTTCGATAATTGCTCTTCTTTGACCTCTGTGACTATCGGTGAAAGCGTGACAAGCATCGGAGATGGTGCTTTCTATGATTGCTCTTCCCTCACCTCTATTATTATCCCCAATAGCGTCATAAGCATTGGAACTAATGCTTTCCATAGAACTGGCGTATATAACACTGATTCGAATTGGGAAAAGGGAGTGCTATATATAAGCAACTGCCTTATTAAAGCAGAGACGCTGAGAACATCTTATACTATCAAAAACAATACACGATTAATCGCAAATGATGCTTTCTCTGATTGCGTTTATCTCAAATCTATCACCATCCCTAACAGCGTAACAAACATTGGAAATTGGGCTTTCTACAATTGCAATTCGTTGACCTATATCACTATTCCGAACAGCGTGACAACTATTAAAGAAGGAGCATTTGCAAGGTGCGAATCGCTAACTACTGTCACCATTCCTAACAGCATCACAAGTATAGGAGAGAGTGCTTTCCAACATTGCTCTTCTTTAACCTCCATTACCATTCCTAACAGCGTGACGAGCATTGGAAAGAGTGCTTTCTGGGGTTGCTCTTCTTTGACCTCCGTGACTATCCCTAGTAGCGTAACAAGCATTGGAGTGTATGCTTTTAATGACTGTATATTTGTAAAGGATGATTTCGTAAATAACAGTACTTTAGATGCACTAACCAACAATTATTGGGGTGCAGATTTCGTAGATGTAGATGCTGATGGTTTGCTTATAAGAAATGATACTATTATAGACTGTCGTCCTTTAGTTACTTCTGTCACTATCCCTAACAGCGTGACAAGCATTGGAAAGAGTGCTTTCTGGGGTTGCTCTTCTTTGACCTCGGTAACTATTGGTAAAAGTGTGACAAGCATTGGAGAGTATGCATTCACTTCTTGTTCCTCCCTTAAATCAATATATTGCAAAGCACTAACTCCCCCTGAATTATCTACATCTTCATTCCAGACTGATGCGTATGATAATGCAACTCTATATGTACCATTCGAATCAATTGCTAATTACAAGGCAGATAGTGTATGGGGAATGTTTAAGAATATACAATATATTGATACATTTTATTACAACGATATATGCTATCAGTATATTATAGGTGAAGAACTTTTGTCGAAACAATTAACAACAGAAGATGATTTTAATGCATTTACAAATATATCTGTCACAGGTACTCAAACATGGCGCTACGATAGTCAATATGGGGCAAAAATGAGTGGATATAACGACGCAGACTCAAGAACTTATTCCAACGAAGATTGGCTAATTTCTCCAGCATTGGATTTATCCAAACATTCATCTGCAACACTCACATTCTCACACGCGTTTGGTCCTAAAGCATCTGTTCCTTCAACTGCTGATCAAAAAGCGCAATACACCTGTTGGGTTTCCAATGACTTTAATGGTGATGTGGCTACTGCCACTTGGACAGAAATCCCCATAACATATGGCACTAGCGCATGGAGTTTTATTACTACGACTGTAGATATACCTGCAGAAAATCTAAAAGAAAATTGCCGTATAGCATGGAAATATGTATGTACCAACTCTTCCGCAACATGGGAAATCAAGAGCGTTGAAATAGGAGGATCTTATACAAGACCAGTCGTAAAAGTTATCGCTAAGAATGATAAATATTCAAATGATGTTGTAATACCATCAGTAGTTACGCACAATTATACAGACTATAGCGTAGAAACTATTGCTGCTAATGCCTTCTCTTCTTGCCCTTCACTCACCTCTATTACTATCGGAAATAATGTGAAGAGTATAGAAAATTATGCTTTTGAAAGTTGCTCTTCTCTTACTTCAGTAATGCTTAGTGGTAAGATAGAAACTATTGGAAAAAATGCCTTCTCTGGTTGTACTGCTCTCAACGAAATTACATTACCTGCTTCTGTAAAATCAATCGGTGAAAATGCCTTTGCTGGTTGCACCAAGTTATACGATATCTATTGCTTTGCAATGGAGCCACCTACAGCATACGAATCCTCGTTTGCTAACTACAACGCCTTCTTGCATGTACCTTGTGATAATCAACGCGTGTATCTCTTGGATGTAATCTTTGGTAATTTCAAATACATTGAGTGTATCGAAGCAGAAACCACTCCTACTGACACCATTGTAGTCACTCCATCGTTCAACGATGCAGAGTTTATCTGGCCAACCAATAGTTCTGCCGATAGCTATACCCTCGCTATCAGCAAAGATGGCGAAGTGTTCTGCACGCTGACCTTCAACGCCAATGGTCAATTGACAGGCATTGCCTTCGCGCCTTCACGCAATGGTCAGCACAATGCCCCTGCTGCAGCGCAAACGGCTAATGGTTTTGCCTTCACTGTTACTGGATTGGATGAGGGGTCTAACTACACCTACGAACTGCTTATCCAAGACAGAAGTGGCAACACCTTGCAATCTTATTCTGGCGAGTTCCGCACACAGAGCACCAACGACCGCACCGTCACAGTGGAATACGACGCAGCGCAAGGTCAAGTCACTGGTGCTGGCACCTATCTCGTAGGCGATACCGTTACCCTTACTGCTATTCCTAACTATGGCTACCATTTTGTACAATGGTCTGATGGTAATACCGACAATCCTCGTACTCTTGTTTTAACACAAGATACTACATATACAGCTCAGTTTGACAAGAATTTATATAGTATCACATTACTCTGCAATGATGAGCAAGGAATGGTGAGTGGTGTATCTTCTGCAGAGTATCTAGATGAGGTGACAATTTCTGCCAATCCAAATTACGGATATCATTTTACTCAATGGAGTGACGGCAATACAGATAACCCACGTACGCTTGTTTTAACACAAGATACGATCTTAACTGCAGAGTTTGCACTAACTATATCTGGTCAATGTGGTGACAACTTGTATTGGGCTTACGATGAGGCAAGTAAGACAATTGCTATCACAGGTTCGGGTGATATGTATGATTACACCAAAGATACCCAACCATGGCTGCTATTCCAGGATCAAATAACTGAGGTTACTACTTCTAATACAACCACCAGTATTGGAGATTGGGCGTTCGACGATTGCTCTGGTTTGACTTCTGTCACTATTGGTAACAGCGTAACGAGCATTGGAGATTATGCTTTCGAGTATTGCTCCTCCCTCACATCTATCACTATCCCCAACAGCGTTACGAGCATTGGCTATGAGGCTTTTTGGGGTTGCTCTTCTCTTGATACAATCCATCTCGAAGCAACCACTCCTCCTGTATTACAAGATCGTTCTGTGTTTATGGATACTCCTTCTCCTGTCTGCGTTATCCCTTGCGGTACACTAGCAACTTACCAATCATCCGATTGGGCAAACCAAGTAGGTAGTTTCGTGGAGGATTGTCCACCAGCATCAGCTGCAATCACTTACGTCCTCAACGGAGGTGTACAAAGCGAATGGGAAACCCCACAAACTATGTATAACGAATTAAATGCTGTGTGGAACGCATTTAGTGGTACATCAAAGACTTGGGGTAACTTAGAAGATCTCAAGGCAAATGTGGCTAATGGTATTCCAACACAGGCAGGTACCATGGCTTTGGACTTCATCGCAGATGAGAACTTCAAGGCAAAATTCGAGTGGTTGGTAACCTACATGGATGCTAAATGTACTGAGCAAGGTCAAACATTGCCTTCTTCTAATGCATCTTTCTTGCGTTACAACTTGCAAGCTTTCTTTATTGATGGCATGCGCACAAGTTGGCCAATTTCTGCTGATTATACTATATGTGGTGTAAGCACTGTAGAGGCTTATCAACCATATTGGAAGAGTGGTTTTGCGAATCCAACCAATCCAACAGAGGAGTTTGTTCTCAACGCTCCATACCGTGAAGGCTATACTTTTGCAGGTTGGTACACCACACCAGACTTCTCTGGTAAGAAAGTGACCACAGTCAATAGCGAAACTACAGGCACGCTCTATGCTAAGTGGGTAGAGTACATCCCAACAATCGCAGAGGTTTGGAATATGGAAGAAGGTGTTGAGACTAAGATTTCAGGTGTTGTGAATTGGGTACGTTATGGCAACGTGTTTATACAAGATATTACAGGCGGTTTCCGTGTCTATATTCCTAATGATAGTACAAGATTGATTCCTGAAGTAGGTACTAAGATTATTGCTAAAGGTATTCGTGGTTCTTTCGCGGGTTCTCCTCAGTTGAATGATGCAGTCGTCGAATCTTCAGAGCCAGCAACCTTAGCAGAGCCTATCGTTACAACGTTGACAGATTTATGTGCTAATCCGCTTAAGTATTTTGGTCAACGTGTTTCTGTGCAAGGTGTATATGTTGCAGAGTATGATTCCTATGGCAATATCTACGTTGCAGAACGGGGGGGCTCTAATAAGGTCAAAGGTCATTATATGGTAGTTGACCCTATCGCCTTTCCTGTAGGGACAAATGTTTCCATCACTGCTGTTGCTTCTCAATACGACGGCGCGTTCCAATTTGAAGGTGATATTGCTGGTATAGAGTTAGCTCCAGGTCCTAAGAGAGATACATACGAATATCCTATTCGCAATGAAAAGTACACCCTTACTAATGATTGGGTTATTTCCAATATAGAGGGTAACTTCGCTGCTAATAAACTAGCTCAGACTGATTCTTTGTTCGTTCGCGGTATGGCTGCTAAGGATGGTATTATGTACTTTATCAATCGTGAAACACAGTCTTTAATTCGCGTTGATGGTGCCACTGGTCATATGCTTGATCCTATTAAGATTACTGGTGAGCATTTGTTTGAAGTGTATGATGAAGAAATGGGTGAGTGGAAAAGCGGTGTGATATTTGGTTATAACGATATTAAGTTCGATCAAGCGGGCAACTGCTTGATAGGTGCTTGTACAACAGGTGGTGCTACTAGATGCCAAACATTCTTTATTTATATTGTTGATCTTGAGACAGGTGTTTGCACCAAACTTATAGAGGATGTTCTTTGGGATAACCCTAGTTTGGATCAAGTACAATTCCGTTTCGACGCATTCGGTGTAGCTGGTGACGTGACCAAGAACGGTGTTGTTATGGCCGCGGATGCGCAATCATGGAATGTATATCGTTGGTTGATTAAGAACGGTGTTGTTGGTTATGGCGAGCAGATTAATTGTGCGCTTAACGCAGAAATAGATGAGTCTTTGTTCATTGAAACGGAGAACTTTGGTACAGCTCCTCAAATTTTTCCACAAGACGAACTTGGTGAACTCTTCTACGTAGATGGTGCTAGTACCCTGCCGATGCTTTTTGACGGAGATGGCATGTTGCTGGATGACTTTATCAACGTCCCTACAGGCACAAACGTATGGAATAGCAATGGTGATACTATTTCTATAAATAGTGGTCACCTCAATGGTCTGATAGAGTTCCAAGTCGGCGAGGAGTACTTCCTATTGATGGCTGCTACTTACAGCACTCACAACGTACCTTCTACTTTTGCTCTCTATAAGTTTGCTGACGAAAACCGTGCATTCTCTGGTATGGAGCCACTATGGTACTTCCCACACAATGGTATGGGTTCTAATACAAATGGTTACCGCACTGCTGTACCTTCAGTTGATATAATTGATAACAATACTGCTAAACTATATCTCTATGTCGGTGAAAACGGCTATGCTTGTTATACATTAAATGTAGGTGATAAGACTGTAGAACCTATTGACCCTACATGGCAAATTACCTACACCTCTTCTAATGATAGTATCGTCACTCCATATGCAACTGATGTCTTTGGTGCTAATATCGTAAGCAATACTTACGAAAATGGAGTAGGTACGATTACCTTCGATGGTCCAGTAACGAGCATTGGAGAAGAAGCTTTCCGTCAATGCTCTTCCATCGCTTCTATCACTATCCCTAAAAGCGTAACGAGTATTGGACAATTTGCTTTTGGTTTTTGTTCTTCTCTTACCTCAATAACTATTCCTGAAAATGTGACAAGTATTGTCAGGGGAACTTTCCAAGGTTGCTCCTCTATCGTTTCAATAGTGGTAGACAATAATAATACAATGTATGATAGTCGTAATGATTGTAATGCAATTATTGAAACAGCAACAAACGTTTTAGTTACTGGTTGTAAAAATACGATTATTCCTAATGGCATAACTACTATTGATAGATGGGCTTTTGCAAGTAACAAGTCTCTTGCTTCAATTACTATCCCTAATACTGTAATGACTATTGCAGATCATGCCTTTCATAGTTGCTCTTCTCTTCCTTTTATTTCAATTCCTAATAGTGTGACAAGTATTGGAGTGCAAGCATTCTATAATTGTTCTTTGTTCTCATCGTTTACCATTCCTAAAAGTGTAACTACTATTGGGAAAATGGCTTTCAAGGATTGCACTTCTCTTGATACAATCTATGTAGAAGCAACAACTCCTCCTACATTAGGAGAGAATGTATTAGGATATTCGCCAGTCTTTACATCTTCCCCCCTCTGTTACCTCCCTTGTGGCACACTTTCAGCATACGAGGCATCCGATTGGGCACAATATGTAAGCGAGTTCGTGGAAGAGGGCTGTGCACCAATTCAGATGTGCGGTGATAACCTCTTCTGGGAATATGCAGACGGTGTGCTGACCATCACTGGTACAGGCGATATGTACGATTATGCAGCTGATACCGATGTGCCATGGTATGGTGTACGTGATAATATTAAGACAATCAACATGCCTGACGAGATGACTAAGATTGGCGACTATGCGTTCTACAAGTGTACTGCTCTTACCAGCATCTCCCTACCAGAACAGTTGAAGCATATCGGTAATCGTGCGTTTGCACAAGATACCAAGATTGCAGGCGAAGTTGTCATTCCAGAGGGGGTTACTGATATAGCAGATCGTGCATTCTATAATTGTAATAAGGTAAATAGATTTACGCTTCTACCATTAACTTCCCCTACGTTAGGTGAAAAGGTTTTTGAAAGTACTAGCGCTTCTTTCTATATCAGTTGCGAGGCGATGGATGATTATAAAGTGGCTACTAATTGGTCGAAACTCAAGAGCCGTTTTGTTGATGCCTGCCTCAATATCTATCACTATAACACCGCGTTAGGTGCGAATGGTGTACATACTACAGAAGATACATTGGTAGCGGGCATTTACTACCGACGTCTATTCACTCCAAATGTGTGGGAGACCTTGTATCTGCCATTTGAAGTAGATCGCGTGACCGTATTGGAGGATGGTGTGGAATATGACTTGAACGCATGGAGTATATTCAGTGGAGGACATTACTACTTAGCAAAACCTTATGGCATCGAGAACAAGGAGGTTGTCTTTGGTTTTACTCAAGTGGTGGATGCTCATACCCCTTATATCATTCAATTCAAAGACGAGTACTATCGTGATAAGATCATTACCTTCTATAGTGAAGAATCATGGAACAAGTTGAGTACCTCGTTTGAGGCGTTACCAATCAGTTTTGAGATGCAAATGGCTGGTAATACCACGTTGCAAGATCAGATATTGGAGGAGCCAGTATATATGTTGCGCGGTACTTCGAATTTCATTTTGCAGAACACCACAACCGTCTTGCATCCATTTGAGTGCTACGTGATGCCATATGCTACACCAAGCGGAACCCCAGCACGTATGAACGTGCGCTTCCGCGGCGACGTGCCTACAGCTGTAGAGTCCGTGAAAGGCAATGAATCCTACCTGACATATACCGTTGATGGATACACATTGACCGTATATCCACAGGGGCAAGCCTTCAGCATCTACTCGCTCAATGGCGCATTGATCTACAGCTGCGAAGCAGGCAAAGAGGCCGTGGACTGTGAGCTGAATAGCGGATGCTACTTGCTGCATGCAGGCACTGAAGCGCATAAGATCATGCTGTGAGGACAGTTGACAGTTTATAGTTAACAGTTTATAGTTTACAGTTGGCAGAGATAAGTAAATTATTAAAATCAGATACGATATGAAAGAAATTACATTGCAAACCCAGATCACTGCTTGCACAGTGGATGAACTTGATGCGGAGCTCCGCCAACTGGTGGAGATTGCCAAGCAAAAGACGCAAGATGCCTATTGCCCTTACTCGCATTTCCATGTAGGTGCAGCAGCCTTGCTCAATGATGGTACCATCATCACTGGCGCCAATCAAGAGAATGCAGCATACCCAAGCGGTATCTGCGCCGAGCGTACTGCCCTGTTTGCAGCCAATGCCAATCACCCCCATACGCCAGTCAAGGCGTTGGCGATTGCATGCTACACCAACGGACACTTCACTAAGCAGGCGGGCACCCCATGTGGCGCTTGCCGACAAGTGATGTTGGAGACCGAGCACCGCTATGGACAAGATATGCAAGTGGTACTATACGGCGAAGAGGGATGTTATGTCTTCCATAAAGCAACAGACCTGTTGCCACTCAGTTTTGTATCGGATAATTTGAAAGGGTGATAAAGAAAATTGACATATACTTGCTCAAGCAGTTTTTGGGCTTGCTCGTGATGACGTTTTTGATATGCGTCTTCATTCTGCTCATGCAGTTTGTATGGATGCATGTCAAGGACCTCGTTGGTAAGGGCGTCGAAATCAAAGTGCTGGCGGAGTTCTTTATCTATGCTGTCACCTCGGTGGTGCCATTGGCATTGCCACTGGCTATCCTATTGGCTTCGCTGATGACCTTCGGCAACCTGGGCGAGAAGTTCGAACTCACCGCTATGAAGGCGGCTGGCGTGAGCCTCTTCCGTATCATGCGTCCGTTGGCCATAGCCATCGCATTTGTATCGGTTGGGGCGTTTATGTTCTCCAACTATGTCTTGCCCGTGTCGCAAGTCAAACTATGGGCGCTGATCTTCTCGCTCAAGCAGAAATCACCTGAATTGGATATTCCGCAGGGCGAGTTCTACGACGGTATCGAGGGCTACAATATCTACGTCCGTCGCAAGGCACCGCAGACGGGTATGCTCTACGATATGATGATCTACGACTACTCCGAGGGCTTCCGCAATGCCAGTGTCATGGTGGCTGATTCAGGGCGTATCTTCTTTACCGATGACAAGAAGTATCTGATCTTGCACCTATATAGTGGCGAGTCATTTGAGAACCTTGATCGCAACCAACAACGCGCTACACACTCTGAGAAGAATATCCCATACCGTCGCGAGAGCTTTGCGCAGAAGCAGATGCTCATCGACTTTGATATGGAGTTCGACCGCTACAACGAGGATGTGCTGGCAGACCAGCATGTGGCGAAGGATGTGGTGGAGTTGGTGCAGTCCATCGACTCGGTGCAACATCTGGCGCACGACCGAAGCCACGAGCAGAGCCAAACTATGGTGAGCAATCGCTATTTTGGTCGTGAGCGTGTCGCCAATCGTGATGTGGACATGTGGGAGGGAGCTAAGGAGCAGTATGCTACCTATAATGTGGATTCGCTCTATCGCCACTTCTCCGACGACGAGCGTTATCGTGCCCTGTCGGCTGCCATAGAGAAAGCCAAAGCCCAACGCGACCAGATTGATTACAATGCCTTGATGCTCAATGACTACCAGCGCTATATACGCAAGCATGAGATTGAGCTGTATCGCAAATTTACATTGGCATTCGCATGCCTAATCTTCTTCTTTATCGGTGCACCATTGGGAGCTATTACGCGTAAGGGAGGATTGGGAGCGCCTGTGGTGATTTCGGTGGTGATGTTTATCATCTATTATATCATCGACAATACCGGCTATAAGATGGCGCGTGAAGCATTATGGCCCTGCTGGGCGGGTATGTGGCTCAGTTCGATGGTATTGCTGCCAATCGGTATATTCTTGACCTACAAAGCAGCTACGGACTCAGCATTGTTTAACCCCGAAGTGTGGATGAAATACTTGGGGTATATCAAAATAAAAGTAGTTAAATTAGTAAAACGTATATTCGTAAAACATAAATAGATATGATGGATACAATAGAAAAAGCAATCGAAGATATTCGCGAAGGTAAGTTCGTGATCGTGGTGGATGATGAAGATCGTGAGAATGAGGGCGATTTCATCATCGCTGCAGAGAAGATAACTCCTGAGAAGGTCAACTTCATGCTCCAGCATGGAAGGGGCGTACTATGTGTGCCACTGCCTGAGACACGCTGTGCAGAGCTGGATTTGGTGCACCAAGTGTCGAACAACACCTCGATGTTGGGCACCCCATTCACTGTGACCGTAGATAAGCTGGAGGGATGTACCACTGGTGTGAGTGCGGAGGACCGTGCGGCAACTATCCGCGCATTGGCTGACCCTGCTTCTACGCCACAGACATTCGGTCGCCCAGGCCATATCAATCCGCTCTATGCGCAGGAGCGTGGTGTGCTACAACGTGCTGGACATACCGAGGCAGCTGTGGATTTAGCACGCTTGGCGGGCTTGCAACCAGTGGCTGCACTCATCGAGATTATGAATGAGGACGGCACCATGGCACGTATGCCACAACTGGAGAAAGTGGCTGAGGAATACGGATTGAGTTTAATCTCTATCAAGGATCTGATTGCCTATAGAATGCAGCATACCGAGGATGCCAACTGTCAACTGTCAACTCTCAACTCTCAACTGTCAACTGCCCTTGTGGAGCGTGGTGAGACAGTTAGTCTGCCTACCGAGTTTGGCGACTTTATGCTCACACCTTTCCGCGAGTTGACAACTGGACTGGAGCATATTGCCTTGGTGAAAGGCGAATGGCAAGCGGATGAACCAATCCTCTGCCGTGTACACTCGTCGTGTATGACAGGCGATATCTTTGGCTCAAAGCGCTGCGAGTGTGGCGAGCAACTCCACAAAGCTATGCAGATGGTGGAGAAAGAAGGCAAGGGTATCATCGTCTATATGAATCAAGAGGGACGTGGCATCGGATTGATGAACAAGATTCGTGCATATAAGCTCCAAGAGCAAGGTGATGACACCGTTGAAGCCAATGTGCACCTGGGCTTCCAACCCGATGAGCGCAATTATGGAGTAGGGGCACAGATATTGCAACAATTGGGCGCACACAAGCTCCGCTTGATGACCAACAACCCTATCAAACGAATTGGCTTGGAGAGTTTTGGCATAGAAATTGTAGAGAATATTCCAATAGAGATAGCTCCTAATCCATATAACCTGCGTTATATGCGCACCAAGAAGGAGAAAATGCATCACAATCTAAACTTAGTGTAATATGAAACGAGTATTTTTATTCATCCTGGCTCTTGGTTCCTTACTCTTGGTTCCATATTCTGCTTTGGCAGACGAGACGGTGACAGTCAGTGCCACTTCGTCCGACATATCCGAAAACCTCGATCTCAAGACGGTAGCAACGCTCTTTGGACAAGCCAAAGACTTGGAGCAATTTGAGCAGTTGCTCAATAATCCTGATTCGGCATTCTCCAACCTCGACCTCAATGGCGATGGAGAAGTAGACTATTTGCGCGTCATCGAGACAGCCGATAACAACCGCCACCTCGTGGTCATCCAAGCCGTATTAGCAAAGGATATTTACCAAGATGTGGCCTCTATCTTCGTAGAGAAGGATGCCAATGACCAAATCACCGTACAGGTGGTAGGCGACGAGTATATCTATGGTGCCGATTATATCATCGAACCAGTGTATATCTATAGACCATTGATTTATGATTGGTTCTGGGGAACATCATGGGTATGCTGGCACTCGCCATATTATTGGGGATATTGGCCAGGTTGGTGGCGTCCATACTATTGCGTAGATCCTTTCCTGTATTGGGATCACTGCTATTGGCACCACTACCACTATCCTTACTGCTCTTTCCGTATGGGTCATCATCATCATGCACATTATCATAATATGTATGATCGTGTACGCCGCAATGATTATGCACATCGCCATCCTGAGCGTTCGTTCGCTACGCGCAATG
>CALCGX010000114.1 GCA_937901225.1 uncultured Bacteroidales bacterium | reverse complement strand
ACCAATACACGCTTACCCGATTCGCGATCTTCCACCGTACTTAGTGGAGCAAACTTAGTCAGGTCATCCGCACCAATAATCACACCGCAGGCGTGCACACCTACTTGACGGATCGTATCTTCCAACTGTGCTGCGTAGGTGAGCATATTGCGAATTTGTGGTTCATCGCCATTCAGCAGCATGCGCAATTCATCCACATACTTGTAGCAGTTCTTAAGATTAACCTTAGGCGATTTGCCTTTCTCATCTTTGATATTATCTGGGAAACTGCGATCTGGGATATAACTCTTAATTTCATTCACGCGAGGCAAAGGGATACGTTGAACACGTCCTACATCCGCAATGGCAGATTTGGTTGCCATCGTACCATAGGTGATGATATGTGCCACCTGTGTATGTCCATACTTATCGCTCACCCAATCCAACACTTTTCCACGACCAGCATCATCAAAGTCGGTATCGATATCGGGTAGGGAGATACGGTCTGGGTTCAAGAATCGCTCAAACAGCAAATCGTATTTTAATGGGTCTAAGTCGGTGATTCTCAGGCAGTATGCTACTACTGACCCTGCTGCACTACCACGACCTGGACCTACGCTCACACTCAACTCCTCACGTGCTGCACGGATAAAGTCCATCACAATCAAGAAGTAACCAGGGAAACCCATCGTCTTCATGATATGCAGCTCAAATTTAATACGCTCCTCTTGCTCCTCTGTCAGTGTTTCGCCATAACGCTCGTGAGCACCTTTGTATGCCAAGTGCGCCAAGTAATCCGCCTCTAATTTGATGCGATATAGTTTGTCATATCCACCCAATTTCTTGATTTTCTCGTTGGCTTGCTCCTCATTGAGCACCACATTGCCGTGCTCATCGCGTGTAAACTCCTCAAATAGGTCTTGCTCTGTGAATTTATCGCGATAACTCTCCTCAGTGCCGAACTCTTCTGGAATAGGGAATTTTGGCATGATTGGTCCCGAGTCAATGTCGTATATCTCCACCTTATCCACAATCTCTTGTGTATTCTCCAATGCTTCAGGGATATCGCTGAATATCTCTGCCATCTGTTCGGGTGATTTCAGCCACTCTTGCTTGGTGTAGTGCATGCGATTCTCATCGTCAATAAAGTGGTTGGTGCTCACGCATACCAAATGATCGTGTGCCTCTGCATGTTCTTCCTCCACAAAGTGTACATCGTTTGTGGCTATCACCTTTACCCCATGCTTCTTTGCCAATTCCACCAATACGGGATTGACTTCGCGCTGTACTTGATATACGTGCTGGTCTGCTCCTGGCTTAGTGGTTTGATGGCGCTGAATCTCAATGTAATAGTCTTCGCCAAATAGGTTCTTGTACCACTCTATCGTTTCCTCTGCGGCTTGAAAAAAGTTTTCACTTTTAACATTTCCGTTTTCACCTCCCATAGCGGACATACCCTCCATAATCTTCTGTGGCAACTCACCACCTAAGCAGGCTGAACAGCATATCAATCCTTCATGAAACTCTTCCAAGAGGTCGCGATCAATACGTGGACGACGATAGTAACTATCTTCCATAAAACTAGCACTCACAATCCTACACAGATTGCGATAACCTTGCATGTTTTTGGCTAGCAATATCAGGTGCCAACCACTTTGGTCCACGATATATGCTTTGCCTTCTGCATTCACAGCTTTCAAGTCTTTGTCGCGTTGCAAGCGACTACGACGTGCGCAGTAGGCTTCTACGCCTACAATCGGTATGAAAGGCACAAACTCGGTACCTTCTTCTTTCGCCTTCTCTTTGAGTTTTTTGTTAGTTTTTTTAGTGTAGTCAAGGAGTTCCTTGATGCCATACATGCATCCGTGGTCGGTCAATGCGATAGCGGGCATACCCATCTTAATGGCTTTATCCACCAAATCGGGTACTTTGCTCATGCCGTCGAGCACAGAGTAATGTGAGTGTACGTGTAAGTGAGTAAATTTCATAGTTGTTTAATGTATTGTAATATTGGTTCCTAATATATTATATAAGGTGTTATTTTTTTTGATGAATAATTGTCCATTATACCATATTTTATCCACCTCGTATGCGTGGTAGTCATCCACGTATGGCAGATTATTTCCAGTACCTTTTCCATAGGCTTCCCATAGGTCGGGTATGCCATATCCATATTGCTCATGGGGCGTTGTGTAGCGGTCAGCTGAGCGAATGATACGCTCACGTATTTCCATATTGCTTGCTGTGGGCAATGCTGACCATAGACAGGCTGCTGCACCTGCTATTAGCGGACAGGCAAAACTAGTTCCATTGCCAGTCATGATCCACCCATCACTTGGATTGAGCAATGATGTCTGTTTACCCACTGCGCATACCTCGGGTTTTACTCGTCCGTCAGCCGATGGACCAAACGATGAGAATGCTGCTATCTCACCATCTATATCCACGGCACCTACCGTCAAAATACTATCTGCATCGGCTGGGGTAGATAGGTAATGCCATGCTTTGTTGCCATCATTACCTGCTGCTACCACCAATAACATACCCTTGCGTGCGGCAATTGCGGCGGCTTGTGCACCACGAGAGAAACGACCATCCATATCGGCGTAAGTGAAATCGAATTGCTCGTTATCAAAGGTGGTATATCCCAATGAGGTAGAAACGATATGCAACCCCAACGAATCAGCCATTTCAATGGCTGCTACCCAGTTATCAATCTCTTTAGGGCTTTCGGTGTATTGCTCTTCGGTGCGGAAGAGAAAATATTCGGCTTCTACAGCAGCACCCTCATAGTCCGATTGGCTTGCTACGATAGCACTCAAACACAATGTGCCATGATTACCTGAGCTACCAAAGAAATCATCTTCATCATCCGTGAAATCGGCATATCCTAACCATTGTGCTTTAGGCAGCGCAGACATGGTGTTGGCATTGTAGAATCCTCCATCAGCCACTCCAATGCGTATGCCCTTACCTCTATAGCCCGCTTGGTGGAGTGGTAGCAGGTTGAGTTGATCCAATTGCTCTATGCTGGCAGGTGGTGGAGGATCACTCGGCAAACTATTTTCTTCTACCATTCGTTTGCGAAGGGATACTGAAGCTTTTTCCAAGGGGAGTAATCCCTCTTCTTCCCTTGTCAGATAGACTGTATCCACAAAGTCGCATGCTTCAATTTTGGCAATCGTTTGGAGATTTGCTGTTACGGTCGCTCCATTTATCCATCGCGATGTGTGCAGCACTTTTGCTCCCATGGCTCTCACCGAGTCCAAATAGATAGGCGATACCTCATAATCCAACGAATCAATGGCAATTCCTCGTTGCTCGCGCATCTCCATTGCTACATCGCTTAGGCACACGCGCTCACTGCCCACCTTATCGGTGAACTGAACAAAAAATGTAAATAATATAACTAATAGCTGTGATGTCATTTTGCCTACAAAGGTACTACATTTTTATGAGATATGCAAGTTATAGTTTGTAAAATGGTAATTTAATGGTAAAAAATTGCATAAATCGTTGGTTTTATTGAGTTGGGTAAGTGGGTTGGAAAATAGATTTTATTTCCAAAAACAAATGATTAGAAAGTTTTAGGTTGATTATCTAAATAACCCTCAAAAGTGTGTTGACTTTTGAGGGTTATATCAGTTATTTTATGGTTTTATTTTTCTTCGTTTTCTTCTTGCTTTTGTTTAGCTTCTTTGCGATCTTTGATGGCACTAATCACAAAGAAAGGACCCATAAAGACTGCTACCATGCCCAAGGCAAGGAGAATCATTGTTAAATCAGTCATAGTTGTTGTATGTTTTGATAGTTAAACTTGTAGTTATCGGGCGGCTACGCCTATAGGCTATTGGCTATAGGACGGCGTTTCGCCTATTGGATATAGGTATGATAACTACCAAAAACTATGAAAAGGGAAGGATATATGCTCTGTCGGTAAACTAAGTGGCGTCATTCGTGATCGTGCCACTATTCGATTGATATTGTGTGCGATATGGTTTGATTCGTATCGCAATGCTGCATGTAAATCCTGTATGTTTATCCTTACTTGCCACGACGAGGAAACACGTTCCTGACGGCGTGTGCGCAAGCGATTGTCTTCGCTTCGTGTACCAATTTGATACGATGTGAGAGCATCCGTCCAATCATATTGCAGTTGTAGTCGTTTGGCATAGTCTTCCAATGTGTTTTGGAACACGGACGGCAGACTGCTCTCGCTCGCCGTTGGGCATGAAGCAGCAGCTTGTATAGGCACATCGGTTCTCTGCCATGCGGCATAGAATCCAATTACCAATAGGAGCAATATGTATCGCAATTCTCTCACTATGAATCCGTTTTATGCTGCAAAGGTAGCAAAAATTATGCACATCTCCATACCGTCCTCACGAATTAATAATTTCTTAACATATTTTTCATACTTGCGTAATAAATTCCCGCTACTTTTGCACAGATTTTGAAAGAACCATATTAGATCGCCTTTCAGGCTGTAGTTGGTAGATCGCCACTAGATTAGTGGCTGTAGATCGGGCAAAGCCCT
>CALCGX010000113.1 GCA_937901225.1 uncultured Bacteroidales bacterium | reverse complement strand
CAAGAGCTATCCTTGAGGCGATGAGGCGAGAAGGCGACGAGGCGAAAGGTAAGTTATATTCCTTTGATCAAGACTTGGACGCACTTGAGAATGCTCGCCAATTAGGTATGGATAAGCACGAGAATTGGCAGTTTGTGCATAGCAATTTCCGCTACTTGCGTAATTTCATGGATTACTATGGGGTGGAACAGATAGATGGATTATTGGCAGACTTAGGGGTTTCGTTTCACCATTTCGATTGCCCAGAAAGAGGATTTAGTTTTCGATACTCTGCGCCACTAGACATGCGCATGAACCAAACCGGTGGTAAGACCGCTGCCGATATTCTCAACACTTATACAGAAGAGGAGCTCGCGCGCGTACTATATATTTATGGTGAGTTAAAAAATGCGAAACCACTCGCCAAACGCATTGTCAAAACACGAGAAAACACCCCAATCGCACGTACAGAGGATCTAGTGAGTATCGTTTTAGGGAAGAAGGTTCAGGAGTTGAGAAGTTCAGGAGTTCAAGAGTTGGATGTGCCAGCAGCCGCCAAAAAAGATATGGCAAAAGTTTTTCAGGCATTGCGTATCGAAGTGAACGACGAGATGGGAGCCCTGAGAGAAATGCTACTAGCCGCCAAAGATCTACTAAAACCAGGAGGACGAATCGCCATACTCACCTACCATTCGCTGGAAGATAGAATCGTGAAGAACTTCCTTCGTTCAGGTAACTTAGAAGGCACAATAGAAAAAGATTTCTACGGAAACATACTCAGTCCGTTCAAAGTACTCGAAAAAGGACGAACTGCCAGCGCAGAAGAAGTGGAACAAAACCCAAGAGCACGAAGTGCCAAACTGCGAGTAGCGGAGAAAATAGAGAGCAACAAGTAACCATTAAACAAAATAACTATGTGTAAGTTTTCATTAAAAGACATTTTGAGCGGAAACATCCTGACCAAAGCTTGGCTTAGACGCCAATATAAGGTCATTGGATTGATTAGTGCGCTCATTTTTGTATATATCCATTGCGGATATTTAGCCCAACGACAACAACGCAACCTAAGCGAACTGCAAAAAGAGTTGCAAGATGCTCAATTTGTACAATTGAGTTTGAGTGCCGAACTCATGGAGAAGACACGCCAGTCCTCCATCAGCAACCTACTCGCCGAGAAAGACAGCAAAATCAAACCTAGTAACACCCCAGCCATACGTATACAATGAGTGAAAATGTCAAACATACCGTTTTGCGCTTTGCCATTGTTTTTGGCGTCATATTGCTATTCTTTGTAGTCGTGTTTGTACGCATCATTAGTTTGCAAACCGTTCACCGTGCAGAGTTGGAAGCTATGGTTGCCGACCGTGATTCGGTGTACAAAACCATCCCTGCAGTACGAGGTAATATTTTTGACTGCGATGGTCGTTTGCTAGCCACCAGCGTACCTCAGTAT
>CALCGX010000112.1 GCA_937901225.1 uncultured Bacteroidales bacterium | reverse complement strand
ACGTTTTTTAAGATCACAACTCAGTAATCGAGTCAACCTTTTTCAGGTTTAGTCAAATCTTAACAAAAGTACTTTTTTGAGTTTCGGAGTTCTTCGGTTCATCCTTGGTTCGTCTTTGGTTCTTCCTTGGTCTTTAGCAAGGAGTATATAGAGAGGATAAAACGGAGAGGAATCTTAAGAAAAGTACTTTTGTATATACTCACATATTAGGCGGTCGTGCCTACCCTGTACGGCACTACCCTGTAGCCATACGGCTGCGTGACCGCAAGGGTCGCGCCATTCTATGTATTGCGCTATTTCCTCAGAGTGGGGACTCTTCGGGCGCAATACTCGGAGTGCGTTCCGTCGCACTCCTTCACGTAATTGACAGCGGAAAGACAGGGGTTTAGTCTATTTAGATAAAATACTAAGGCGAATGCATACAACAATGACATCTCGTTTTTTTATCATCACATGAAGAATATAACTACAAAAAGAATGACCAACTCAAAAAAAAATACATTTTTTGCTAATTTTTACTCAAAAAAATTTGCGTAAATAAAAAAAAGTCCGTATCTTTGCAGTTGATTTGGATTTAACATTTTAAAAAAACACAAGATATGAACAAGAACGTTTTATTTGCCCTATTGCTATCATGTTGCGTAGTAGTTGGTTGCACAGAAGTTAACCCTCTTCCAGACAACAACGACCCGAGCATCAACGGCAGTCAAAATGATTCTCTTCCAGGTGGCAACGATCAGAATGACAGCACACCAGAAGACACTATCACCCCAAATCTGCCAGAGACATTGGATTTGGATAGTACATTTACTCGCAAAAGAGCTGGTACTGCATATGGAAAAGATTTGGCAGAGATTTCGGGTATGGTATGTAGTCGCGTAACTCCAGGTTATCTGTGGGTGCAAGGTGATGATAGTTACAAAGTGCGTGCCATGTCGCCAGAAGGCACGTTCTCGACGACTATTAAGTTGCACAACAGCTATCGAGATTGGGAAGGATTGAGCGGAGGTGTGTACAACGATACCAATTATCTGTTTGTAGGTGTATTTGGAGATAATGGATTGAGTTACAAAAACAAATACTATATTTATTACTTTGCTGAACCCGAAATTGTAGAAGGTGAAATTCAAGTGGAGAAAAAGATCATTCACTTTGGTTACCCAGATGGTAAGGGTCATAATGCAGAGGTGCTGATGTACGACAATGTGGAGCAAAAATTGTATATCGTGGATAAATGGAACACCTTCAATAGCACAGGTATGGTGTATAGTTTGCCATTTAGTACTGATATGAACTTGGACACTATGCATGTGCTGACAGAAGAATGTCAATTGGGTGGTAGTGATATGTATATCCTATCTGCTAGCGGAACAGCAGCTGGTTTGTTCCAGAATCCTACTGGCGGCGATATTACTCCTGACGGCAAACATATCATGATTAAAAATGAAGCTTTCATGCTGATTTGGGCTCGCGATAGTATAGATGGTCGTCTTGAAAGTATCGGAGAAACATTAGCTCGTCGCCCTAAAAAAGTGACTGCATACAAAAGAGAGCCACAAGGAGAAGCTGTCGCATGGTTAGACAATACCACCTGCTATACCACTAGCGATGTATATAGCGATGGCAGTGCACCTATTTGGAAATACACGAGAGAAGTGAATGGGGAAGAATGAAAACATATTCATGTAACTGAAGAATAAAACGATAAATATTGTTCGTATGACACGACATGAACAACTGATTGAAGCACTACAACATCATTTTGGATTTGATTCGTTTAAAGGGAATCAAGAAGCAATTATCAACAACCTTATGGATGGCAAAGACACGTTTGTGTTGATGCCGACTGGTGGAGGAAAGAGCCTTTGTTACCAATTACCATCGCTATTGATGGACGGCGTGGCAATCGTGATCTCTCCGCTGATTGCGTTGATGAAGAACCAAGTGGACGCCATGCGTAACTACTCGGAAGAGGATGGTGTGGCGCACTTCTTGAACTCATCGTTATCACGTCCTGAGATTCACGCAGTAAAGGCTGATGTATTGAGCGGTAAGACGAAATTGCTGTATGTAGCCCCTGAGTCGCTGAATAAAGATGAGAATGTGGACTTCTTGAAAGATGTGAAAATCTCGTTCTATGCCGTGGATGAGGCGCATTGTATCTCGGAATGGGGACACGATTTCCGTCCAGAGTATCGCAGGATTCACCCCATCGTGGAGCGTATTGGTAAGGCACCAATCATTGCATTAACAGCAACTGCAACACCTAAGGTGCAAAGCGATATCCAGAAGAACTTGGATATGATGGATGCGACGGTGTTCAAGTCGTCGTTTAATCGTCCGAATTTATATTACGAAGTACGCGAGAAGACAGACGATGTGGATAAAGATTTGGTACGCTATATCCGCAGTATGAATGGTAAATCGGGTATTGTGTATTGTTTGAGCCGCAAGACCGTAGAGGAGTTGGCAGAGACTTTGCGCGTGAATAATATATCGTCGTTGGCATACCATGCGGGAATGGATGCTGCGACCCGAAGCGCCAATCAGGATGCGTTCTTGATGGAAAAAGTGCAGGTGATAGTGGCGACTATCGCATTTGGTATGGGTATTGACAAGCCAGATGTGCGCTTTGTGGTGCATTATGACATCCCAAAATCATTGGAAGGCTATTACCAAGAGACTGGTCGTGCTGGTCGTGATGGTGGCGAGGGACAATGTATCTGCTTCTATTCGCCCAAAGATATTGAGCGCTTGAGGAAATTCCAACAAGGCAAGCCTGTGTCGGAGCAGGAGATTAGCAATCAATTGCTGTTTGAGACACAGTCGTATGCAGAGAGTTCGATTTGTCGTCGGAAACTGCTGTTGCACTATTTTGGCGAAGACTACAAGAAAGACGACTGCGGAAGTTGTGATAACTGCCGTAAGACATATAAGATGGTGGATGCGACGGAGTTGCTCGGTTTGATATTGGAGACTATTCATCAATTGAACGAGAAATTCCGTGCGGAACATATTGTGGATATCATTCGCGGCAAAGAGTCGGCAGGTGTATTGGCATACAAGCATACCGAATTGGAGAACTTTGGCTGCGCTGAAGATGAGAACGAGGCCAACTTGCATGCGATAATTCGCCAAGCCATGGTGACTGGATATATAAAGAAGGATATCGAGTCGTATGGCGATTTGAAAATCACCTCTACTGGTAAGAAATTTATGAAACGCCCAACGATGTTTGAGGTGCCAATTGAGGTGAAGAACGACGAGGAAGATGGTGATTTGAGTGCAGGCGTAGCAGGCTGTGCAGCAGCGGATGATGTCTTGTTCTCTATCCTGAAAGACTTGCGCAAGAAACTCAGTAAGAAGATGAATGTTCCTCCGTTTGTTATCTTCCAAGACGGCAGTTTGGAGGCGATGGCGACTACCTACCCTATTACTATCGAGGAATTGCAGAATATCCCTGGCGTGGGCGTAGGCAAAGCTAAACGCTATGGCGATGAGTTTATCCGCGTGATTAAGGAATATGTAGAGGAAAATGAGGTGATTCGTCCTGAGGACCTGCGTGTGCGTACCGTAGCAAAGAACTCTGCACGTAAGATAGAGATTATCAAAGCTATTGATCGCCGTGTGGCATTGGACGACTTAGCAGAGCGTTTGGGCATGTCGATGGAAGAGATGCTGGAGGAGATTGAAGCGATTGTATATTCAGGTACGAAATTGAATATCAAGTACTTTATCGAAGAAGTGGTCGATCCAGACGAGGAGGCAGATATTTACTACTATTTCCGCCATGCGGAGAATGATAGCATCAAATTGGCGATGGAAGAACTCGGCGAAGATGACTACGACGAGATCAATGTACGTTTGGTGAGAATTAAGTTCCACAGTGAGTTGGGGAATTAGTTTAGTGTTTAGTGTTTAGTGAGAAAAGGAGAGATAGATATTATCACATTGGGTTGCTCGAAGAATCTGGTGGATGCCGAGCGATTGATGCGCCAATTGGAGTTGGCAGGATATCGTTGTGTGCATGATTCGGCTGATCCCAAAGGTGAGATAGCTATCATCAATACTTGCGGATTTATTGGCGATGCGAAAGAGGAAAGTATTGATATTATACTGCAATTCGCAGAGCGAAAAACCAAAGGTAAACTCCGTAAATTGTATGTAATGGGCTGTTTGTCACAGCGTTACAGAGAAGAGCTGCCCGTTGAGATTCCAGAGGTGGATAAGTGGTTCGGGAAGTTTGATTACCTTGGAATCGTTGAGGAGGTTGGGCGATTAGGCGATAAGGCAATTGGGCGATTAGGCGCGGATTATGAACGTTCGCTCACAACGCCCAAGCACTATGCATATTTGAAAATCGCAGAGGGATGTAATCGATATTGTTCGTATTGTGCTATTCCGCTGATTACGGGCAAATTTACTTCGCGCACGATGGAAGATATACTGGATGAAGTGCGTTGGTTGGTTGGCGAAGGAGTGAAGGAGTTTAACGTCATTGCACAAGACCTATCTAGCTATGGGTTAGACCTTTACGGCGAGCATCGATTGGCACAGTTGGTGGATGAAATGGCGCAAATAGCAGGCGTAGAGTGGATACGACTGCATTACACCTACCCTACGGATTTCCCATACGATTTGCTGCCCGTGATGGCAAAACATAAGAATGTGTGCAAGTACATGGACATTGCGCTACAGCATTGTTCGGACAATATGCTCAAGAAAATGCACCGTCACATCACTCGCGCGGAGCAAGATGCTGTCATTGCTCGTATTCGAAAAGAAGTGCCCGGCATATGTATTCGCACCACGTTGCTTGTTGGGCGCCCCGGCGAGACGGAGGAGGATTTCAATGAACTATGCGAGTGGGTAAAAACGGTGAAGTTTGAGCGCATGGGAGCATTTGCATATAGTGAAGAAGAAGGCACCTATGCTGCGAAACATTATATAGACGATATTCCTCAGGAAGAAAAAGAGCGCCGCGTAGAAACATTGATGGCAATACAACAGGAGATTTCATCGGAGATTTTGAGCCGAATGGTAGGTACAGAGCAACGTGTGGTGATTGATCGCGAGGAAGCAGAATACTACGTTGGACGCACGCAATATGACTCGCCTGAAGTGGATTGCGAAGTGCTGATAGAGAAAGGAACAAGGAGCCAAGAACAAGGAGCAAAGACATTAAAAACGGGAGAATATTATACTGTAACTATCATAAAATCAGAGGATTTTGACCTCTACGCTACATTATGAAAACAAAAGACCTTATTCAACACATTGCCACAGCCACCTCTATGACCAAGACACGTACAGAGGAACTGTTGGATGCCACCGTGGCTGTGTTGCAAAAAGAGCTACTTGCAGGAAAGAGTGTGCAATTGCAAAATTTCGGCACATTGGAGATGCAACGCAAAGCTGCGCGTACCGTAGTACACCCCAAAACAAAGGAGCGTACAAACATACCAGAAAAGATGCAATTGGCGTTCAAAGCAAGTAACACAATCAAAGAACAACTGAAAAACGCATAAGATATGGCAAACGAAAAACTTACATGGCTCGAACTGCGTAAGGCAGTGGCAGAATATGCCAATATTTCCGAACAAGAGGCGGGACAGTTTCTCAATGCCCTATTGGATGGTGTGATCGAGGGATTGAAAGTAGATAAACAAGTAAAAATCAAAGGATTAGGCAGTTTCTCACTCAAGGCAGTTGCTCCACGTAAAAGTGTAAATATCGCCACTGGAGAAACGTTCACAATTGAAGGATATAACAAACTGACTTTCAGCGCAGAATCGATGCTGAAAGAGAGTGTAGAGAAACGCCTTGAACAACCACGCACAGGAGCAGTCCTATCTGAATTGAATAACGATCCACTCAAGAAATTGGGTGAACAAGCCGATGAAATTGTAGATATATTAGCAGAATTGGGACAGGCAGTGACCAAACCAAGTTTGGAAGTTGAAGAAGTGGTAGAGGTTCCAGAAGTTTCGAAGGAAGAGACAACAGAGACGATTGAAGAATCGGCATCAGTGGAGCCAGTGGAAGAACCAGCTGAGAAGCCTACAGCAGAAGTGGTAGCAGAAAAGCCTATCGTGAAACCAGCACCTGCACCAAAACCTACTTGCAAGTGCCACAAATGGGTATGTTGGGTGATATTCGCAGCCTTATTATTGGGAATTGTAGGAACAGGATGGTATTTCCGCGAGACAATCATGCAATGGTGGCAATGCGTACAAGATTGCCAACAAGTGACCGAAGAAGTGGTAGTGGAGGAAGTGGTAGAAGAGCCTATAGTCGTTTCATTGGCAGATCAGCCACGCGAATACGTCAACTTTATTGGCATTGAGCGTGTGGGACAAGATAGCCGTTTGGCATGGATTGCATACAAATACTATGCACAAAAAGACTTATGGGTGTTTATTTACGAAGCCAACCGCGATCTTATCAAACATCCTTCTAAAGTGCATCCAGGCGTATATATTCGCATTCCTGAATTGAGCGAAGAGTATCGTAATTTGTACAATCCAGAATTAAGACAACTGGTTGATAGTCTGGCGACTATGTATTTGACAGGTGACAATTGAATGAGGATGTAATTCATATTCACAGGGCACGCACGCATAACCTAAAGGACATCACCGTAGATATACCGCGCAACAAGTTGGTAGTCATCTCGGGGGTCAGTGGTAGCGGCAAGTCATCTTTGGCCTTCGACACATTGTTTGCCGAAGGTCAAAGGCGTTATGTGGAAAGCCTTAGTTCGTATGCGCGCCAGTTTCTTGGGCGTATGCAAAAGCCCGATGTGGATTTTATTGACGGTATTCCGCCTGCTATTGCTATCGAACAAAAAGTCACTAATCGTAACCCACGCAGTACCGTGGGAACGGTGACGGAGATTTACGAATACCTCAAACTGCTGTACGCACGCGCTGGCAAGACTATCTCGCCAGTCAGCGGACAAGAGGTGAAACGACATAGCATCCATGATGTGGTAGAGTGTCTGCGTCAACAACAGGTGGGCACGAAAGTGATGCTACTAGCGCCTATTGTTGCTAAAAATGTGGCTCAGCAATTGGAGATTTGGCAGCAACAAGGTTTTTCGCGTCTATATCGCATCCATGAGGATGGCAAGGGCGAAGTGCTGCGTATCTCCCAATTTTCTGCGCAGAACGAAGAGCAGCATAATCCTACCTACACCACCTATCTGCTTGTTGATCGAATCATTGCGGATGGTGAAGAAAGTACGCTCAACCGCTTTGCGGACTCGGTACAAACAGCGTTCTTCGAAGGAAAAGGCGAATGCAAATTGGCCATAGAATTGCCCGCAAATGTGCAACAGGAATCGGGAATAGGGAATCGGGAATCAGATAATTATTATCATGTAACATTCTCACAGCGTTACGAAGCTGACGGTATTACCTTTGTAGAACCCACCGAGCATTTATTTGACTTCAACAACCCACTGGGTGCTTGCCCTACTTGTGGCGGTTATGGTAATGTGATTGGCATTGATCCCGATTTGGTGGTACCCGACAAAACCAAAACGATTTACGAGGGCGCTATCGCCTGCTGGCGAGGCGAGAAAATGAGCCAATGGAATGATGCGCTGATCTACGCCGCAGATAAATTCAATTTTCCAATCCATACGCCTTTTTATGCACTTACAAACGAACAAAAGCAGTTGCTATGGCTCGGAAACGAATATTTTCACGGACTCAATGACTTTTTCCACGAGTTGGAAAGCAAACAATATGCCAAGATTCAATACCGCGTGATGCTCAGTCGCTATCGCGGTAAAGCCATTTGTCCCGACTGCCTTGGCAAACGCCTACGCAAGGAGGCGGAATATGTGTTGGTAGAGGGCAAATCCATCACGGAGCTTTGTCAAATACCGATTGACAGTTTACAGTTGATAGTTGACAGTTGGCAACTTCCTGAGGCTTTTAATCCTTTGGTTCTGGAGATTCGTTCGAGACTTCAGTTTATGCAAGATGTGGGCTTGGGATACCTGACACTCAGCCGCATGTCGAGCACATTGTCTGGTGGCGAAGGTCAGCGTATCAACCTGGCTAAGTCACTAGGCAGCAGTCTTGTAGGATCATTATACGTACTAGACGAACCCAGCATCGGTCTGCATCCGCGCGATACGCAACGCCTGATTCATGTATTGAAACAGTTGCGCGATCTCGGCAATACGATCGTGGTTGTAGAGCATGATGATGAGATACAAAAAGCAGCGGATTATACCATTGAGATTGGACCTAAAGCGGGTCGTCATGGTGGCGAAGTGGTGTACGCAGGCGCACCCAAGATAGAGAAATTCACCTACTCCATCCCACCTTTCCGTCGAACTTGGAACAACTACATTGAGGTCATCGGTGCTACCGAAAACAACCTCAAGAATATCAATGTCCGCTTCCCGCTGAATGTAATGACAGTGGTAACGGGTGTCAGTGGTAGTGGCAAATCATCGCTTATTACGAAGGTTCTATACCCTGCTTTGAAAAAGCACTATGGTGGCATCGCTGAGCGAACAGGCGACTTCGGCAGTCTACGTGGCAGTTTGCATCTGATTCAGAATGTGGAGTTTGTGGACCAAAACCCACTGACCAAGTCCTCCCGTTCTAACCCAGTAACCTACCTCAAGGCATACGATGAGATACGCAAATTGTATGCCGACCAACAACTTAGCAAACAGATGGGTTTCACCCCTGCGCATTTCTCGTTCAACACCATGGGCGGACGCTGCGAAGCGTGTCAAGGCGAGGGCAAAGTGACCATTGAGATGCAGTTTATGGCAGATATCACGTTGGAGTGCGAGCACTGCCATGGCAAACGATTCAAGCAAGATGTATTGGATGTCCTATACCGAGAAAAAAATATTTACGACATCCTAGAAATGACTGTCAATCAAGCCATTGAGTTCTTCTCCGAAGATTCGGCTTGTAAGAAGATTGTCAATCGCTTGCGCCCATTGCAAGATGTAGGTATCGGCTATGTGAAACTTGGTCAAGCAGGCAGCACACTATCGGGTGGCGAGAGCCAACGTGTGAAGTTGGCATCGTTCTTAGCTCAGGAGAATGCCACCCCTACACTCTTCATCTTTGACGAACCCACCACGGGCTTGCACCACCATGATGTAACCATTCTGCTGAAAGCTCTTAACGCATTGATTAGCAGGGGACATACCGTATTGATCATTGAGCATAACCCATCAGTAATCTTATCGGCAGATCACATCATCGACCTCGGAAAAGAAGGTGGCGATTTAGGCGGTTATATCGTAGCCGAAGGTACACCTGAGGACATTATGCAGTGTGCCGATAGCTACACCGGCAAGGCGTTAAACGAGTTGAAGGATAGTTTCATCTAATTTCCCCATCCGCACCGCACAATAACCGCACAATAACCAGACAATTACCGCACTATTTATTATGGATTTAGATGCCTCTTAGGCATAATCGGTAGAAAACAGCAAAAAATAATCTATTTTTTGTAGTAATGTTGTGTAATTCAAAAATTTTGTGTAACTTTGCGCGATATTTGAAGAATTACAACAACTATGCGTAAATTGATATTCATGGCTACTCTTGCCCTACTGGCAACCTCGTGTCAAAACAAAGCGGATGCCACCAAAGCACCTATCACTAAACCCGAAATTACTATCGAAGGCGGCCGCCTTACCCCTGAAGCACTTTGGGCGATGGGACGTATCAACTCGGTACTGCCCAATGAGCAAACCGAGCAGATCGCCTATACCGTCAGTTACTACAGCGTAGAGGAGAATCGTTCGACCTCATGGATTCGTGTAGCAAAAGAAGATGAAGCAGGTCGATTGCAAACACAAAGTGAATGGGTAGGCTACGAGCCTGCATGGTGGGGCAATGATCTGGCATATCTCAAGGCAGGAAAACTATACGTAAAAGGCGGCAAGGCGAAAGATGCATGCCTAAAGGGTTTTGACAAGGACATTGAAGGTTTCCTACTCTCTCCTCAGGGCGACAAGATCATTCTCATTGCACAAGTAAAGACCGTGGCTAGTACAACGGACAAACATCCTGACCTGCCATTGGCTTCGGGTCGCGTAGTAGATGACCTGATGTACAAGCATTGGGACGAGTGGACAGAGACTGTACCTCACCCTTTCCTCTGCGACCTGAAAAGAGAAAAGGGAAAATTGGTAGTAAGCAATTGCGTGGATCTTTTAGAAGGTACTCCATATGAATCTCCTATGAAGCCTTTTGGCGGTGTTGAGCAATTGGCGTGGAGTCCAGATGGCAACACCATAGCCTACACCTGCCGCAAGAAAAGTGGATTGGATTATGCCGTTTCAACCAATTCCGATATCTATCTTTATAACTTGGAAACTGGCACGCACACCAACCTTACCGAGGGTAATATGGGCTACGATACCAACCCTAGCTATTCGCCCAACGGTGAGTACATTGCATGGCAATCCATGGAGCGTGACGGCTACGAGAGCGATGAGAATAGACTGATGATTTGCCACCTCGCTACGGGCGAGCAACGATTCCTTACACAAGGTATGGAAACCAATGTAGATGCCTACTATTGGAAGGATAATAACTCACTAGTCTTCAGCGCCGTATGGCATGGATGTTCAATGCTCTACGAGGTACAATTCTCAACTTCTGAACACCTAAACTCCTCAACTCCTAACCTCAAAACACTCACCACGGGGCAATACGACTATGTGCCTGGCGGTAATATCGACAGCACCTACTATTGCCTGCGTCATTCAATGCGTGAGGCTAACGAAATCTTCCGCTTTAAGCAAGGTGAAGCACCCGTGCAGATTAGTCACGAGAATGAGAATATCTATGCGCAAATCACCATGGGAGAAGTGGTACCTCGTTGGCAAAAAACTACTGATGGAAAGGACATGCTGACATGGATCATCTATCCTCCTCACTTCGACCCTAACAAAAAGTACCCTACTTTGCTCTATTGTGAAGGTGGCCCTCAATCTCCAGTGAGCCAATTCTGGAGTTTCCGCTGGAACTTTATGATGATGTCTGCCAACGATTATATTATCGTAGCCCCAAACCGTCGTGGTCTTCCTGGCTTTGGCAATGAGTGGAACGAACAAATCAGCGGTGACTATGGAGGTCAATGTATGAAGGACTACCTATCGGCTATTGATGAATTTGTAGCCAGCGAACCATACCTGGACAAAGACCATCTAGGCTGCGTAGGTGCATCGTTTGGAGGATTCAGCGTATATTGGTTGGCTGGTCATCACAACAAGCGCTTCAAAGCGTTTATTGCCCACGATGGTATCTTCAATATGGAGATGCAATACCTCGAGACCGAGGAGAAATGGTTTGCTAATTGGGACATGGGTGGCGCCTATTGGGAGAAAGACAACAAGATTGCACAACGCACCTTTGCCAACTCACCTCACCTATTTGTAGATAAATGGGACACTCCAATCCTCTGCATTCATGGCGAAAAGGATTACCGCATCTTGGCAAACCAAGCAATGGCTGCTTTCGATGCTGCCATTATGCGTGGCGTTCCAGCAGAATTGCTGATTTTCCCTGATGAAAACCACTGGGTATTGAAGCCACAAAATGGTATTCTATGGCAACGCACTTTCTTCAACTGGCTCGAACGCTGGTTGAAGTAAAAACATAATATGTATAGAAACAAAAATGTCGCCCTCGTAAGAAGGCGACATTTTTTATTATTAAGTGAATTAAACTGCTTAATCCAATTTATGGATAACCAAACCAGAACGTAGTTTGGGTTCGAACCATGTAGTCTTTGGAGGCATGATGTTGCCAGTATCAGCAATATCCATCAGTTGCTTCATGCTTACTGGATAGAGAGCCAAAGCAACCTTCATTTCGCCGCTATCTACACGCTTCTTCAACTCGCCCAATCCACGAATACCACCAACAAAGTCGATTCGCT
>CALCGX010000111.1 GCA_937901225.1 uncultured Bacteroidales bacterium | reverse complement strand
ATAGAAGTTGTCACATTTGTATTGGAATACAGCACTCTCACTTAGTACAGCGAAACCATGTGCAAACCCTTGAGGGATAAAGAACTGACGATGATTTTCCTCTGTTAGCAACACCGCTACGTGTTGTCCGTAGGTAGGACTGCCCTTGCGGATATCTACCGCCACATCAATCACTTTGCCTTTCACACAACGTACCAATTTACTTTGTGCATATGGTGGGCGTTGGAAATGCAAACCACGCATTACGCCATATTTCGACATACTCTCGTTGTCTTGCACAAAGTGTATATCACCAACTTTCTCTTGGAACTCTCTCTCCGAAAAGCTCTCAAAGAAATATCCACGAGCATCGCCAAACACCTTTGGATCAATGATATACACGCCTTCTATCGCTGTCTTTATAACTTCCATAATCAATCCAAATTCGCCTTACCCGTTTCTTTTACTTCGTCAATCACTTTCAACAGATACTGACCATATTGGTTCTTCAACATAGGCTGTGCCAACTCACGCATACGCCCTTCTGTGATCCATCCTTGACGGTATGCAATACCCTCCAAGCATGCCACTTTCAAGCCTTGACGCTTCTCCAATACTTCAATATAAGTACTTGCCTCAGACAACGAATCATGTGTACCTGTATCCAACCATGCAAAGCCGCGTCCCAAAGTTTGTACTTTCAACTCGCCATCCTTCAAAAACTCCTGATTTACAGTTGTAATCTCATACTCGCCGCGAGCAGATGGCTTAATGTTTGCTGCCACATCCACCACTTTATTAGGGTAGAAATACAAACCTACTACCGCATAATTGCTCTTTGGATTTTGTGGTTTCTCCTCAATACTCAAGCAGTTGCCCTCTTTGTCAAACTCCGCTACACCATAACGCTCTGGATCGCTTACCCAGTAGCCAAACACAGTCGCTTTCTTATCTTCTTCAGCAGCACGAACCGCCTCTTTCAGCATACCCGTAAAGCCCGAACCATGGAAGATGTTATCACCCAACACCAAGCACGCGCTATCATCCCCGATAAACTCCTTACCAATAGTAAACGCTTGTGCCAAACCGTCTGGCGAAGGTTGCTCAGCATAAGTGAAGTTCACGCCGTAGTCACTACCATCACCCAACAAACGCTTAAAACCTGGCAAGTCGTATGGCGTTGAGATAATTAAAATATCGCGAATACCTGCCAACATCAGCACGCTGATAGGGTAATATACCATTGGTTTGTCATAAATAGGCATCAATTGTTTACTGATTCCTTTGGTGATAGGGTACAAACGTGTTCCCGAACCTCCTGCTAATACAATTCCTTTCATAAAATTAAAATTTTATACGTTCCGCCATTAAGGTAACTTCAAAAAGTTTGCAAAGGTACAACTTTTTTTTAACTTATGCAAATTTTTAAGGGAAATAAAAACAATTCACATGGTCAGCATCATAAAGCATTCCGCCTATCGGACAATGGTGTCCCAAAGACTATGAAGAGAAAACCATAGGGCACATATTCGGTTTTCTCTGCTTATTAACTCGGTTATCCTACGTATATCTTACGTATATGTTACGTATATCCTACGTATATGGTACATAATTGACAGCGGAAATACAGGGGGAATTAGGGGGGAATTGGATTAATTGGACCAATTGGACTAATTAGGCTAATTGGAGGAATTGGGAGAATTGTAGTGAATACACAAAAGAGGAGCCGTGGGGCTCCTCTATTGTGCATATTAATCAGAAAATGATTACTTGATCACTTGACCTTGAACGTTGTATTGAACGCCGTTCTTGATGATAATCAATTGACCATTCTTGATCATCTTGATCGCTTTTGCCTCAACAGCGATGTTGTCAAGAGCGGTACCAGGACCTGGGTCTTGGGTCAACTCTGCAGTCAATGTATAGAGGGTAGCATCGCCTACGAGGGTGATGATGAGTTTGTCCTCATCAACCACTACAGCAGTAGCTGCAGCGGTAGCCTCAACAGCAGCATCAAGATCAGCAACAGCCACCTCAGTAGCAGATGCCAAACCAGCGGTGATGTCAAGCACCTTCACACCTGCGAGGAGACCTTCAGCAGTAGCGTAAGGAGCCACCATGAGAACTTGGTCGTCAATAGTAACGTAAGTAGCACCATTGAATTTCTTACCAACTACATCATCAGCAAGGACTGTATTTACGATTGGGTCACCACCACCATCAGCTGGTTCAGAGAACTCAGATGGAGCCATGCCCACATTATCCATAATCCAATTGTTTTCGCCAAGAGGAGATGCGCTCAACTCAGGAAGAACACCGTAAGCTGCCTCGTTGTAGATAGCATCGCTCTTGAAATGTGAATCTAGATACCAATAGTACTCACCCTTGTTGCCAGCTCCACCGTTAGGATCTACATATTTACCATCCTTGATAAAGAAGAGAGACATACGGATACCGCGACCAGAGTTGTGTACACCCGTGGTAAGCACCTTAGCATTGGTAGATGTACCCTTAACAGCCATAGTGATACCTTGGTCTGAACGGATAGAGTTAGATGTCATCAACGAAGTGAACCATACAGATGGAGCACCTGCGAGGTCGTTCCAGATATAGAAGCGGTTTTCACCACGCTCATAACCTGCGTCTAGTGCATAGTTCAAGTTCGTTACACGCATATAGTTGCGAGCCACCAATTTACCATCTTCGGTAACAGCGATATCAGAGATTGCGAGGTAGTCGCCTAAATTATCAGGATTAACAGGAACAACGCCTTCGAGAGAAACTTCTGCAATTTCTTCGCCTACGATATTGTAGATATGAGGAGTACCATCAGCCTCGTGGGTGAGAACAACGGTGCTTTCGCCAATGGTGAGTGCACGTTTAACAACACCTACAAGTTCTACAGGCTCAACTACAGCTGCTTCGAGTTGGAATGCATATTGAGAAGCAGCAGGGGTAGAAACTTTACCAGAGTAAGGCATAGCCCAAGCAGCGAGTTTCTCAGAAGAGTTACCGCAAGCGTAGAGGTTACCAGCGTAGTCCCAAGCGAAGTCGTTGAGGTTAGCACCTACAGCAGACATGTCGATAACAGTCTCTTGAGTCAATACAGGAGCACCGTTAGCATCCTCAGAAATAGCGTAGATAGTAGCTTTCTTAGAAGCGCCATTGTTACCAGCGATGATTACCTTAGTAAAGTCGTGGTTGAAACGGAAACCTGCGTTACGTGTCATGTGACGGAGCTCTTTGTAGTCCTCTACACCATCCTTGTTAATGTGTACAAGACCTGGCTCTTTTTCTGTAGTAGTACCACGGTAGGAGATGTACCATACACCACCGTCCTTGTCGAATTGAACGTTAGATTGGTTGGTTACCAACATGTAGTTAGCACCTGGAATCTCTTTGGTTGGAGCGGTAGCCCATGTAGTAGCAGTACCAAGGTCATAAGTATGGCACTTGAAACTACCTACTTGTGCGCCTGGGAGAGAAGCTGAAAGCATCAAGAGTTGGAGGTTCTCACCTTCACCACGAACATCGAAACCTGAGTTGGTACCTGCAATGAAATTACCCTCAGCATCTTTCAATGTATAACCATCATTTGTACCTTGGAATACGGTAGTCCACTCATTCAAGTTTTCTGGATTAATCTCCCACAAATATTCACCGCTACCATCTTGAGCAGTTGCGAAGATACGACCATCCTTAGAGAAACGGATACGACGTGGAGCAAACATATTTGTAGCAGTACTGAAAGTCTTACCACCGTTGTAACCAGGTTTCTCGCCATTCATAATTGGGTCAAATGAAGGAGTAAATGCGAAGATACCTGCACCGAAACCAGAAGAAAGGTAACCAGCTTTTGACGCAACAGATTGCATAGCATCGTTAGAAAGGATCAAACCAAAGGTTGGGTTCTCTGGATTGTTGTCAATATCTACAGCTGATGGGTGGTAGAGGCTATAGATCTTAGTCTCTTGTGTTGGAGCAGCTACAGATGTGCCGTTTACTTCAACAGCCCATGTGAGCTCAACACCACCAGGGAGGTCAGCGGTAGGAACTTCTACGATGTTCTTACCGATAGTAGTAGCACCAGGAACAGTAGCAACAACCTCGTCACCGTTGTAAACGATTACGTTGACAGAAGTTGCGTTAGAGTTGTTCAAACGATATGTAACGGTGAGAGTAGTTTTGTCATCTGACAATGTAGACTCAAGACCGAATGCGAATGGGTTGAGGTTGTTCTCGGTGTAAGTAGGTTCTGGTTTCTCAGGCTCTACAACAGGAATGAGCTCGAAGTTAGCAACGAGAGCGATGTCAGCAGTAACAACGAAGCTATATGGGTTCTCGGTAGAAACAACCTCCTCGCCTACAGTCCAGTTAACGAACTCGTAGCCCTCTGCAGGAGTAGCGGTGAGAGTAGCAGTCTTGCCTTCCTCGTACTCGCCAGCACCTTCAACGGTACCGTTCTCAGCAGTTACGGTAACGTTGTAAACAACTGGCTCTGGCTCAGCTACTACGTTCCAACGTGGGTCACCGAGGTTAGAGCCATCGGTACCAGCACCAAGAGCAGGGCTGCCATCAGCGAGTGCGAAGTTGCCATTAGCAGCGTCATCGAACATTGGGTCGTCGGTCAAACAGTTGGTATAAGTAAGGTCGCCATCTTGTGACACATTGTAGTAAATAACATTCTCAGCAACACCGCCATATACATAAGACGCTCTTTCGCCCTCAGCAGGGTTAGCAATGATTGTATTAGAAATGGTCAAATCAGAAGTTTTGCGAGCAGCGATAATACCCAAATCAGCACCATCGAGATTATACATGGTAACGTGATCAATAATTATGGTATTTTGCATACCAGTAGCCTCACCATTTGAGCTTACGTGTACAATACCAGCGTACTCAGTAGATACTACATTGTAGATGGTAGAGTTGGTCATCTTGAAGTAGTTGCAAGCATGTGTACCCTCTGGAGCCTTGTTACCGAAAGAGATGGCTGATTGTGCACCATCGTGGAAGAGGGTGTTGTTAATAATCACAGAGTCGATGCTAGCAGTTTCCTCAAATTGGTTAGAAAGTGCCCAATAGGTCCAATTGCAGAACTCGCAATTGTTGATGGTCAAAGTACCAGGATTAACACCCGTAGTAGCAATCAAATACTTAGCTACATTGCCAGCATCAAAAGTGATACCATCAAAAGTGGTCGTTGCTTGAACATCAAGAACAGTCCACTCACCTGTCAGTTTAATAACAGGTTTTGCACCCTCGGCTGCTTTAACACATACACCAGGTTTGGTAAAGTCAATTGAGTAAGCCTCCTCGTAAAGACCATCCGCCAATACAAGCGTATCACCTTGGGTGAGATACCAAGCAAGGTTATTGGTACCAGGATTACACTCAACAATTGTTGCATGCGCTGTAAAAGTGAGCATCAGCGCAGCAAGAAAAAAGAAGATCTTTTTCATTGTGTAAAAATTTAAAAGTTAGTAATTATGATTGTTTGTTTTCGTTGCTAATAATCTATACAGCTAAGCTGTATGTACACAAATAGCGCTACAAAGGTACTACTTTATTTCGGAATAAAAAAGCAGCATTTTTATGTTATAAAACATAGTTTTCAAAAAAAGATATATAACAAACAGATAATCAAGCAATTAAACAAACAGAAGGTTTTCGCACATACTTTCGGAAGGTTTCGTATATTGCGAAAAAGCATGTTGATTAAAAACAAAAGGAAGAAAGAAGAAGATCCAACTTAATGCAAGAGTTGCCCCAGCAGATTATAGTAGTGATTATCTCGCAGAATGAGCAACTGATTGTTGCGTAAGAGCTTTTTGGGGTGCATAGCATTGGGAGTGGACGTAGCATCGGTGTGCAGGTCAGCTATGTATTGCCATTGGGCGGGGGCGGCAGACTGTGACCAGTTGCCTCTGTCATCCGCAGCAAAAGCGGCGTAGAAATAGTTTTGGAATAGCGATGCCGAATGATCGACAAAACTCTCGCCATCGCCACGATAGACCTCTAGTCCATCGGTATGGTCTGCGGCAAAACGGTCCTCACGGCGAAGAATAAGCGTCTGCGTATAATCCTTGGCAGGAGTGATTTGCCCCATCAACAGGATATCGTCTAACCAAAAACTACCCGCAGTGGGAGTTGAAGGAGAGACACAAAAACATATACGCACCAAGCCATCAAGACGGCATTGGGTATCGGAATTGGTGTACCAATCAAAAGCTAAAAGAGAAGGGATATGAATCGTGTAGGTATTCCATTCGGTGGAAGAGAGGGTGATCTGCTCGGTGTACCACCAGTCCTCGTGATTGTTCGCCATGTTCTTCACCACGATGCGCAACGCAGAGGATGTACCATTGCCTTTGAAACGGAAGGAGAGAGAGGGGGTAGTAGTGGCTAGTTGGGGCTGCTCAAACACGTAATCAGCCGAAGTAGTCGCCCATGCCTGAGTGACATCAAAGTCCACACGCAACGCCCCGTCCTCCAGCGACAATTGAGATGTAGCTGTTGCCTCGTTGGCAGGTTGGAAAGTGGCCATATCGGTGGAGAAATCGGCTAAGGGGGTATTGACTGTGACTAAGCGATTGGGGTTGTGCCAAGTGAGCGCAACCTTGCCGTCTAGGACACTTCCAGCGAGATTAGTAGGCGCAGGCGGAGCGATGGTATCTTCCACGAGCTTGATGGTAGCAGGTAGGAAGGTGGTATCTGCCATATCCTGATTGCTGATAACCGCATAAACATGATAATCGCCTTTGGGGTATATGTCGCGCGTATGCCAACAGATTTGTTTAGGAGCCGTGACCTGCGCAGGTATATTGGCTTGAATGAGCGTACCGTCGGAGGCTTCCGCCTTATCGGTGTAGTAGAACGCAATGGTGCTATTCTGCTGTGGGTCGAACGGAAAATAACGTAGCATCACCGAGTCGCCCACCTCTACATCGGCGAGAGGGGCGGTGAAGGTTATGTTGGGCTGAATCTGTTCGCCTTCGAGATTAAACTCATACTGATAGAACTGATTGCCTACAGAATCGTACGCAGTGAGCAATACGCACTTGGCATCGGCAGCCATATCAATCGTGGAGAAGCATGAAATCTGTCGATAGAACATGGAGTATTGCGCATCAATAATACCCGTCTGCTGCTTGTAGTTGGAGTTGCGTCCGCAACCTGGACGCACATAGTGCACTCCGTCTTTGTAGAGGTGCTCGAAGGAATGGTCGTCGCCACAGAAATAGATGATGCGTTTGCCCGCTGCTGCATATTTCTCCAATAGCGGTGCGACTTGCTTGGCCTCTGCTGACCATTGACCGTGATAACCCGAAGTGTAGATGCCCACGTGACCGAAGATGAATATCCAAGGTGCGGAGGACGCATCAAGTGTTTGGTCGAGCCACTCATATTGTTTGCTGCCAGGCAAAAACGCAGGAGACGAAGCATCGCCGTTGATATTGATGATTACGATATCTGCATTGCCATAAGGGAAGGAGAAGTACGCTTCACCACGAGGGTCTGTGATAGGATCCTCGCTCTCGCCATGGGAGAACTGCCAGAAGTAGTCGTAGCAGGATGACCAACGTTTGTTGCTCGGTACACCCGTCTCGTGGTTACCCGCTGAAGACATGATTGGCGTACACGAGAGGAACTGCTCGCCAGGCGTGAAGAAATAGCTATTCCATAGGCGGTCAGCGCCTACGTCCGACACATGGTCGCCATTGAAGATACCGATATTGGCATCTAAAGCGCAGATAAAATCCTGCATATTGGACCAGTTCTTGCACGAATTGCCATGGATATCTGAGATGGTAAAGATGCGGTAAGCCGTTCTCGCCTCAGGAGCGGTCATGGTAGAGCCGACTATCTCGCAACGGCGTTTCGAGTCACCCACTTGATAGTAATAGCGGGTGTTGGGTAACAGACCCGTGATATCTACGATATGCATATAGCCCTCTCCTGTAACCATCCAACCACTATCGGTCAGAATACTATCCTTAAGATTCTCCTTATCCGTACCATACCAGACAATAGCAGGAGTCGGTTTAGTCTCCTCTGCCATTTGCCATAGCACCTTTACAGAAGAAGTGGTAGGAGACATGGAGTATGGCATCTTATAGGGTTGGTAAGGACCTTCAGGTACATCTGCCACATCGGAGCTCACTCCCCAACGAGGGTCACCAATGGGCGTACCATCTGTACCCATAGTGGTGGCAGGAGAGTTGCTATAGAGTTGGAAGTTGCCACTCGCAGCATCCACAAAGTATGGGTCTTGAGTAGATACATTATTAGATTGCGCACCTGAACGCACGTATGCGTCCGCGTTACGCGAAATGGAATGTGTTAGCAAGGTGTTCTTTCCGTAGACGCAATAGCTCTTATAATCTGCATTGTATGCAGGGTTCATGAAGATGCAATTGCTCACTTGTGCTCCGTCAATATTACCAAGATAGACACCACGTGTATCTTGCGCATTGTAGAACGTGCAGTGGTCAATAGTAGCCGATTCTACGGTAGTACCCTCTTCTGAGTTGAAATAGATTAGTCGCCCTACCCCATCAGCGCCGCCATCAAA
>CALCGX010000110.1 GCA_937901225.1 uncultured Bacteroidales bacterium | reverse complement strand
AAGGAGAGCACCATCATCATTAATCTTTGTTTCGCGAATATTTACCATATTATAAACGCAATCTAAAAGTGGCTCTGCCAGTGATGCTTACCCAGTTGGGTGCATCGCTGGTTGGTTTGTTTGATTCTATCATGGTAGGGCGGTATGCCACGGTCGATTTGGCTGCGGTAAGTTTCTCTAATGCTCTTTTCTTTACCGTCATGGTCTTCGCTATGGGTGCTCTTATGGGTCTAACTCCTCTCGTTGGATTTCAAGTGGGTAGCCTCTCTTCTAATAGCGATAGTGGTCAAACTTCCAATAGTGAGCATTATGACCAATCTGATAACTCTATAGCCTCTTCTCCTCAAAGTCTCATCTCCTCTCTATTTCAGAATGGTATGCTTTTTACCGTTCTATTGAGTATTTTCACGCTCGTTCTTTTGGGCGGTTGTATTCCTTTCTTACATTGTTTTGGCCAAGATCCAGCGGTTGTTGAGGCGGCTCGTCCGTATTATGTATTGATTGTGTTGTCAATTGTGCCTTTTCTCTTTTTTACTTTCTTTAAACAGTTTCTAGAGGGATTAGGCAATACTTCTGTAGCGATGGTTATTACATTAGTGATGAATGGCTTGAATATCTTTCTCAATTGGCTCTTTATCTATGGCAACTGGGGTTGTCCCGAGTTGGGAGCTACTGGAGCGGGTATCGGTTCATTGATTGCACGTATTGGTATGCCTATCTGTTTCGTAGTAGTGATGTTTCTTCGCCATGAGTGGAAAGATTATCTACTTGCAGTTCGCTTGCGTAATTTTCAGGCTAGTGTGCTCAAGCAACTGAGCAGGATAGGTTTTCCTATTGGTGTACAAACATTGATGGAAACCATTGCCTTTACTGCAGCGTTTGTTTTTATTGGTTGGATTAGTAAGGAGGCTTTAGCAGCGCATCAGATTGCCAATCAGATATGTGATATGACCTTTATGGTTATTCTCGGGATAGGTTCAGCCACCACTATTCGCGTGTCGCATCAGTTAGGTGCCAATAATTTGGAGGGTGTACGTATGGCGAGTAATGCTAGTATTCATTTAGTATTGGTTATCAATACGATTGGTGCAGCTTTAATGATAGGTCTTCGTCATTATATACCCATGCTTTTTACCGAAGATAAGGAGGTAATAGCAATTGCTTCTCAGTTGATTGTAATAGCAGGATTATTCCAATATGCTGATGGTTTACAGGCAGTAGGAGCCGCTATGTTGCGCGGTATAACGGATGTGAAAGTGCCTATGTTGATAGCATTTGTATCGTATATATTAGTGGGATTGTCGGTAGGATTGATATGTGCATTCCCATTACAACAGGGTGCATCAGGTATATGGATAGGTTTTATCTTTGGCTTATCTTTGGCTGCAATATGCTTCCATCTACGGTTTAGGCGTTTAGTGAGGAAATTTAGATAAATAAAAATAGTCGCTATTGGCGACTATTTTTGTTATGAATGCTTTATTAGCAAAATATTTGTGGAGACTATTATCAAATTCTCGAACTCCTTTATACAAGACTTATTACAAGTCTATGAGTTTGCAGAAAAGAATAGTTCTCGTTTATAATTGCGGTACAAAGGTACTGCTTTTCTGTTTAATATACAAATTTTTGTACTTTTTCTTGCATATATTGAAATATTGTAGTACCTTTGCAGCATAAAACTCAAAATCAATTGCCTATGGAATAAAACGGTCTAAAAAGACATAAACATATAAAGCGTTTTGCTTTACAGGGATTCTCAAAACTTCGACAACTTTGATACCATCTCTTTGTATAGTGATACGCGCACGCTACGGCGTGGGCTATTCTATATATTAGTGATGGTGGGAGTCGAAGCCCTGAGAAGCTAAAATAGTAGCCCGCGCTTTTTTGTTGTCTAATATATCACATCGGGCTTAATTCACAATTTAATAATCCTAAAAATAACAAATATGAAAAAAGTCTTATATTTTACTATATGTGCTATTGTATCAATGTCAATGGTATCATGTGTAGGAGAAGTAGAGAAAAATTTGAGATTGGCTGAACAACTTATTCAAGAAGGGAAAGTTAA
>CALCGX010000109.1 GCA_937901225.1 uncultured Bacteroidales bacterium | reverse complement strand
TAGGTAACAGCTTTACTCTTACTCTTTTCGGTGAAAGCCACGGTAAGGCAATAGGCTGCGTGTTAGACGGTGTTCCCTCAGGTGTTGAGGTTGATGAAGGCACGGCGGTTGTTCTTGGCAAGGATGGCGATGGTGTCGCTGTAGTTGACATGTAGCCAGTCGATGCTGTCGAGGAGTATCTCGCCCGTCTCGGGGTTGTAGATGTGGTCGCCATGCTTGTAGCGGAGGTGGTTGTTGCCGATCTCTTCGCCGTAGAGTTTTTTCTCCACGCATCGGGAGGCTGACGAGATGGTGCCGCTGAGGGCAACAATAGTGGCGATGACCACCACCGTGGCGGAGGTGAAGAGCAGAATGGTTTTGGTGGATAGCGACTTGAGGCGCTGGATGAAGGTTGGTTTCATACTGTTTAGTGTTTAATGTTGAATGTTGAATGTTTAGGGTGGTTTAATGACAACGGTTGTGGTTGTTTTGCAGTGCAAAGGTAGGAAATAATTTTGAATTAAGAATTAAGAATTTTGAAATATGTACGAAATGAAAAATGGCGTGTATGAATTGATGTCATACATGCCATTTCATACTTGTTATTTTGGATTTTTATTGGCATCTTTTTGATTGTCGCTCAGTCACAATGTACCACATTGCTCCTTCGTTCCGCACAAAAATCTATTCAATATAAATCTCAAAATATTCGCGATGAGTTATTTTGACCAGACGATGAAGCTGACATTCTTATATACGCGGGGTTCCCATTGGCCAGAGGCGGTGCCACGGCCGTCGATAGTGCGGTGCCAACCGATAGCTGAACTGCCGACAAGGTAGATAGCGTTGGTCGTACCGATGTCCACCAGCGCTTGCGAGAAATCGTGCAAGGACTCAGGTGTAAAGGTCTCAACTACAACAATCTTGCCTTCTAACTCGCACAAACCTCGGCGAGTAGATTGGCTCTTGAGTTCGTTTTCTACCAATATGCCATTAGATACAAGAGGATACTGGCGGAAGAAGTAGCCACCTACCTCTGTGGCTTGCTCAAAGAGGGGCGAGTTGTCCGCCACGCCTACCGTGACTTCGTCGCCGATAATACCACAGTAGCCCTTTTTGCTTAATCCCCAACTGAGAGGCTTGCCACGAAGCACGAATGCACCGACGATCTTCTTGTTGTCAGCCCGCACATCGGCTGCCTGAAAAAGGAGGAGGTTATTCGTGGTGTCATCGATGCAAGAGTAACCCACCTCGAGGCGAGGTGTGGTGTTGAGAGGGACATACAGGCGCATGGGGATGTCGTTGACAATGGTGTCCTTGGTAACAACGCATTGAGCAGAGATACTATCTAGCGAATTAAGCCATCCGCGCAAAGGGTGAGGCACTGCAGCTACAGTTGTGCGCTCGAAAATGCCTTCTTCCGAGTCATAGTTAGGGCGAAGGGTGAAGTACAAGATCATGCCTACGGCAATAAGGAGTAGTACACCGAATAGCACCAACCAAGCCTTTGGTTTGCGTGGAGCAGGAGCAGAGTCGCCTATGATACGAATCTCAGTATCTTGTATGTCGTAATGGTTTTGTTTCATATACTTTTTTCGATAAATTCTTTCAGGGATTTGAGTGCCTCTTTGGATGCAGAGAGCGTGTAGGTGTTGTCGCGGTCTTTGAGCAGCAGTTGCTGGCGCGAGATGTTGATGTGGTAGATATGATTCATGTTGATAATCAAGCTTCTACCGATGCGGACAAACATGTTGCGCATGTCGGGCAATTGTTTGCTGATCATGTCTTCGAGCTGGCCCAATTGGAAAGTGACCATGCGAATCTCACCACCCGAAATGAGCAGGTTGCTATAGTTGCCATCCGACGATATGTAAATGATCTGCGACGCCGCTACGCGTAGCAGTTCGTTGGAGGTGGATATGATGAGATGAGTATTCATGCTGACTGATTAAATCGAGTGCAAAAGTAGTGAAATATTGTGAGATATGCAAATAATTTGGTGCAAAATGTATGAAATGGGCAGATTGGTGTATGAAATGCAGAAAATAAACTGTTTAAATCGTACAAACAAAATCGCCATCTATGCGTAGGCATAAATGGCGATTATTTGTATAAGTGTACTAAGATCTTTTGACAGCAGTCGGTTAGTCTTTCTTTACAGGAGTTTTAGGGAAGATTACCCAGAATGCCAAAGCCACCACCAAAGCGAAGCCTGCAAAGATATACCAACTGGTTTGCCAGCCTTGCCAGATAGCCATAGGACCTGCAGCAATGACTGATTCGGCGTTAACGAAGTGGTTTACAATAGCTTGCGCAGCCAAAGTACCGATAGTGGCACCAAAGCCGTTGGTCATCATCACGAACAAACCTTGTGCGCTGGAGCGTTGGCTTGGGTTGGTCTCTTGATCTACATAGAGTGAACCCGAGATATTGAAGAAGTCGAACGCAAAGCCATAGACGATACAGCTTAATACGAACAAGATTACGCCTGGCATACCAGGGTTACCTGCACCGAAGAAACCGAAACGCAATACCCATGCTAACATAGCCATCAGCATTACCGACTTGATACCAAACTTCTTCAAGAAGAATGGAATGAACAAGATACACAATGCCTCGCAAATCTGTGAGATAGAGATTAAGATATTAGCGTGTTGTACACCAAAAGTATCGGCAAACTCCTCAATCGCTCCGAAGCTGGTAATGAATGGGTTAGCATAGCCGTTGGTGATTTGCAAGCACATACCGAGCAACATGGAGAAGATGAAGAACACTGCCATTTTCTTTTGTTTGAACAGGGCGAATGACTCCAATCCGAGTGCCTCTACGAGTGACTTATTCTCCACATGACCTTTCACTGGGCACTTAGGCAAAGTGAGGGAGTAGATGGCGAGAATAATACTGAGCGCACCGCTGACGATGAATTGCTTAGGAGTAGCTTGGAAGCCGCACAAGTCCACAATCCACATGGTTACGATGAAGCCCACGGTACCGAGTACGCGGATAGGTGGGAATGCCTTTACGGTGTCGAGGTTGGCTTGTGTTAAAGCGGTATAAGCTACAGAGTTACTGAGCGCAAGGGTAGGCATAAAGAAGGCTACCGATGCGGTGTAGAGCGAGAAGAGGGTAGAGAAAACTACGCCGTCGCCTGCCATGAGTCCGTAGGCGCCTGTAGCAATCATAAAGGTACCTGCGAGTGCGTGGCAGAGACTCAATGCCTTCTCTGCAGGAATCCAGCGGTCAGCCACAATGCCCATGCGGGCTGGCATACAGAGAGAGACAAACCCCTGCACACTATAGAACAAACCTATTTTGCTTGCCATTCCATTTTTGGCCAAAAAGGCGCCCATGGTGGTAAGATAGGCTCCCCAAACGCCAAATTCGAGTAAGCTGAGCAAGATGAGTCTTTGCTTGATTTTCATATTTGCCGTTGCTTTATTTGCTTGGTGTTCTTGACTTGCCGCTATTCGACGTAAAGCACAAGACCCTTGAGGTATTCACCCTCGGGATGATAGATATTTATGGGGTGGTCGGCCGGCTGATGGAGCTGGTGAAGGATGCGTACGCTTCTTCCGCTCATAGCAGCTGCCGTAAATACCGCCATTCGGAACTGATCCTTGTTGACGGCCTGAGAGCAACTGAAGGTAAAGAGGATTCCTCCTGGTTGTATTTTCTCAAAAGCCTTTGCATTGAGTTTTGTATATCCGCGGATGGCATTTCTCAGTGCATCCTTGTGCTTGGCAAATGCGGGAGGGTCAAGAATGATGAGGTCGTAAGGTACCGTCATTCTG
>CALCGX010000108.1 GCA_937901225.1 uncultured Bacteroidales bacterium | reverse complement strand
TGTGGTGCACTACTTCATTGTCTTCTATATGGCAGAGCCTATTGGAAATATTGATGGTGGACAATTCGTGGGATCGATGATGGGATTGGTGTTCTTGAGTGCTTCGTTTATGGGTATTGGTATGTTATGTAGCACGTTGACGCGCAGCCAGTTAGTATCATTTATCTTGGGAGGAGTGAGTTGCTTTGTACTCTATTGGGTTGTGCTACAAGATTACTATAGCAGTATTTCACGTGGCGTTGTGGATTTGAGAGATGTGGTATTCTTCTTGTCCGTAGCTATAGCTGCCGTGATAGTCTGTATCCTAATTATGAATCGCGCCGAAAAACGATAGCCCCATGACTCGCATTGGCTTATTGAGTGATACCCATAGTTATTTGGATCCACGCGTATTGGAGCATTTTGCTGAGGTGGACGAGATATGGCATGCTGGCGATATTGGTAGCGCCATGGTGCTGCAACACTTGCGTGAGTTCAAGCCCACGCGAGCGGTGTATGGCAATATGGACAGCGGCGATGTACGGTATTCACTCAGCGAGTTTTATCGCTTCCGTGTGGAGGACGTAAATGTGCTGATGACGCATATTGGAGGATATCCAGGGAAATATAATCCATGGTTATTGCCGATGTTCAAGAAAGAGACACCACAGTTATTTGTCTGTGGACATAGCCATATATTGAAGGTACAATATGATCCTACCTGGCAGATGCTGACCATGAACCCCGGAGCCGCAGGCAAACAAGGTTGGCAGACAGTACAGACGTTACTTAGATTTGTGATTGATGGCAAAGAAATTCGCGATTTAGAGGTGATTGAGTTAGAAAGACACTAGCCAAACGTCCCAAAACGTATGTTTTACAACATGTTTGAGCCATTTTAGCCAAAAACGTGTTGCACAACATATAAAGAAGTCTTGCGGGAATGGTAAAAAAGCAGTACCTTTGCAGCGGATTTAAAAATCGACACAATCTTTTTTGTACCTTAAAAAATCAAACAGACTAATACCGTGGAAAAATAGCCGTCGTGAGACGGCTTTTTTCTTTATATGGTATTACGGAGCGATAGGGATTATCTCCTCTTTTTTATTTCCTCAGAGAGAAGGCGATAGACTGCTTTCTGCTCATCGTTGAGCAAATCCATATGATGGTTCATCACATTCTCGTCGCCACGGCGAGCAGGCCCTGTTTGTGCATCGCGCGGAGCAAGGGAATGAATCTTGGCAGACGTCTCATCTATCAATGGCAAGAGCGCAGAGAAAGGTATATGCGTATTGCGAAGCAATTCCGCAGCCATGGTGTACATCAGGTTGGTAAAATTGTTGGTAAACACCCCAGCTACATGTAGTCGCTCACGATCGTGCTGCGTAGTTTCATACACATGACTGGTGATAGTCAGTGCCAAGGAATAGACTGCACTAATATCATCGATTCCACGTGCTTCGAAGAAGAGAGGCACCGTAGAAAAATCCTCTATCACGCGTGCCTTGCTGAAGGTTTGGAAGGGATAGAAAATGCCCGCATGGGGTTTGTCTTCGCCAAACACGGTGATAGGCATACTACCCGAAGTGTGCAGGTGCATAGCACGCTCTTTACCTTTGACTTGCGCTACCACCTCAGCTAAAGCTTCGTCCTTGATAGCGTAGATATACACATTTGCTGGAGGTAATTGGTCTAATCCCTCACGGCTACTGACCATCTCACAAGCGATACCTTTCTTGCGAAAAGCATAGTCCAAATTGGTGGCAACATTGCCCTTGCCTATGATAACGATATTCATGGTTGGTGTTTGGGTTAAAGGGTTAAAGGTTAAAGGCACGGTAGAACTCGGTGACAGCCACAATACCATTCTCCCATACTTCCAGATCCATGGACTCATTAGGCGAGTGGATAGCATTCTTCTCCAAGCCAAATCCCATAAGTATGGTCTTCACACCAAGAATTTGCTCAAAGCTACTGATGATCGGAATACTACCTCCTCGACGTGCTGCCAATGGTTTCTTGCCAAATGCCACCTCAAAGCCGTGTTCCGCTGCCTTGTAGGCTGGAATATCAATTGGGCAAACATATCCTTGACCGCCATGCATAGGGGTGATGTCTACACGCACACCCGCAGGCGCGATACTCTTCATATAGTCAACAAAAGCTTGGCTCACCTTCTCGTGGTCTTGATTAGCCACCAAACGGCAACTCACCTTGGCATATGCTTTGCTTGGCAATACCGTCTTACTGCCTTCGCCCGTATAACCACCCCATATACCACAGATATCAAACGATGGGCGACATGAGTTGCGCTCCAAGGTGGAATAGCCCTCTTCACCAAAGGTAGCATCCACATCAATCGCTTGGCAATAAGCCTCCTCGGAGAATGGAATCTGTGCAATCATCTCGCGTTCTGCCTCAGGAATAGGCAACACATTGTCGTAGAAATGCGGGATGGTAATACGGCCTTGCTCATCCACCACCTTTGCCAGCATCTCGGTGAGCGCATTGATTGGATTCTTCACGGCGCCACCAAAGTGTCCGCTATGCAAATCGCGATTAGGACCCGTAACCTCCATCTGCCAGTATGCCAATCCGCGCAGCCCCGTAGTGATGGATGGGGTGTCCTTACCAATCATAGAGGTATCGCTCACAAGGATGATGTCGCATGCAAGCAATTCGCGGTGTTCCTCCAAGAATGCCTCGAGACTTGGACTACCAATCTCCTCTTCGCCCTCAAAGATGAACTTCACGCGGCAGTTCATCAGTCCCTCGCACACGAGGTACTCAAATGCCTTCACTTGGATCATGGCTTGCCCTTTATCATCGTCAGCACCACGAGCATAGAGGCGGCCATCGCGGATAGAAGGTTCCCATGGGTCAGAGTTCCAAAGTTCCAAGGGCTCAACGGGCATCACGTCGTAGTGAGAATAGACGAGGACGGTGGGTATATTGCCAGAAGTCTGGAGTCCAGATTCCGGAATGTATTCCGCATAAACGAAGGGATTACCTTGTGAAGGCATTACCTCAGCATGTTGTGCACCTGCTTCAAGCAGGAGTTCGCGCCAGCGCTCGGCACAACGGAGCATATCCTCATGATGCGAAGGTTGGCAACTGATACTAGGAATACGAATCAAACTCGCCCACTCTTCCATGAAGCGGGCACGATTTTCTGCGATATACGAACGGATATTCATGCTTATAAGTTAATATGAAAGTATAAAACTGCTGCAAAGGTACAAAAATATTTACGATTTACAAAATTTACGGAGTACAATATTGCATATCAGCAAAATTAGTGACACAATGATAGTCTATCTTCAGGGTATCTTCGGGGTATCTTCGGGAAAAATGCTTTGAAATACCCAATGGAATTTTGAATGAAAATTTGGTAGAATGAGAAAAAAGTAGTATCTTTGCAGCGTTTTATGTGCATATGGTAATGTTGCCCAAAAAGCGAGAAAAAAGATTGTTCGAATGAGTAGTAACCTACAAATGAAAATATTGGCGAAAGAGACTGCTATCTATGGCGTTTCTTCGATTGTTGGCAAGTTCCTCAATTGGATGCTGGTGCCGCTATACACCTATGTGCTGCAACAGCAGTCGGATTATGGTATCGTCACCAACCTCTATGCATGGACGGCACTACTCTTGGTGATCCTTACCTACGGCATGGAGACGGGCTTCTTCCGCTTTGCCAACAAAGAGGGCGAGAATGCACAGACGGTATATAGCACCTCGCTGATAGCATTGTTCACGACATCGCTATTGTTTGCTGTAGCGTGTGTGGTATGCCAAGTACCGATTGCCAACGCGTTGGGATATCCTGCTCATAGCGAGTTTATTGCATTGCTGGGCATTGTTGTGGCCATGGATGCGTTTGCCAGTATTCCGTTTGCATACTTGCGCTACAAGAAACGCCCATTGCAGTTTGCTGCATTGAAACTGCTATTCGTATTCCTGAATATCGTTCTCAACCTATTCTTCCTCGTACTTTGTCCGAAGATACAAGACTGGGGGATTATCTCGGCGTGGTACAATGCTGACTACGGCGTGGGATATGTGTTTGTGGCGAATATCTTGGCAACGGGAATACAAACGCTATTTTTGCTTCCAGCAGTTATAGAGGGTTTTAAAGGTTCTAAGGGTTCTAAAGGTATATTTTCTTGGGGATTGCTCAAGCAGATGCTTCGGTACTCATTGCCATTGTTGGTGTTGGGTGTGTGCGGTATCATGAACCAGACTTTGGACAGGATATTGTTTCCATTCTTCTACGATGGAGCGGATGCGCAAGCGCAGTTGGGCATCTACGGTGCGTGCTTCAAGGTGGCAATGGTGATGATGATGTTCACGCAGGCGTTCCGCTATGCGTATGAGCCGTTTGTATTTGCCAAGCACAAAGACAGAGAGTCGGTGGAGGCATACGCCGATGCGATGAAATATTATATCATCTTCTCGTATATGATCCTGCTGGGCATGATCTTCTACTTGGATTTGCTGAAGTTTATCATTGCCCCCTCGTATTGGGAAGGATTGAAGATTGTGCCTATTGTACTCTGGACGTATATCTTCCAAGGTGTGTATTTCAATCTCAGTTTTTGGTATAAATTGACCGATAAAACGCAATGGGGCGCGTATTTCTCGTTGATAGGAGTAGTGATTACCTTTGGCTTGCAGGCAGTATTTGTGCCACGCATTGGCTATGTAGCTTCGGCAGCGAGCAGTACGGTATGCTATTTGGTGATCATGCTGCTGTCGTATTTTATTGGACGCAAACATCTAGAGATACCATACGATTTGTGCCGAATTGGCATATATACCCTACTCGTAGTGACACTTTTGGCAGTATATTACGGTTTGGCACAGTTGTTGCCAATGAACGAATGGGCACAAATGGGTGTAGGAAGTGTACTCTTTGTTATATACTGTGTGCTCTTCTATCGTTTGGATGGACGGACATTGATTAAGAAAAAATAATATATGTTTTCAGGAATAGTAGAAACGATGGCTCAAATCGTGAAGATTGAGCAAGAACAAACCAACAAACACTTCACTTTGCGCAACCCTTACGGCGAGCCGCTGAAGATTGACCAATCCATCGCACACAATGGCGTGTGCTTGACGGTGGTAAAGATGGAGGGCGACCTCTATACCGTGACCGCGATGCAAGAAACCCTCAACCGCACCAACCTCGGCGAAGCGAAAGAAGGCGACTGGGTAAACTTGGAGCGCAGTATGCTGCTGGGCGAGCGTTTGGACGGACATATCGTGCAAGGGCATGTGGATCAGACGGCGCGTTGCGTGGAAGTGAAAGAGACAGAGGGCAGCTGGTACTACCGATTTGAATATGAGAGCACCAAGGAGATGGCTATGCGTGGCTATTTCTGCGTGGATAAGGGATCAGTAAGTATCAACGGCGTGAGTCTGACCGTATGCGAACCCGATGTGGTGGACGGCAAGGGGTATGTGAGCGTATGCATTATCCCATATACCCACGACAATACCAATTTTAAGTATATCGAAGTGGGCACACAAGTGAACTTGGAGTTCGATATTATCGGGAAATATATCACAAGAATGAATCAATTAATACAATAACAAGAAATGGACAAAATTAGTTATGCAATTGGCCTTAGCATGGGTCAGAACTTGATGGGAAGTGGTGTTACTTCCCTGGAATATGCTGATTTGGCAGCAGGTATCAAAGATGTATTGGAGAAGAACCAACCACAAATCTCTTACCAAGAGGCGCAACAAGTGTTGGGTAAGTTCTTCAGCGAATTAGAGCAAAAAATTGCTGGCGAAGCAAAAGCAGCAGGCGAGGCATTCCTCGCAGAGAACGCTAAGCGCGAAGGCGTGAAAGTAACTGAGAGCGGTTTGCAATACGAAGTATTGGAGGCAACTATCGGTCAAAAGCCAAAAGCAACCGATAAAGTGCGCGTACACTACGAGGGTACATTGATTGATGGCACAGTATTCGATAGCAGCTACAAGCGTGGCGAGAGCATCACTTTTGGTCTCAACCAAGTCATCAAAGGTTGGACAGAGGGTCTTCAACTCATGTCTATCGGCAGCAAATACAAACTCTACTTGCCATACCAATTGGCTTACGGCGAGCGTGGTGCAGGTGCAAACATCCCTCCATACGCAGCATTGATCTTCACCGTAGAGTTGCTCGGAATTGAATAATCAACTACAAAATAAACAATTAACAATGAAAAAATTAGCAATTATCCTCATTGCTGCAATGGCAATGATTTCGTGTGGCAACACTTACACAGGCAAGACCGTTGCTCTCACTAACCAAAACGACAGTATGAACTATGCATTGGGCTTGGTGAACGGTGCACAAATGAAGATGTATCAACTCCGCAACGATTCTTCGATGGAGACCGTTACCGAGTTTATTGATGCACTCCAACGTGGTTATGACGGTGCTATCGAAGAACTCAGCGAGGCAGGTAACATCGGTCGCAACATCGGTCACGCTATCAAGAATGCAGAGAAAAATGGTTTGGCAGACAATCCAGCATGGGCTATCAACCAAAAGATTTTCTTCCAAGGATTGGTAAACGGTTTGCGTCATGACACCACCGTGATGAAGGCAGAAGATGCACGCAACTACTTCCAAGCACAATATCAAGCGGCTTCTGCGCTCAACGATAGTATTGAGCCAGGCAAAGTAGTGAAAGGCAAGTGCATCTACAAGGTAAAAACCATCGCCCTCAACACCCAAAACGATAGTATCAACTACGCATTCGGTTACCTCAATGGCGACGAGATTGCTCGTTACGTATTGCTCATGGATTCTACAGGTCAAATGACTAAAGATTTCATCACCAACATCAACAAAGGTTTGAAGAGCAACGTAAAGAACCCACAAATCGTGAACATGGGTGAGCAAATCGGTAAAAACATCAAAGATCAAGAAGCACAAGGTTTGATTGGCGAGCCAAGTTTGGCTACCGACTTCGTGCTTATCAAACAAGGTTTCATCAATGGTTTGCTCGGCTTCACCGAACAAATGGACGGTACACAAGCAGGCGAGTACATCCAAAACACCATGAACAATATCAAGTATGGTTCAGTGAAAGAGGACGGCGAGAAGTTCTTGGCTGAGAATGCACTTAAAGAGGGTGTGAAAGTAACCGAGAGCGGTTTGCAATATGAGGTATTGAAGATGGCTCGTGGCAAAAAACCTGCTGCTACCGACCGTGTGAAAGTTCACTATCATGGTACATTGATTGATGGCACCGTATTTGATAGCAGCGTTGAGCGTGGCCAGCCTACATCATTTGGTTTGAACCAAGTAATCAAGGGTTGGACCGAAGGTTTGCAACTCATGCCTGTAGGCAGTAAGTTCCGCTTCTATATCCCACAAGAATTGGGTTATGGCGCGCAACAAGCAGGCTCTATCCCTCCATATTCTACCCTCATCTTCGAGGTAGAATTACTCGGTATCGAGAAGTAATATCAACTGTTAACATGGGCATCATCGCCAAACAGAGTATTCAAGGCACCATCGTCACCTATCTTGGGGTGGCGGTGGGCTTTGTTACTACGTTCTTCGTACTTACGCGCTTCCTCTCAGCAGAAGAGATTGGTTTGGCGCGTGTATTGGTAGATGCTGCCACACTATTTATCGGACTTGCCCAATTGGGCACTTCCTCCTCCATTATTCGGTTTTATCCGCATTTCAGGAGTCAAGAACAAGGAACCAAGAGCCAAGATGAGCATGGATTTTTCTTCTGGACGCTGATTGTACCTTTGATAGGCTTTGCACTCTTTACAGCTATTTACTGCGCATGCTATACACCTCTTAGTCAATGGTTTGGCGAGAAGTCACCATTGTTTGTAGAGTACTACTATATGGTGCTTCCGATGGCGTTCTTTATGCTCTACCAGACCGTATTCGAAACCAATGCCAACGTGCGCATGCATATCGTAGTGCCTCGTGCAGTACGCGAGCTTATCACGCGCATCGGTTTGTTGGTGGTATATCTACTCTACGCCTTTCGCGTAGTGGATATAGATGGTTTTGTTGTGGCACTGTGCAGCGTGTATGCCGTGGCAATGCTCTGCAACATGGGCTACTTATTCTCATTGGGAGAGGTATCGTTGCGCCCAGATTGGAATTTCCTGCGTAGCAATCGCTCATTGGTACGACAATATTTGCTATACACGGGTTTCCTACTCATCTCCGCAGTGGCTTCGGTGTTAGCCCCTACCCTTTCATCATTCTTCATCACCGCAGAGATGGGACTCAGCTATACGGGCATCTTCGCTGTTGCCACCTATATTGCAGTGATGGTTAGCATCCCTTATCGTTCGATGGCTGCTATTGCGGCACCACAACTGGCGACGGCTATCAAAGAGAATAACCAACACGAGGCAGCCCACCTTATGCAGCAAGTCAGTAGTACATTGCTACTTGTAGGCGGAATCATCCTTTGTGTGATTTGGCTCAATATTGACCTTATTTTCCATATCCTCCCTAACGGCGAAACATATGCCTCTGCACGTCAAGTGGTATTGATATTAGCAACAAGCCAATTGTTTATTGCGGTATGTACCTTCACATCTTCCGCACTCAACTATTCGCGTTTCTACGCATTCTCACTATTGTTTTCATTCATCCTAACCGCCTCATCCATTGGACTCAACAATTTACTAATCCCACATTTTGGTATGGATGGAGCGGCAGTGAGCAACTTGATTGCTTATGCCCTTTACTTCCTACTTATCACACTCACAGTACGTCTTACGCTCCATGCGCCTACGTTCACGCGCCAGCACGCGAAGATTCTGCTGCTGATTGTGGTGATACTCAATTTGAATTTCCTATGGCAAACATACTTGCCTATCCATAATATATGGCTCAGTAGTATTATTCGCTCCTTGGTACTTATCGGTGGAGGTTGCGCCGTGGCATGGTTCAAGAACCTCTCTCCCGAAATCAACCAGCAAATCCAGTCATTCATCACTAAACATTAATCACTAAACAGTAGCCCTTTAGGGCGTCCACTAAACAGAACATGCGCTATTTCATCCGCTTTGCATATGATGGTACTGCCTTTCACGGCTCACAACGCCAGCCCAATGGCATTACTGTTCAAGAAACAATGGAGCAGGCATTGGCTATGATCTTCCGCGAGGAGGTTCCTCTCACATTCGCTGGTCGCACCGACGCAGGTGTCCATGCCCGAGAGATGTTTGCGCATTTCGATATAGGTGAAGAGGCAATGAGGCGAGAAGGCGAAAGGCTCGTATTTCGCCTCAACGGCATTTTGCCCAATTCCATCGCTATCTTTGATATCTATCCCGTAAAAGACGACGCTCATGCTCGTTTCGATGCAGTACGCCGTACTTACGAATATCATGTAGTGGATCACAAAGATCCGTTCCTTTGCACACAAGCCACACGCATACGTCCAGGATTGGACTTTGCGGCCATGAACGAGGCAGCGCAATTATTGATTGGCAAACAGGACTTTGCTTCATTCTGCCGCACGAATACGGATGTGAAGACCACGATTTGCGACCTTACACGTGCAGAGTGGCGTGAACTGGGCAACGGACATGCCGTATTCACTATCGCTGCTGACCGTTTTCTGCGTAATATGGTGCGTGCGGTAGTAGGTACATTGTTTGAAGTCGGTCGTGGTAAGATGACTAAGGAGCAGTTTGCCGAGGTCATCACGCAGCACAACCGCTGCGCAGCAGGCGACTCAGCCCCTGCTGAAGGGCTATTCCTCACGCATGTAGAATATCCCGAAGATATTTATATCCGATAGATATCTTTCTAATAATCCCTTCAAATTCCCTACTAGTTTCGGGACCACCATAGGAGATCTCTAGGACATCGGTGGGCTTTCTGTGGGCTTTCTGTAGCTGTATTAGGTCGCTCTCAAGTTGACTTCGGACCACGTGACCTGAAGGAGTGCGACGGAACGCACTCCGAGCGAAATGCCCGAAGAGTCCCCACTCTGAGGAATTAGCATGAGCATAAAATAAAATAAGCACATCTATCGCCTAACTCTATCACAACAGTAGCTCTTAGTTGTCTTTATCCATCACGCTATTATATCAAAATGTAAATTGGAAGATGCACAAAATGCCGCCGTACACAGGTTTTCCAGACAATAAAGAGAGCCTAAGTTATTACTTAGACTCTCTGAAAATGGCGGCTACCTATCGTAGTATGAACAATCTTACTTCCCATTAATAATTTTTTCCACGAAATCTGCTCTCAAAGAATAGTCGTAACTGCTATGTTCGTATGTTGTTCCCGAGTTAATACCTGATTCCGCACCAATTAGATGCATATAATTGTTCAAGTCAGCTAGAAACATGCCATATTGCTCAGGAACATCATATATAGTATCCAATATCCCCATTCTTGTTATTGGGTCGAACAAACTAAAACCGTCACACGAGTAGATTTGTCTATTCTCCACTCCAATATGTGCTAAGTAGGTTCGTTGTAATGGATATAAGAATATCGAATCACTTTCGGAATAAAGCATAATAGGGGTATTTACTTTATTGGTAATAAATGCTATTGCCTGAGGTTCTTTTTGACAAGACACACATAGCGTTGCGAATGCCAAAATAATAAAAACGACTTTAATACTTTCCATAATGGAATAATTTTTTAATGTTGTTTTTGTATGTTATTTTCTATTCTCTTCGGTAATAGTCATATACTGATTAGAGATAGTAAAATCTACATTAGTTATACCATATGTATGAATATAGATTTCATCAGTAAACCCTATTGATCGTGGCTTTGTATAAGACGGATATAAACCTCTGGTTGTATAATCATGATCTACCCCTAATAGTATCATATCGAATTGTATTGAATATTCCACTAAATACTCTATATCAATATTCAATTGCTCATTTTTTATCCACCATATGCCAGCCCATTTATTATGACTTCTTATTTGATATTTAGTTTTAAAATCGTGTCTTCTGTAAAAACGAACATAATTTTCTGATGCATTGATAGAAACTCGCATACGATGTTTACCAACAGTTTTTTCATAATTCAACTCATGAATACCACTAGTTGGTTCGTAAACATAAACAATCCCTAAATCTGGAATAAGGGAATTGGCATATATCCCTCTTTCTTTAATCATTGTACTATCAAACTGTATTTTCTCGGCTTTTAACTCTGCAACTAACATTGCAAATCGCATTCGATTCTTTGCAATCTCTAACAGTTCAGCATGTCGATCAACAGGACATGTAATGAATATCGTATCAAATAAATGATATACCCTATCATCTACGACAAAAACATTATCATCATTTACAAGACAACGATAGTCAAAATTAGCTAATGGCTCTGCAATGGTATCATTACCTTCTATATAAACATTAAACATGCTATCTCGAAGGGCCTCAAATGCAAACATTGCATTAACGGAATCCCCTTCTTCAATAGCTTCTATGATGCTCATATATTCATAAATGGAATTAAGATACTTGTTGTTGACATTGTTACTAAGGTAAGTATTATAAAATGTCTCTGCATCATCAACAGCTTGCATTGCCTCCAGCATGGCATCAGCTTGCGCTATTGAATCAAATGTTAATGCATTTGCGATGTTACCTCCTGCTGAGCGTCTCATTGGTTTGCCAACCATCGCTTCTTCTTCGGTGTCATTAATAAGATCATTTGTAGGACTACATGCCAACAAACTGCATGCCATGATTATACTAGCGAAGATTTGTTTTGTTAAATTTTTCATAAAAATGCTTTTTTAAATTAATATTACGGGTTATTTATTCTACCTCAAACTCGCCAGTTACGACGGTGTTTGCAGAATAGATTTGTACGATATACGAACCTGCTTGATTAATGGTAGTTTCAGTTTTATCTAAAAACTCTTCTTCTACCACCACTTCTCCAGTTTCTTGGTCAATAATTTCCACATACGCAGGCGCATCTGTATCCGCGCCTACGGATAGATGGTTACCATCAATAAAAGCATGAAATCGATTAGGGTTAGGTCTTCCGCCGTTTGATTCATTCATCGCATCATCAAATGGGGTCATAGAATACATTTCTGCTAAGAGAATTTCTTGCACCATGGCGAACGCGGATGCATTGTAGATACCTAGTATGAACAATGCAATGATAAATGCTTTCTTCATAATATTGTTGATTTTAAAAATTTTCTGCAAAGGTACAACAATATAATGAAGTGTACAATAGAAAATAGATTTTGATAAGGTTTTGTGTGGTAATATTTAATTGATTACCAGTGTATTATAAAACTAATTTGATAAGTTGTGCAATTAATTGATAGGAGATAGGTTATACAAGAAATCACCTAATTGGGCTGAAGTTATACCTAGCTTTTGGGTCATACGAGTTTTACGAACCATGAGTGCCGATTTAGTAATGCACATGCTACTAGCAAGGTCTTCCATAGCCATTTGCGGATAGATAAAACTCAGCACGCAAAATACATTTTCTCGTTGAGTTAAGTTTAATTTCTCCAAAGCAATAATCCAATTTTTAAGATATGGATTAATATCTTTTTTTAACTGATCATATTTATTCCAACTGGAGAGTGGCTTAGGATATTTTCGACGGATTTTATCCAAACGTTCATCGTAATAATGCAGCATAGTATGCTTGTGAATTTCACCCGCTTGCTCCTTCACTTGTACAGACAAACTATCAATTTGTTCGTTAGAAACATGTATTTGTGCCATTGCAAATCTACGATAAAGAACAATGCCTACAATTAATACGATACACAAACTAGCAAAGGCACACATCACAATCCACACCCAACGCCATGGGTGAGGATTATGTATATACTCTTCTAATATAGGTGATGCCTCGGCATAGTTACTCATATTCTTATTTAACATTCTATTAGCATCCTCACGAGCATGAGAATATTTGCTTAAAAGATCAGCATTCTGTTTAGCCTTTGCGTCAAGAAGCAGACAATAGTAAGCATTGACCAAATAATTTGGATTATTAGAGTTTTTAATAATTAATCGGGCATAAGGCAAAGCATTGTCAAAAATATTGAGCATTAAATATACCTGCACTAGTTTTAGATAACTATACAACTTCTCTCTCTCACTTTCCCAATAATTCAATCCTTTATGAAAATACACCAATGCTGAATCGTATTGTTGCTGTTCGTAGAAATACAGTCCTTTTGTTTCATAATAACGAGCTCGGTAAGCACTATCCAACGAATAGGTCTGGGCTATTTGTAAAAGACTATCTGCAACAATATAATTATGAAGTTTGACATTGAACTCTATTCTATCCAACACACTATGTGCATATCGTCCTTCGTTCCCGCTCTCCTTGAAATCTTCGCTTGCACGATCATAGAAAATTAATGCCAAACTATCACTATTGTTTTGTGCGCAGATATACCCCATGCACGAATTTATTCGCCCTCTGTATATAGGGTCATCAATCTGCAAGCGGTCTGCTGCGATATAACATTCTGCTGCTTCTGCTATTTGTTGGTGATAATCCTCTAAGTTCCGCCCCATGTAGTAATATGCTTTGCCCAAAGTATTTGGCATTAGCACCCTGCCAAATGGATTATCCAAGCGGTGGATGGTTTTGCTCAATGCTGCGGTATCATTGTATATCACATGCTCCGTTTGATTCAAACTATCTGCTGTGGCAATGACCTCTTTTGCTTCCTGCCAATGACAAGAAGTAAATGCGCACATCATAACACACAGCAATCCGAACACAGAGACTGCTTGGTATGCCTGATAGATTAGATATGCTAACGCTTTTCTCATATCGCAGACAAAGGTACAGAATTATTTTGGATTGAGCAAGAGGAAATACAAAAAATATAAAAATTAGTTGGAAAGTACGGGGAAAGTACAGGATGGTAATGGAGTGGTAATGAAATGGTATTGAGGTGGTATCGAGAAAGAAAGCGGAAAGAAGCATGCAGAAGGTAGGAGGAAGAGACAGATACACGATTAACTGTCTTCTTGCAAGAAAGCAAGCAGTTCGGTCATGTTATTAAATACTTGGTCTGCTTGAGATAAATCTTCTTTGGTTAATATACCCGTATTCACGGCATAAACAGTCAATCCTGCTGCTTTACCAGAGCGAATACCCAAGGGTGCATTCTCAATAACAAAGCATTGCTCTTTTTTAAGTCCTGAACGTTCCCACGCTTTTAGATAGGGTTCTGGATCGGGTTTTCCGTGCGTAACATCAAAAGCAGTAATCATTCTATCTTGCTGAAAGATAGATGGAAATACCGTATTTAGACTATCCAACAATGTTCGCATACCAGAGCCTGTAACCACCCAAATTTGACTGCCCGATTCTTTAACATACTGCAACACCTCGGCTACACCAGGAATAGTAGGCGTAGCGGTATTGATCAATCGGTGATAGTATGCAGACTTCTCTGCATAAATCGTCTTTACTTCATCTGAAGTTGCATCTCTACCAACAGTCTGTTGGAAAGCCTCACGAATGACCGATTCACCCGTGCGACCTTCGTTGATATAACAATCGCGAGCTGTAAACGGAATCCCGTGTGCTTTCATCACTTCTTCCCATGCAATCGCATGATGAGGCATTGAGTCGAACAATACCCCATCCATATCAAAGAAATATGCTTTGTTCTGCTTCATAATTACTAACTACTTACTTCGCTTACATAAAAAAATTGCTGCATTGCTTTTACTCGAGAAAACTCCTATAAAACAGGATTTGAGGGGTACAGACCCTTTGTAATCTAACTACCTCATCGCTACGACAAATGTCGGTCACCGCGCAGAGTATTAGCACGCCATTAGAAAAGCACCTACCTCGTAAGATAAAAATTGTTGAGTTTTCCGGTCTCTAAGCAATGCAACAATATATTTAAGATCGCTTTATACTTCTTTACAATTTCTGTGCCAAAGGATAGTGAAGCATAAAAAAAATTAAAGATTTCACGCTTCGCTATTTCAAATATCTAAAATCTCCATGCCAAAGTAGCAACAATCCGATGGGTTTGTGTGCCAATCTCCAGCGGAAATGCTTGTACTTCAGAGGCATATTGACGAATCGTTTGCCAACGATACTGGTATGCCAATTGAGCGATCACTACATGGCTACGATAACCAATACCCGCACTAGCATATTGTGACGAAGCAGTATAGCGATAATCCATATCTGTACGAATCTCATTATAGCCCAATAACCATATCGGGTCTTCTTTCATAAACGATGATTCATATACATAACCTGCATTGAGGAACAATCCGCGATATGCCTGTACTTCTACGCCAACACGCAGGGTATGCACATCTTCCATCTCCGAAGAATGGGCATAATCGTATTGCAGCGCCAATAGCCCTAAACTACCCAACTGACCTGCCACACTCACACTCGTGCGCATAGGCGATACCATTTCTGTGGACATCACGCCACTAGCAGGAGTCAAGACTTCGTATTTTTGCCCTGCTATATTACTATACATATCGCCTTCCGTCTGCACGGAAAGACTCAGCATGGTCGGCGTTTGGAAAGAAGCACCCACACGTATGGCTTGGATTGGTCTATAAATCAAACCGATAGAACCACTCACTCCCACCCCAGATAGATGATACAATGATTTCAATTCTGCCGAATTGATGCGGTCTGTCTCGAGCAAAGAAACATTTTTAGTATAACTCAATGTGGGTATATTCAAATTCACGCCCACATACCATTGATTGCTGATATTGCTTGCCCAAGATAAGGTATATTGGTCATAGCTGCCCGATTCAGAGATTGATAACGAGCCACTGGTCAGATTCACAGCGGGCTCCCATTGACTATTATCCATAGGATTAATAAGGTAAGCCTCATAGCCAAGAATACTCAACCACCCTATTTCAGCATTATCCCATGGCTTATCTTGCAAGTTCTCCTCTGCGATGCCTCCCATATCATTGGTAATATTGCAGATAGTAGATACCATTCCAAAGTCCTTGCCCTCTACGAGAATATCACGATTGAAATTAGCAAGGCGATTGACCGTAAACATAAAATTATTGTAAATCATGCCACGTTGTTTGCTTGGATTTCCCCATGCCCAAATGGCAGATACGTGTGGCGCTGCAAAGCGGGCACGTTGATATCTATCCTTGCTACCCACCTGCTGTGTACGATCTATTGTTTCGTCAATGGTTAATGCTATCTCACTACGACGATATAATCCCAATCCAGCAGGGTTGTCCAACACCGCCGATGGGTCACCACCGATTGCCGTCATCGCCCCTCCCATACCCACATAGCGAGCCGTACCGATGATTTGACGCTCAGAAAAGCGCTGCACATCCTGTGCTCTTAGTGTCGAACCAAGAAGAAGCCACCAACAGCAAAGACTCAATATGTAGGCATATCGTTTCACCTAATTCAAAATTCTCAATTCTTAATTATCATCACTACGGTGTCGGGATATTGTGTCGTATCTTCCAAAAAGATAAACTCGCGGGCATTGCGATCATATACAGGTTCAGCAGGCACAATCGTATCTGCTGATGGCCAATAGTAAGAGTCATCGGTATATAAGCCTACCCCATCCCTCCCTGAAGGGAGGGTGTTAGGCGATGAGGCGAGAGGCGACAAGGCGACAAGACTCGGAATCAATAGCCCAACGGTTAATATGATTATGCAGCGTTTCATACGAGTAAGGACAGTAAGGTCATTAAGGACTTTAAGGTCGTTACTTGAGTTGTAGCAAAACCTATGCCAAAGGCGATTAGTTGCGGAAGCCGATGATCTCGCGTACCTCGCGGATAGTCTTCTCTGCACTAGCCGCAGCAGCCTCAGCACCCTCGCGTGCTACCTTAGCCAAGTATTCTTCGTTGTTCTGGAACTCGATAATACGCTCACGAATAGGTGCACAAAAGGCGTTGATATCCGCAGCAAGTTGCTTCTTCATATCACCATAGCGGATGGCCATATTGTTGTATTGGTCGTTGAAGTAGTCGTAGGTATCTGGTGTAGAAACAAGTTGCATGAGTGTAAAGAGGTTCTCGATAGGCTCAGGTTTCACTTGGTTGAGCATGGTAGGACCTGCATCGGTAACTGCACGCATCACTTTCTTCTTGATAGTCGCCTCATCGTCGCAAAGGTAAATGGCATTACCCTCGCTCTTACCCATCTTGCCGCTACCATCGAGGCCGGGGATCTTGATCAGCTCCTCGCCAAAGTTGTAGGGCTGGCTCTCGGGGAAGAACTCAACGCCATAGATCGAGTTGAAACGACGAGCGTAGAGGCGGGTCAGCTCCAAGTGCTGCTCCTGATCCTTACCAACGGGCACACGAGTTGCACGGTGCAACAGAATGTCCGACGCCATCAGCACGGGATAGCACAACAGACCTGCATTGACGTTGTTGGGGTTCTTGCGCACCTTGTCCTTGAACGATGCCGTGCGCTCCAACTCACCCACATAGGCGTGCATCGAGAGC
>CALCGX010000107.1 GCA_937901225.1 uncultured Bacteroidales bacterium | reverse complement strand
CATCACGTACTTTACCGTGGTACACGCTCTTCTGTCCAGGAAAGTTAAATTCAGTTGCTGTTAATGCTTTACTCATAATAGTTATTTTTTTTATTCAATTGTTATCTGTAAGAAAAAGCTCCATTGCCAACAGGTAATGCCCCGTATTTATCATAAAAATTTTCAAGGACTTTACTTTCTAAACATTTGGCACTTTCTCGTCCTTTGGTTCTTAAATAATATATTTCAAATCCTCCTTCCATATTCATATAGTTGTATCTGCTATATTCGAATTTTGTTTTAGGATCTGCATTTTTATAATTGTTGTTATGCTGCATTAAACGCGTTCTTAATTTATCAGCCTTTCCTATATAAATAATTGGAGAATTTCCCCAAGGAAGAATAAAACGATTATTCCTGCTGATAAAAAAATATATTGCAGAAAAATCTTCTCATGCCTTTATTCTTTTTTAGCGAGTTTCGCTTGTTTCTTGATTTGGTTTGTAGACAAATAAGAGTAGATGGATGGTACGACAAACATGGTAAGCAGTGTCGAGATCAACATGCCGCCTACGACGGCAGTACCCATAGCAATACGTCCGTTGCACCCTTCGCCTGTGGCAAACATCAGTGGTAGCAGACCTAATATCGTGGATACGCTGGTCATCAAAATTGGACGTAAGCGCTGTTTTGAGGCTTCGCGGATAGCAGTCATTTTGTCCTCGCCGTTCTTTTGTCGTTGATTGGCAAGCTCTACGATCAAGATACCATTCTTTGCCACCAAACCAATGAGCATGATGATACCGATTTGACTGAATATATTCATCGTTTGTTCGCCCGACTTCATGAAGATCAAGGCGCCACATACAGCCAAGGGGACGGTGAGCATAATGACAAAGGGATCCTTGAAACTTTCAAACTGTGCCGCCAAAATCAAGAAGATGAGTAATAGTGCCAAGGCAAATGCAAAGAAAAGACTAGAAGAACTTTCGCGGAATTCTTTTGAGTCGCCTGCTAGCGCAGTACGGAAAGTGTCATCAAGCGTAGACTTGGCGATTTTGTCCATTTCATCTAAGCCTTCGCCAATCGTTTTGCCTTCAGCCAAACCTGCGGAAATTGTTGCTGAGACGAAGCGATTGTAACGATAAAGTTTGGGTGGAGCAATGCCCTCAGTCAGTTCGACGAGATTTTCCATTTGAATCATTTTGCCATCACTTGAACGCATATATATGGCTTTGAGGTTGGCGGGATCATTGCGTTGCTGGCGATTGATTTCACCGAGAATTTCGTATTGTTTGCCATTCATGTAGAGATATCCCATACGTTGTCCGCTCAAGCCGTACTGCAAGGTCTGTGCGATGTCTCGGGTGCTGACCCCCATCATGTTGGCTTTTTCGCGATTGACAGACAAACGTACTTCTGGCTTTGAGAATTTCAAGTCGACATCAGCCATTTGGAATGTGGGATTCTCGTAGACTTTGGTCATAAATTCGGGTAATACTTTTTGCAGCTTTTCGATGTTGGTCGCTTGCAATACGTATTGCACAGGCATTGAACCTCGGCGGCCGCCAAAGGTGCTTTGTTGCTGTACGAAGGCACGAGCATCGGTCTTTTCGCGGACTGCTTTTGATAAGCGTTCGGCTACATCCATTTGCGAGTAGTCGCGTTCAGTCAGATCCTTAAGTGTGATTTGTACGTTGCCCGAACCATTTGACACGCGTGCGGTGATGAATTCCGCATCGGGGGCAAGCGAGTCCGCCAGCCTGTTGATATCTTCCGTATAGTCGCGCATGTATTCGTAGGTCACCCCCTCTCGGCCCGATGTGCGGATGGTGATGCTCGAACGGTCTTCGAGTGGTGCCATTTCCGAAGGGATATCGGTCCACATCCAAACACTTGCGCCGAGTGATACGATCATCACCACAACGGCTATCCAGCGATAGCGCAATGTTACGTCCAGCATTTTCGCATAGACATTGTTGAGACCCTCAAAGAAAGGCTCGGTCTTGCGATACAACCAGTTTTTCTCCTTGCGTCTGACCAATAATTTTGTTGCCAGCATTGGGGTGAAAGTCAAGGCGGCAAAAGACGAGATGATCACTGAGCCTGCTACGACAAAGCTAAACTCGCGGAACAACCGCCCTGTCGTTCCTTCCATAAATACGATGGGCAGGAAAACAGCCACCAAGGTTACTGTGGTTGAGATGACGGCAAAAAAGATTTCTTTAGCCCCTTCGATTCCTGCTTTGAAAGGCCGCATCCCTCGTTCGATGCGCAGGTAGATATTCTCGGTCATCACGATGGCATCATCCACCACCAATCCCACCGATAATACGATGGCGAGCATCGAGAGAACATTGATGGAGAATCCACACAGATACATGATAAAGAACGCTCCGACCAGCGATACTGGAATAACGATACAGGGAATCAAGGTGACACGCCAGTCGCGCAGGAATAGGAAGATGATGATGGTCACAAGGAAGAAAGCCTCATAGACGGTTGTCTTCACTTCGTTGATAGACGCACGGATAAATTTCGTGTTGTCAAATCCATAATTGAAGTGTACATCTTCGGGCAAATCTTTTTTCATCATCTCCATGCGGTCGTGCACAGCGTCGGCGATATCGATATGGTTAGCTCCTGGCTGAGGTACTACTACCACTCCGACCATTGGCACACCATTCATCTTCATATAGCTCTTGATATCCCTAGGCGAGAGTTCTGCGCGTCCCACATCGCTGAAGCGCACGATGCGTCCGTCCTGTTCTTTTATTACCAGGTTGTTGAACTCCTCGGTGGTGTGCATTTGGCCCATAGTGCGGATGGTTAGCTCCGTCGTGTTTCCTTCTA
>CALCGX010000106.1 GCA_937901225.1 uncultured Bacteroidales bacterium | reverse complement strand
AGAACTGTTTTCCAATCATTACATATAATTCCATCACAGGCATTCCTTTGCCTAACTGTTCATAGAAGCATTTTCGTATTGCCTTATTTCTTCGTGCTTGATCTGTCATATCTCCTTGCCTTTAATCTCTAAACTGCTACCTCGCCCATCGCCTAATCGCCTTCTCTCCTTACACTCTACACCACGGCGCACCCGCCTATACTGCTGAATAAATCGCTGTTGATTGGCTTTCTCGTGGGGTGTGGGAATATGATTCTGGCGATTAGGACAACGCTGCAAGATGTATTTACCATGAATCTTGCGGATGTAAAACTTGCTATTGTACTCCAATTTGCCAATGAGACCCGCTACTGGGGATTGAAAGGATACTTGCATATTAGTTTAGTGTTTAGTGTTTAGTGTTTAGAGTTGAGTGTTTAGAGTTGAGTGTTTAGAGTTTAGTGTTTAGAGATGTGGTACATCTCAGCCACCGATGTGCTACAGTGGTCGCGAAGTGGTCGCGAAGCCCGTAGTCAACTGTTTGGATGCGGAAGCGAGGCTTTTGGGCGCGGGAGCGTAGCAGATAATTGTTGGAAAATAAACTGGCGCAAGGTGAGGCGTTTGGCAGAGGGAGTCTGCTTGAGCAGTTGCTCGTATGCTGCACGCTGCGCAGGGTCGCCAAGAATGGTACTCACCAGTTTAGATATTAGTGTGAAACGGTTGCGATGATTGAGTTCCGCTGGTGTCGGTTTGTGGTAGGTTTGCTGAGGTGCTTTGTAGGCGATTGTTTTGCCTGATGCTGTTCGGCGATAGATGGTATCGCCCAATTTACCACTGATGGTTGCAATCCCATCCATAAATGTTACTCTTGCCATAATTCAATAAGTTTTAGGGTTAATTAATTTTCGATAATTTTTGGTTCAATTGTTTATAATTTTTGTTGTATATTTTATTCCCCACGAGGGACAGCAGGGACGGCTGGGACAGCACTTTTCTCTTTCTCGTCCCCGTACACGCGCGGACGAGTTTATACAATCTGCTGTACCTGCTGTCCCTCATCAGTCTTTCAAGATCCGCCTCAAAGCAGAAATCTCGTCCGTATCTCTCTGATATACAATCCATCCGCGTGTTTGTGTGTTCCCGATTTTCCGTTTTGTCGCTTTGTATCCTGCTGTCCCCAGCACCATGCCCAACCTGCTCAACGCCATCGGCTTCTTGATGTTGCCGTATGTCACCAATCGCTCACTGATCTGTGCCGTCGTCATAAACTCTCCTTTGCCCTCGGCAGGCACATCAAAGAGTATCGGCAACAACTGCTCCTCGTTGCTCTCGTCACGGAAATGCTGATTGTGTTGCTCCAGCACCTCTATCTCGTCGAGGTCAAACCAATAACTGAACAATGGATCTTGAGCCAATGCCCATGCTTGCGCATACAATTGCTCGTAAGGCAAAATAGTATGAAACGGATTTAGTATGCTCTCTACCTCGAATGGTAGCCATCGGCGGTTGCCAGTGATGTCGGTGAGGAAATCCCGTCTGTTGCCGCTAGCGCAGAAGCTCGCCAGTCGAATGCGTCGTTCTTTGGTGTAGGCATAAGCGGCACGCTCGTTGATATCTGTGGCTGTGATGATGGATTTGAGTTGGTTGAGTTCTCGGTTGTTCATCGAGTCAATCTCGTCTAGTGAGATAAGTCCAAACTCGGCTATACGCATACGTTCATCTTTGTTGAGGTCGGTGGAGTTGGCCAGTTTGCAGGTATAGGCTCGGAGATGTGGCGGGATGAGATGCTCTAGCCATGTGGTCTTGAAGATGCCTTGGCGCCCGATGAGCACGAGCACCTGATGGTTGACTACCTCGTCACGCATCCAACTCGCCACCATCGCTACAAACCATTTTTTGAAGCATCCACGCCATAGCGCGTCTGCTTTAGATCGCTCGCGTGGCTCGCTGTAGTTCGCTTCGCTGTAGTTCGTTTCGCTTGCGCTACACTGTAGATCGCTCGTGATACTCGCTGTGGATTCCCTTGATACACTACAGCCCGTAGGGCGATCTTCAGGCGCAGCCGATCTACCATCTACAGGCGCAGCCGATCTACAGGGCTCTGCCCGATCTACAGCACCTCTGGTGCGATCTATGTCGCTTGCGCTACACTGTAGTTCGCTCGCGTTGCTCGCTGTGGATTCGTTGTGAAATACTACAGGCGCAGCCGATCTACCATCTACAGCCACGAAGTGGCGATTTACAGGTGCTTCGCACCGATCTGTCGCGCTCTCGCGCACCCTCACCTGAGAGGCGACCATATCAATCCAGTCGGGTTGATCGGGCGTGTAGGGGCGGAGCGAGAGGATATACTCGCGTAGGGGATGCACATTGGGTATGAGATCTGACTGTAGGGCCGTTATCACTTCGCGTGAGGTGATGTTGGTGTCATACTCCTGCGCACAATGGCAGACGATGGAGTTGATGTCTTGTTTGGTCATTTCACGCCAAACAGACCGCTCGCGTTCGGAGAACGCTTCGCTGCAAGAAGTCAGACCGTTAGCATCGCTTACTGTCGGATCGCTTATTGCATTCGCTGTCGGAATCAATGAATCGGACAGGGCTGTGCCCGCTCCGGCAACGAAGTGATCTGACTTCTGACAGCCCGTAGGGCGGTCGCTTCGCATGTCCATGCGAAGCTGTAGCTTGTCCGAGATCACATCGTGCCTCAGCCTATTGTACTCCAGATAATTCTCCGTGATGTACTTTATTACTGCTTCTTGTTTGGTCATGGTGTGGTGGATTGATGGTGTAGTTGTGTTTTTTAATAAAAATACGCTGCGCTGGAGTATAGGTTTAATGGCAATGCGAGTGGTGGGTTAGAACACAATATCTCTGACGATTGTGTCGATCTTTTTCAAGATACAATGGGCATTGGCGGTGATTTGTATGTTGACTTCGTAGGGGTGTGGAATGACTTTCACAGACGAATCGATGAACACGGTATATACGGGAATCTCTAGTCGTTGACAGATACGGTCGATGTAGCTGAGGGATAGTGGGAGTTTGCCATTGATGATTTTGCGCAAATGCGATGGATCCATGTTGATATCCAATGCGAGTTGTCGGATACTGATGCCTTGTTCGTTGATGCATTTGTAGATGTTTTGGTTAGCAATTGCCATGGATGATTTTTTCATAAAAAGTAGATTTTTAGGTGAATAAAAACGGGTTGAAGTTGTACCTCATTTGTACGCTGCAAAAGTACTGCTTTTTATTGGTAGGGATGTGGAATCATGTTGCTGTTAATGTCCAGATGAGGAATAATCTTTCCCGAAATGCATTTAGGTATTCGTGTTTTATATGTTTTTCCGTAAAAATCACCTCTTTTTTGTGGAAAATATCAGAGATATTTGCATAATTGGAATATTTTTACTAATTTTGCGGGCTGGAAAATATATTTATATAATGATGAAACTCGATATCGTATTAATCACATACAATCAGGCGCAGTATATTGCGCAAGCGATGGATGGCATGATCATGCAGCGAGTGAATCCTAATGTAGAAGTGCGTGTGATTGTAGTAGATGATGCTTCTACGGATGATACTTTGGCGATTATTCGTTCGTATGAAGCGCAGTCGCCATTTCCATTCATCTACTTGCCACAAGAGGCCAATATGGGTCATGTGCTCAATTACAAGCGTGCGTTTGCGGCTTGTACGGGAGATTATGTGGCAATCTTAGAGGGCGATGACTGGTGGTGTAATCCATATCATTTGCAAAAGCATTTGGATTTCTTGGATGAGCATCGTGAATGTGTGCTGAGTGCAAATCGACCATGTCGCTATTATGAACAGACAAACGAATTTGTACCTTCTTTTTATAGGGATGAACACTTGCCAAATTATGCTATTACATTGGAACAGCAAATTGCTAATAATTGCATTGATAACCTATCAACATGTGTAATTCGAAATTCTGCATTACAAACTATTGATTGTTGTATATATGAAAGTGATTTGTTAGATTGGATTCTGCATGTTGCATTGTCTGAAAAAGGATTGTTGATATATCATAGAGAGATTACTTCTATCTATCGAATATGTAGCGATGGCATATGGTCTAGCAAGAACGCGGAATTGAAACGACAAGAAAATATTCGATTGATTCATCAATATGATATGTTGTTAAAGGGGAGATGGCATAAATATTTTATTAAAGCTGAAAGATTACAACAACCTCAGAAAAGAACATTTTATGAAAGATTGTTGGGCATGTTAAAACGCTTTTGTAGAAAATGAAAAGTATATTGCGCAGTATATGGCATCAATTGAGAACCATCTATCGAGATCTCAAAAATCCGATAGTTGGGGATATTTTGATGTTACATCGTGTTACATCTAAAGGGGCCACCTTGCAAAAAAATAAGGCGTTAGAAATAACTCCAAACCAATTTGAAAATATAATCTTATATTACAAAAAGCAACACTACCAGTTTGTTTCGTTGGATGAATTTATTAGCATAAAAAGAACGAAATCTTTTTTCAAAAAGCAGAAATACATTGCAGTTACTTTCGATGATGGTTACAAGGATAATTTGATGGAAGCATTGCCTATCTGCCAAAAATATAATGTGCCTTTTACCATCTACGTTTCCACTTCAATGGTTACGAGAACGGCTTTTCTATGGTGGTATGTGTTGGAAGAAATCCTAATGTTTAATGCAGAAATAAACTTAGGAAATAAAATCTATGAAATAAAATCATTAGACGAGAAAAATGCGGTGTTTGATAAAATCCATGCTATTTTATCTCAGCGAGATACCAATGAATGTCAACAATGGTTTGATGAAATGGGCTTTAATTGGATCGAGACGAATCAAAGATTAAACAATCAGTTATGTCTATCCAATGATGATTTGATTTTTCTGGGCAAAGAGAAACTTTGTACTATTGGATCACATACAGTTTCCCATGCGCGCCTAACAAAGCAACTACCTGATATACGTTTTGACGAATTGTCGAATTCTAAAAAATATTTAGAAGCGATTATTGAGAAACCTATTTTGCATTTCTCTTATCCATATGGAGAAGTAAATAAAGAAGTGACCGCAGATGTGCAAGCATGTGGTTACCACTCTGCAGTAATTGTTCAAGAAGGATGTGTGAGAAAAAAGGACAATATGTTAGAACTACATCGTGTTCGTACAATTACAACTCCTCTAGTATCTATTATAGTACCCATCTACAATGTAGAGCAATATCTTGTAGAGTGTCTTGATTCATTGGTAAATCAAACATTGCAGGATATTGAGATTATCTGTGTGAATGATGGTTCTCCTGATAATAGTGAAGTAATTATTAGTGATTATTTAAAGAAATATCCAAAGATGATTAAGTATGTTAAAATTCCTAACGGTGGAGTTGCTAATGCGAGAAATGTTGGTCTTGATAATGCAAGTGGAGAATATATTGGTTTTTGTGATAGTGATGATTATGTTGAAGAAAATATGTTTGAATTATTATATGAAAAAGCTAAGAAGAGTAATGCTGATGTTGTTGTTAGTGGTTATTTTTCAGATAATGAAGTAAATGGTACAATTAAAAACTGTGGTTTGGATGATATGTCTGAGTATTCTAAGTCATTAGAAGAAAATCCATCTATGTTTTATGTGCTTAATCCATTTATTACTAATAAATTGTTTTCTAGAAAGTTATTAGATAAATATAAAATAAGATTTAATAAAAAATATCGTATTTTTGAAGATTTATTATTTTGTTATAGTGCTTTGTTAAAAGCTAATAAAATAGAAAAAGTTAATAAGGCTTTATATCATTATATTCGAAGAGCTAATGAATCAGTTACTGGGCAACTAAATGAAAAGTTTTATGATTTATTTCCTGTTATGAATGATTTAAAAGATTTTTATGAAAAAAATATCATTGTTTGTTTTCCTTTGTGTGTTGCTGTTTTCATGCAATAAGAAAAATGTTTTTAAGGTTGAAAATATAATCCCAACTCCCCAAGAAATAACTGTAAATAACGATAAACTTTATCAAATAAAGGAAGTCGTGGTGGCTGAATCTGCCGATAATCTTCTTTATCCTCAAAATAAAGATGAGTATTATCTTAAAATTGAGAAAGGTAAGGTTTATATAGAAGGTAATGAAATTTGGGCGAGACAGACTTTAGCGCAGCTTTCCGATTCGCAAGGTCGTACTCCTGATGTCGTGATTCACGATTGGTCGGTTTATCCTTTCAGAGGTTTTATGCATGATACGGGTCGTAATTTTCAGACTTTGGATATGTTGAAAGAGACAATTGATTTGATGTCTTTATATAAAATCAACTATTTCCATTGGCATCTTACCGACAATCCGGCA
>CALCGX010000105.1 GCA_937901225.1 uncultured Bacteroidales bacterium | reverse complement strand
GTACACCGCTCACGCATTACCTATGCGCTCAGCAGGTCGCACCTCTTCGGCAGATGCCTCAGTCGCTCCATTAGCCACCACCACCTACGATGATGGCTATAGCATCAATGGTAGCGCGAACCAGCTGAGCGGCCGCCGCAATGCTAGCGACAACCCATTTGGTGAAGGCGGTAAACTCCCTGACAACCCTAAAGAGCCAGGTGTACCTATGGGCGACATGCCTTGGGCATTGTTGCTCCTCCTCGTTGCCGGCTACGCTCTCCGCGTAGCCCGCAACGCAAAGCCCAGCCATCACCCATTCAACTAATTAGACTAATTGGACTAATTCGACCAATTAGTCCAATAAGTTACCACCATGAAAAAGCTACTGCTATCCCTTACCCTACTGCTGCTCACCCTCAGTACTTTCGCCGTACCCGCTTACCGCGGCTGGCAAACCAAGTCACAACCCGACGGCACTACCATTCAGGTACGCCTCATCGGTGACGAGTTCCACCACTACTGGCAAGACCAAGCGGGCAACGTAGTCAAATGTGACTCGCTGGGCTACTGGCGCGTGGTGGAGAGCCAACCTACTCCCGCCACCATCAAGGCACGCCGACAAGCATCAGCCATGCTCCAGTCGCGCCCCAAAAAAGCAGTAGGATCTGTTAATCTCGCCCCACGAGGATTGGTCATCTTGGTCAACTTCAAGGACACCAAGTTCAATGCCTCCAACACACAGGTAGCGATGAACGACCTGATGAATAGCAGTAGCTATACCTACAACGGTGCTACAGGTTCGGTACGCCAATTCTTCTCCGACCAATCCGGCGGGCAATACAAACCCGACTTTGATGTAATAGGCCCCGTCACACTCGCCAATACTGTAGCTCACTATGGCGCCAATGATTCGGAGGGCAACGATGTATTGCCAGGCGATATGGTAGTAGAAGCATGTAGTATTGCCAATGCCAGCTATGGTGTGGACTTCACCCGATACGACAACGATAGCGACGGCTATGTGGACTTTGTGTATGTCATATATGCAGGTATGGGAGAAGCCGATGGCGGTGCCGCCAACACCATTTGGCCACACAGTTGGGATGTGTATAGTGCAGCAGCTTCAGGATACGCATCATTTAATAAAAGTCAATATTACGCACGCGCCACATTTGATGGCAAAAGTGTTCTCAACTACGCCTGCTCGGGTGAGATTGACGGACAAACAGGTGCACGTGCGGGTATCGGTACCATCGTTCACGAGTACAGCCACGTGATTGGTTTGCCTGACCTATACGACATCGACTATGGTCAGAACTACGAGGACGAAGCTACTCCTGGTGCATGGCACGTGATGGACGGTGGCTCATACAACAACGACGGTAACACACCACCCAACTATAGTATCTACGACAAGTATTTCTTGGGGTGGAAGACACCTACTTATCTGGGTGCTACAGCGCAAAACCTCTCACTGAAAGCCGCCGGTACAGATGGCTACAATGCCTACCAAATCACCACCTCTGGTAACTCTCTACTCGCTGCCACCAGTACCACTACGGCATACTATATCGAAAACCGCCAACAATCAGGGTGGGATGCCTACCTGCCCGGACACGGTTTGGTAATATGGAAATTGATGTACAACCCAACAGCATGGAACAACAATGGCCCAAATGCCACACCTGGCACTATACGCTACGCAGTAGTCTCTGCTTCAGGTGCTACCACCAAGATCGGTACTGCTGCCGACCCATTCCCTGGCACCCAACGCAAGACTGAATGGCGAGGCGTAAACGGTAAACCATTGCTCAATATTACGGAGCAGAATGGTATCATATCCCTCAGTTATATAGAGGAGGTAGATGAAAGCATCTGCTCGTACGAAGTACTCTACGAGAACGCTACCGTCAGCAGCGAATCAGGCGAGATAGCCAAAGGCGGCACACTCACCCTGACCGTCACACCGCACTCAGGATACGTGTTGGACAATACAATGATTCTAGTATATCAAGGTAACGAAGAACGCGACTTCACCTATAGCGGTACAACCCTCACGATCAGCAATGTGCAAGGCAACTTAGATATAGGCATCTTTCCTGAAGAGCAATCGAATACCTTCCGTGTTACCTGGATCGCCAACGGCGAAGTACTCACCGATGCCAATGCTACGCATGCCTACACCTCTGGCGATGCGCTCCTTATGCCAAGCACCGAAGTTAGTGCCTGCTCAGGTATGGAGTTTGTAGGCTGGACAGCCATCAAGGACTACCAAAACCCATTCTGCCCACCTACCGACCTCTTCCACACCGCAGAAGACAAAACCGTCACCGCCAACATCACCTACTACGCTGTCTATAAGACCAATTAGACCAATCCGACCAATTAGACTAATTTGACTAATCCGACCAATTCCCCAAGAAGCAACCAATCTGCCAATTTGGCAGTGTTGGTGGTGTGTGGCACAGAGTTTGTATAATACCTATTAGACTAATTCGACCAATTTGACTAATAAGACTAATTCGACTAATTCGACTAATAAGACTAATAAAAATATACTATGAGCAAAATTCAACCATTAGCAGACCGTGTATTGGTAAAACCTATGGCTGCAAAAGAGAAGACTATCGGCGGTATCATCATCCCTGATAGCGCAAAAGAGAAACCACTCCGTGGCGAAGTAATCGCCGTAGGCGAAGGCACCAAAGATGAGAAAATGCTCCTCGCAGAGGGCGACACCGTACTCTACGGCAAGTATGCTGGCACCGAACTTGAGTACGAAGGCGAGAAATACCTCATCATGCGCCAAAGCGACATTTTAGCCTTGCTAAAATAAGACCGGGCTAAAGCCCTGTTAGACCATTACATTGTTAGACCACTACGTTGAGAGACCGCCCTAAAAGGGCTGAGAGATATTCACAGATGCATAATTACAATAATTTACAAATATGGCAACAAGCAATGGAGCTTGTTGTAGATATATACAAACTGACAAACTCTTTTCCTGCAGAAGAGAAGTACGGATTAGTATCTCAGATGAATAGAGCTGCTATTTCTATTCCTTCTAATATAGCAGAAGGAGCAGGTCGCAATTCTGATAAGGATTTCTCTCATTTTATCAGTATGAGTATTGGATCTATGTACGAATTGCATACACAATTAATTCTAAGCGAAAGATTAGGATTTGTAAATTCTGTTCTAAGTCGTGAAATACAAGATACATTAGATAATCTCCAGCGAATGGCTGTTTCATTCAAAACTAAGTTAGATAATATCTAACAGCGTTAGCGGTCTAACAGCCGAAGGCGGTCTAACTTCTAACAGTGTAACGTTCTGAAAGAAAAGTGAAACGATCTAAATAAAAGAAACTATGGCAAAGAATATCAGTTATAATGTAGAGGCGCGTGATGCCCTCAAACGTGGCGTGGACCAATTGGCTAACGCTGTGAAAGTAACCCTCGGCCCTAAAGGTCGTAACGTGATTATCGACAAGAAGTTTGGTGCTCCACACATCACCAAAGATGGTGTGTCAGTAGCCAAAGAGATAGAACTAGCTGATGCAGCAGAGAACCTCGGCGCACAACTCGTGAAAGAGGTAGCCAGCAAGACTGGCGATCAAGCAGGTGACGGTACTACTACCGCTACCGTCCTCACCCAAGCTATCGTGAGCGTAGGTCTGAAAAACGTAACCGCAGGTGCTAATCCAATGGATCTCAAGCGCGGTATGGACAAAGCTGTGAGCGCTATTGTAGCGAATATCAAGGCACAAAGTGAAGAGGTAGGCAACGATTTCGATAAAATCGAGCAAGTGGCTACCGTATCTGCTAACAACGACGCAGAGATTGGTAAACTTATCGCTGATGCCATGCGTATGGTAAGCAAAGATGGTGTAATCACCATTGGCGAAGCTAAAGGTATGGACACTACCATCGACGTGGTACAAGGTATGCAATTCGACCGCGGCTATATCAGCCCATACTTCGTAACCAACACTGAGACCATGGAGGTGGAGATGGATCGCCCATATATCCTACTCTATGACAAGAAAATCAGCAACCTCAAAGAGTTGCTCCCAGTATTGGAGCCAGCTGTACAAAGTGGTCGTCCATTGCTCGTAATCGCTGAAGATGTAGATAGCGAAGCATTGACCACCTTGGTTGTCAACCGCTTGCGTGCACAATTGAAGATCTGCGCAGTAAAAGCTCCTGGCTTTGGCGATCGCCGCAAAGAGATGTTGGAGGATATCGCTATCCTCACAGGTGGTACCGTAATCAGCGAAGAGAAAGGTATCAAACTCGAGGCAGCCACTATCGACATGCTCGGTACAGCAGAAACGATTACTGTCAACAAAGATAACACCACCATCGTGAACGGCGCAGGCGACAAAGAAGCCATCGCTGCTCGCGTAGGACAAATCAAAGCACAAATCGTTGCCACTAAATCGACCTACGACAAAGAGAAACTCCAAGAGCGTCTTGCTAAACTCGCTGGCGGTGTAGCACAACTGAATGTAGGTGCTGCTTCCGAAGTGGAGATGAAGGAGAAGAAAGACCGTGTGGACGACGCGCTCAGCGCAACCCGCGCTGCTATCGAAGAAGGTATCGTAGCAGGTGGTGGCGTAGCTTATATCCGTGCTCAAGCTGCCCTCGAAGGTCTCAAAGGCGAGAACGAGGACGAGCAAACAGGTATCGAGATTATCCGTCGCGCTATTGAGGAGCCACTTCGCCAAATCGTGGCTAACGCAGGCAAGGAGGGCGCTGTAGTAGTAGATAAGGTACGCCAAGGCGAGGCTGACTTTGGTTACAATGCTCGTAAGGACATCTATGAGAACCTCAAAGAGGCTGGTGTAGTAGATCCTGCTAAGGTAACCCGCGTAGCATTAGAGAACGCTGCCAGTATCGCAGGTATGTTCCTCACTACCGAGTGCGTGATCACCGATATCAAAGAGGAGAATCCTGCGCCTGCTATGCCAGCCGGTGGTATGGGGATGATGTAATCCTTGTAACCAATTAGACTAATATGACTAATTAGACCAATAAAAAAACTACTATTTAGGCTAATAAGTTAGTGTTGGCTTATTAGCCTAAATAGTAACAATCAACACACAATACCTATGAAAAAATCATTACTCTCTCTCTTTATTGGACTAGTTTGCAGTATATCAACTGCAATGGCGGATGTTACTTTTCGTGTGAATGTGCCTGAGGGTACGCAACATTGCTACGTGGTAGGCGCATTGCCAGAACTCAGTAGTTGGGCCGCGGGCAGCGGTGTAGTCATGACTAAGGTGGACGGACAAAATCAGTTTGTAGTCACCGTAGCAGGTATCACAGCAGCCGATGTGAGCGCATCGGAAGGTTATAAATACGTATGCGGTCCTGACTGGAAATATGTGGAAGTCACCGCTTCGGACGGAGAGATGGCTAATCGCACAACAGTAGGCAATCCAGATGTGGTAGCCAAGTGGCGCAATGTATATACTGCCATTGGTATCGTAGAGAACTGGACGATTGCGGGTAACAATTATCCCATTCAAATCCTCTTACCTACCAATTATGACAATACCAAGCAATACAATGTCACCTATATGTTCGGTCGTCATCAACGCTATCGCAAAGCAGGCGACGATGCCGAGATGGGCGATCGTATTCTCTACCCCGATTCATGGGGCGTAGCAGCAACTGTGGCTGAGATGGAGCAACGAGGCGAAGAGCCCGGAATCATCGTAGTCATCTATGCCCAACTGCCCGAATTCCCCCCTTGGGCAAACGAGGAATATATGGGTACTGGTCAAGCCGATGCCTTCCTCAAAGGCTTCGTAGAAGATTTTAAGCCCGCATTTGAGCAGAAGTACAATATCCGCTCAGAGAAAGCAGCATGCACCATCATGGGCGCAGACGTAGCAGGACTGTTTGCATTCTATGCAACTCTAAATCACCTAGATAAGTTTGGCAAGTGTGTGCTATTCTCTCCAGCCTTTTGGTACAATAGTACAGAGTTGCGTGACTACGTTAGTACGCTTACCACAGGTTCTGCAGATAATCATTTTGGCTTTGTAGAGACTTCTGCCGACACCGATTGGACAACCGATGAGATAGATTATTATAGTTCTTGGTTATACGACAAAAACTATCTTGTTTCTAATTGGGAGATTGATGGCGCCCATGATGATCGCACATGGGGGAAAGCATTTAAGAACGTATTGAGTGAGAAGCCAGAGTATATCAACCATACTATCAAACAATCTGTGCAACAAGCCTTGAATGATGCAGATATTACATGGTATTTTATGAAAGGAGAGGGTACTACTACACTCACCTGCGATGGCACACCTACGCAGAAGGGCTATTTCTACACCGATGGCAAGACGCCTACCGCAGCACAGGTGATTGTGAAGGAGATCCCTGTGGATAGCAAGAAATATAGTTACTATTGGAACCTCAACAGCAGTAGCACTTGCGATGGCGAATTGCTGCTTTCTTCGCCAAAAGATATTGGCTTTAAGAACACCCGCAAGACCACCTCATGGCAGCGCGTAGCTGTGTTTGCAGACGGTAGTTACGAGCAATCGGCGGCTTCATCTGAGCACTTCAAAGTCAATGGCACTACGATGACCATCGGCGGCAACTACGAAGTGAGCGCTAACGTGACTTTGGGTGACGACAAAACCATCTCCGTGCACTATGGTAGTGTGAACTCAGGTAGCGATATGGGCGAACTGGTGAGTGCTACAGCTTCAGACGATTGCATCAAAGCCACTGTGACCTACTCCTATCTGACCAACCAACTGACTGTGACTGAGACGGCATGGGGCAGTGCCAGCAGTACAGATATTGAATTGGAATACATGACTGTAGAGCCAGCAGTAGTACGCCCAGGCACCCCTATCACCCTCAGGGTGAAGATCAACGCACTCAATGGCTACAACGTGAACTTCCGCATGAACCATAATAACCAAAAGTCGGAAGCTATCACCCTTAGCAAGGGCAGTAATGGCGAGGAAGTATATACCATTGCATCGCCTACCAGCGGTATCTATGGTTTCTATTTGGATATTGAGCAAGGTGGTACCACCACCAAGGCACACCGTGCCGTATATGCGAAAGTGGTGGACGGACAGAGTGTTGATCCTGTGCTACACAACAACCCTTACCAAATGATTGATTGGGTAAGCGTGAACCAATACAAGAGCAATATGCACACCCATACCACACAATCCAATGACCCTATCGAGAAATTCACCACCGCCTATGTCGTAGACCGCTACCATGCAGCAGGGTACAAGATCTTGGCGCTCACTGACCATGACTATTGCACCTACCCATGGGATCTCTTCCCACAATACATGTCAGGCGTAGCTACACGCAATGCGGAGGCTTTGGGTATGTTGGCAGTGCCAGGCAATGAGCTCAGCAAGGATAACACCAATAGTTGGAGCGAGCGTACAGGTGGACAATTCAACCATCACAACGATTTCTTCACCGGCAATGACCACAGTGCTGCTGTGTGCCAGTGCGGGCAGATAGAAAATGCGGATAATCTGGAAAGCACCCAGGAGCAGATGATCGAGAAGGT
>CALCGX010000104.1 GCA_937901225.1 uncultured Bacteroidales bacterium | reverse complement strand
CGCTACCATCCAAACCAGGCACTTTCACCGCCTTGGCATTGAAGTGGAATGACTCGGGCTCCTTGAAATACTCTATATTATAGATACGGTTGAATCGGCGAGCGAACAAACGCGCCATCTCCATATTCTGCTCTTGATCCTTACCCACGGGTACTTTATCTGCTTTGTGCACCAGGATATCAGCAGCCATGAGAGATGGATAAGTTAGCAGACCTGCATTCACGTTGTCAGGTTGCTTACGTGCTTTCTCCTTGAACGATGTTACACGCTCCAACTCGCCCAAATAGGCGTTCATATTGAGATAAAGGTATAGCTCAAGCACTTGCTTCACATCGCTCTGCACATAGATAGGTGCTTTCTGAGGATCGATGCCGCAAGCCAAATACTCTGCCAAAATGGTGCGAACTGAGGTACGTATATTTTCTGGTGTTGGGTGTGTAGTGAGTGAGTGCCAATCGGCAATAAAGAACATACAGTTGTATTCCTCTTGCATCTTCACAAAACTCTTCACAGCACCGAAATAATTACCAAGGTGCAAATTACCTGTAGGACGAATGCCACTAATTACTTTTTCCATATTCTCTTAGGTTATTGTATATTTGGGTGCAAAGGTAGTATTTTTTTTTGACATATGCAAATGAGCAATAAAAATATCAGCAAACCTCATCAAAATTAGTGAGGTTATTGGTACATATAACAGGAAAATCATCCAAGCTATAAGGTGAAGGCACAAATTGTGCTGCGTAAATTTTGTAAATTGTAAATATTTTTGTACCTTTGCAGTCTAAATTATAAAATCACTGATTTATATGACTCGAGATTTAGAAATTTTTGACATCATCCGCCGCGAGCGCGAGCGTCAGACCAAAGGCATCGAATTGATTGCCAGTGAGAACTTTGTCAGCGACCAAGTCATGGAAGCCATGGGTAGCGTACTGACCAACAAATATGCTGAGGGTTACCCAGGCAAACGCTACTACGGCGGTTGCGAAGTGGTGGACGAGAGCGAGAATATCGCACGCCAACGCCTCTGCCAACTCTTTGATGCTGAATATGCTAATGTACAACCCCACTCTGGCGCACAAGCCAATATGGCTGTCTTCATGGCATGTCTGCAAGCGGGCGACACCTTCCTCGGACTCAACCTCAGTCACGGCGGTCACCTCAGCCACGGTTCGCCAGTGAACTTCTCTGGCTTGATGTTCAACGCATTGGAATACAATGTCAAAGAAGATACAGGTCGCGTGGACTATGACCAACTGGAACAAGTAGCGCGCGAGCATAAACCAAAACTCATCATCGCGGGCGCCAGCGCATACAGCCGCGAGTGGGACTACGCGCGTATCCGTAAGGTAGCCGACGAGATTGGTGCTATCTTCATGGTGGATATGGCTCACCCTGCTGGACTGATTGCAGCTGGACTGTTGGAGAACCCAGTTAAGCACGCACATATCGTGACCTCTACCACCCACAAGACCTTGCGCGGCCCACGTGGTGGTATCATCTTGATGGGCAAAGACTTTGCTAACCCATGGGGCAAGACTACTCCAAAAGGCGAGGTGAAGATGATGTCTGCATTGCTAGACTCAGCCGTGTTCCCAGGCACTCAAGGCGGACCATTGGAGCACGTGATTGCTGCCAAAGCAGTAGCGTTTGGCGAAGCACTAACACCAGAATTCAAAAAATATCAAAAGCAAGTACAACTCAATGCAGCTGCTATGGCTAAGGCATTGATGGACAAGGGATATAAGATCATCTCTGACGGTACAGACAACCACTCTATGCTAGTGGATTTGCGCACCAAATACCCAGACTTGACAGGTAAAGTGGCAGAGAAAGCGCTCGTAGCAGCCGACATCACAACCAACAAGAACATGGTGCCATTCGACACACGCTCTGCATTCCAAACCAGCGGCTTGCGCTTCGGTACACCCGCTATCACCACCCGCGGTTTGAAAGAGGATAAGATGGCATGGATAGTCGAGCTCATCGACCGTGTACTCAGCAATCCAGAGTCAGAGGAGAACATCGCTGCTGTACGCGCCGAGGTGAATGCCGAAATGGTGAAATACCCATTGTTCGCGTGGTAATTTCCGTTTAGTGTTTAGTGAACGCTTCGCTACTGTTTAGAGGTATGGAGGTATTATTAGGCAAAACATTAGAAGAACTGCAAGCGGTAGCCCAAGAGGTTGGGCTGCCGCGTTTTGCAGGCAAGCAGTTGGCGGAGTGGATCTATGTGCGCCGTGCTATATCCTTTGACGAGATGACTAATATCTCGCTCAAAGGGCGCGAAGCACTCAAAGCCCGCTACACCATCGGGCGCCATACGCCTGTAGCCGAAGCCATATCCAAAGACGGAACAAAGAAATACCTATTTCAGGTAGGCAATGAGGCCAGAAGCGGTGAGGCGAGGTATATAGAATCCGTCTATATCCCTGATAACGACCGTGCTACACTGTGCGTTAGCACACAGGCTGGGTGCAAGATGGGATGCCGTTTCTGTATGACTGGTACTCTCGGTTTTCATGGGCATCTCACCGCGGCTGATATCCTTAATCAGATTTTCTCTATACCTGATGCCGATAAACTGACCAATATCGTGTATATGGGTGAAGGCGAACCCATGGACAATCTGGACAACGTGCTCCGTTCGCTCAATGCCATGACCAGTGCTTGGGGCTGTGCATGGTCGCCTAAACGTATAACAGTCTCATCGGTGGGTATCACTAAAGGTTTGAAGCGCTATATAGAAGAGAGCGAATGTCACCTTGCCATATCGTTACACAATCCGTTCGCTATTGAGCGTCAGGAAGTTATGCCTATTGAAAAAGTGAACCATCTCAGTGAAGTAATTGCCCTGCTCAAGCAATATGATTGGTCACACCAACGCCGTGTAAGTTTCGAATATATCTGTTGGGGGGGCGTAAATGACACCCCTAAACATGCCAATGAACTCCTGCGATTGCTCAAAGGATTAGATTGTCGTATCAACTTGATCCGCTTCCATGCTGGAGTTAATCAATCTTTCACAAGTAGTAATGAGCAGCAAATGGAATGGCTACGCGATTACCTTACCGAGCGTGGCATCACAACTACCATCCGTCGCAGCCGTGGAGAAGATATCCTTGCTGCATGTGGTATGTTGGTAAATGCTTTGAACAAATAACCTTGATTATAACGCATAATTATGAAGATTTCTACGAGAGCGCAAAACATGCCAGAATCTCCTATTCGTAAGCTGGCAAAATATGCAGACACAGCCAAGCGCAATGGTGTGCATATCTATCATCTCAACATCGGTCAGCCCGATATCAAGACTCCTGAATGCGCTGCTGAAGCACTCAGGAACTTCCATCAAGAGGTATTGGAATATTCGCCATCACAAGGTATTAAGTCGCTGCGCACCAAGATGGTGGGCTATTATGCAGAATATGGTATTGACCTATCACCAGACGAAATAATTATTACCACAGGTGGTTCGGAAGCGATTATGTTTGCCTATATGGCATGTCTCAATCCTGGCGACGAGATTATCGTTACTGACCCAAGCTATGCCAACTATATGGCATTTGCAATCTCCTGCGGTGCTGTAGTTAAATCTGTGAAAACGGATATTGAGAATGGGTTCCGACTTCCATCGGTAGAGGAGTTTGAAAAGCAAATCACCGACAAAACACGCGCCATTTTGATCTGCAATCCAAACAATCCTACAGGTTACCTCTATTCCAAACAAGAGATGATGCAGATTCGTGATTTGGTAAAGAAATACAATCTTTATCTCTTCTCGGATGAAGTATATCGCGAGTTTATCTACACCAAACGTCCGTATATCTCTGCTTTCCACTTAGAAGGCATTGAGCAGAACGTCGTGTTGATTGACTCTGTCAGCAAACGTTACTCAGAATGTGGAATTCGTATTGGCGCACTGATTACCAAGAACAAAGAGGTACACAAGGCGGTGATGAAGTTCTGCCAAGCACGCTTGTCGCCACCACTGATAGGTCAAGTCATAGCAGAGGCATCCTTATCAACACCTCAAGAATACATGGAGGAAGTGTATGATGAGTATTTAGCGCGACGCAACTACCTCATTGACCAACTCAACCAAATCCCAGGCGTCTTCGCCCCTACCCCAATGGGAGCATTCTATGTGATGGTACAGCTACCTGTGGACGATACAGATAAGTTCTGCCAATGGTGCTTGACAGACTTCCAATACGAAGGTCAGACCGTGATGATGGCTCCAGGTAGCGGTTTCTACACCGACCCAGAGCAAGGCAAGAAACAAGTACGTATGGCATATATCCTCAACAAAGAGGATTTGAATAAAGCTATGATTGTTCTGCGCAAAGCACTGGAAGCGTACAACGAACAGAAATAATACGTTCAATACTTACCCAACAAAAAAGCACGCATCTCTGCGTGCTTTTCTTATATCAATGGTTGGATCATTTCTTTGTGATACCATCACGTTCGAGAAGTGCATCAATAGATGGTTCGCCACCACGGAAGGCACGATAAAGTTCCATTGGTTTAGCCGTACCGCCACGCTCCAAGATATTCTTGCGGAAGAGGTCAGCGGCCTTCTTGTCGAAGATGGTGCCAGTTTTTGCCTTAGCAGCTTTGAATACTGAATAGGCATCTGCATCCAACAATTCAGACCACTTATAGCTGTAGTAACCAGCAGCATAGCCACCAGAGAAGATGTGTGTGAAGGCAAACTCCATTTGTGTGCCTGCCACGAGTGGCAATACTTGCACAGAAGCCATCGCTTGATCACCAAACTTAATCACAGCTTCGGTGGCAGTCAATGCCTCTGGCACAGCGAATGGCTCGGTCAATGTATGCCATGCCATATCCAAATAGCCGAAACTCAACTGACGTGCGCATGCGTATGCAGCGTGATAGGTAGCTGCTTTTTGAATCTTATCCACCAACTCTTGAGGGATCACCTCGCCTGTCTCATAGTGCTTTGCAAAGGTATCCAAGAACTCTTTCTCGCTGAGGAAGTTCTCGTTGAATTGAGATGGAAGTTCCACGAAGTCGCGTGGCACGTTGGTACCATTTTGTGCGGCATATTGGCATTGGGTGAGCATACCATGCAAACCATGACCAAACTCGTGGAGGAAGGTCTCTACCTCGTCGTATGAGAACAACGCAGGTTTTGTTTCTGTTGCGCGGGTGAAGTTCATCACATTCACTACATGAGGACGGATATTCTTCTTACCCACCATGTATTGCTCTTGGAAGTTGTTCATCCATGCGCCACCGCGTTTACCCTCGCGTGGGTGGAAGTCTGCGTAATATACTGCCAAGAATTTGCCCTTTGCGTCAAATACTTCGTATGCAGTTACTTCTGGGTGATATACTTGGATATTCTTATTCTCCTTGAAGGTCACACCATAGAGGCGCTTAGCCAAGCCGAACACACCTTCCACCACGTTCTCCTTCTTGAAGTATGGACGAAGTAGGTCATCAGAGATAGCATATTTCTCTTCTTTGAGTTGTTTGCTGTAGAAGCTCCAGTCCCATGGTTGGAGGGTAGCATAGAAGCCCTTGCCTTTTGCAAACTCCTGGAGTTCAGCCACTTCTTGCTTAGCCACTGGCATATAGCTTTCACGCAGTTGATCGAGGAAGTTCATCACATTCTCTTTGTTTTCTGCACAAGTATGTGTCAATGATTTATCTGCGTGGCAGTTCTTTTCAAAAAGTTGTGCCAATGCAAGGCGGGTATTCACGATGTCGATGATTACCTGGGTGTTATCAAACTCACCACCGATCGCACGACTATTGTATGCGGTATAGATCTCACGGCGCAAGTCACGATTTTGGCAGTCTTCCATGATTGGCAGATAGGTTGTTGGCTTGAGATCGAGCAACCAACCTTCCATGCCTTTCTTCTCAGCATTGGCTTTCAACATGGCTTTGGTATCGTCGTTGAGACCTGCAAGGTCGGCTTCGTTAGTCACGAGCATGGTCCATGCGTTGGTAGCTTTGAGGACGTTTTGACCATAGACAAGAGTGAGTTGCGAAAGCTTTGCGCTGAGCTCTTTATATACTTGCTTTTGCTCGTCGTTGAGGTTTGCACCGTTGTTTGCGAATGACTCATAGATATCCTCAAGCAACTTCATTTGTGCGGCATTGAGTTTCAGTTTGTCTTTTTGGTCATAAACGGCTTTGATACGTTTGAAGAGTCCTTCATTGAGGCGGATAGTAGCCGAGTACTCCGACATTTTTGGTGATAGTTCCATAGCGATAGCTTGGAGTTCGTCGTTGGTCTCTGCTGAAGTAAGGTTGTAGAAGCAACCCGCCACCATGCTCAATAATTCGCCTGATTTCTCGTATGCCTCAATGGTATTCTTAAAGGTAGGAGCTGCAGGATTATTGACGATAGCGTCAATCTCTGCCAAGCCCTGCTTGATACCCTCTTCAAAAGCGGGCATGTAGTGCTCTGGTTTGATGTCATTGAACGGATAGGTTCCGTGTGGGGTCTTCCATTCTTTGTATTGGAAGAATGGGTTGGCACTTGCCAATAGGGTTACTGCCATTGCAGCCATAGTTAAAATTGATTTTTTCATATTGATTGTTATTAATTATCGTATTGGTCTAATTAGTCTAATTGGTCTAATTTAGCAAAACCTCACTTCGCCGAAGAACTCAGGTAAATGGAAAGCAGGGGCTGGGGCATTGATTGGATTCCAAGAAGCATAGTGCTTCATCGGAGTCTTGTCGCCACACTTATAGAAATTAGCGCGACGCACGTGCTCGTGCGCGAGGTTGAGTTCGATCAACGCCAATGGAATCGCCACCAGCAATGTCCAATGTGCCGCGCATAATTGTACGGGAAAGCGCTGAATGGAAGCCAGTTGCTCTGCATTCAGGCGCACCACATCCACTTTGCGCTCTTTGCGATTGGAGGCGTTGCACACACCTGCTGGATTGAACTCGAAGTTCCAATAGCGCGTGTTATCCGCATTGCCGATAAACATCTCCACGCAGGCATCTTCGTTCACGAGTTCGAGATCAGTGGTTTTGGTAGCCAATGGCACTTCACCCTTTACCTCAAAGCGCACATACAGCATCTCATCGGTATGAGCCAAAGTGAACGTAGTGGCTGGTGCAGCAGGATATTGCTCTTTCCAATTGAGCGAATCAATCACGCCTGTATTCGGCATCGCTGCCATAAGGGCATCAATCGTAGCCATAGAATGGCCACGCCAAGCAGGTTGATATATGGATTGTGTTTGTTTCATCTCTAAATCGCTACATATACCGCAGCGTCCAAACGGAATCATTTTCCTCCGCGCAACAAGTTGATATCTCCAGACAACTGATAGACACCTATCAATTGCTCTTGTTTCTTCACTTTCTTCGTATATTTAGGTTTGGAGATATAATCGGATTCCGCATCTGTACCCAGCGCACGAATCACGTAGTAATAGGCGCCTTCCGCAGCAGGTTTACCTCCGATGTTGCCATCCCAACCTTTAGCTGGATCGGTCCATTGGTACACCAGATGTCCCCAGCGGTTATACACCCAGCAATGGAACTCCTTCAACGAACGATACGATACACGAAACTCGTCATTCACGCCATCGCCGTTAGGAGTAAAGGTATTTGGCACAGCCAACATCGATTCGCTGACATTGATAGTAAACTCCACCGAATCCAATTGACAATCGTCATTGCTGATCGCCACTACCGCGCGATACGCTCCTGGCTCCATGAAGGTATAGCGATGTTCCGCTTCCGCGCGTGAAAGTATCTTATCGGTACCCTTGTACAAATCCCATTTGTAGTACTCCGAGTTGAGCGCATTGCTTCTAAAATACACCTCCAATGGTGCAGAACGATTAATCAATGTCTCAGGATCTACAGGTCGGTCCACCTCATTAGACTTCTCATTTGGTCGTGTAGTGACCAGTGCCAACGGATTGGCTTTCAACGCGATAGGTTCAATCACTGGTGACACCAACGTATCTTCCACCAGCCCCAGCGAATCCAATAGCGCATCACGAATCGCAAAGGCGGTTGCTACAGGCGTTGCCCCTACTGTGATCACGTCTTTGAATGCTACCTGCTCCACCACTGCCGAATCCACCCACTGTTCGCTATCCTTGCTCCATTGCGCGTTCATATAGCTCACGCTACATTGGCGCGGATAGGTCTTACTCTGCCCATAGCGGTTCTCATATTGCATAGCGGGGACTGCTCCAGTCAATGTAAGCACTGTATTATCACACGATGGCGTAGCCTCTATGGCATGCACATCAGCGCGCAATTGTGTATAGTCAAACACCCAAAAATACTCGCGGAGAGACCCTTTTTTGAGCATATATCCCGCCCCATGCTCAGGATATAGGTAGTCGGTGTTGTTCTGCACCGCATGCACCGTATCTGGCAAACGATACCAATCAATCGCACCGATCTTGGACTTCAACTCTGGATTATTCTCAAAGAGGAACAGCGTATCGCCATTGTGGGTTAATTGTTGCGCATTTCCCACACATTCAATATCTAATGCATAGGAAACGGTAGCAATAAATAATGTCAATACCAGTAGTATTTTCTTCATTTTATTTATTCACTTGGAATTTGGTCACGCCATTCTCAAAGAAGTCCACGATTTGCTTTGCCGCAGCGATACCAGCATTGATATTGGCTTCGGCGGTCTGCGCGCCCATCTTCTTTGGTGTAGCAAAGTAGCGTTCTACGAAGAGTTCGCGCATCTTTTGATCAGCTGCTGGCATCACATCAGTCATATACACAAAGTCTTTATGCTCCTGCATAAATTGGATCAACTCCTCCTCATTGATAACCTCTTTGCGGGCGGTATTCACCAGCACAGCGCCTTTAGGCATGCGGCTGAGCAAGGCCTTATTGATACTGCCTTTTGTTTCGGGCGTAGCTGGTATATGCAAGCTCACGATATGACAGGTCGAATAGAGTTCTTCTGCCGAATGTAGGGGGGTCACGCCTTCTGCCAGCATCACCTCATCTGGGCAATAAGCGTCGTATGCGTAGATATCCATACCAAATCCTTTAGCGATGCGTGCCACATTACGTCCCACATTGCCATAGGCGTGGATACCCAGTTTCTTACCCTTGAGCTCTGTGCCACTGGTACCGTTGTATAGATTGCGCACTGCCATCACCATCATGCCGAGGGCCAATTCTGCCACGGCGTTGGAGTTCTGTCCTGGTGTATTCATTGCCACTACCTTATGCACAGTAGCCGCAGCGAGATCAATATTATCATATCCTGCGCCTGCGCGAACGACTATCTTAAGGTTCTTGGCAGCGTCCAACACATCAGCGTCCACATTGTCCGAGCGAATAATGAGCGCGTCCACATCGGCTACGGCTTCAATCAATTGGTCTTTCGAGTGGTATTTCTCCAGCAAAACGAGCTGATAACCAGCATGTTCTACCACCTCACGAATACCATCCACTGCCACTTTGGCAAAGGGTTTTTCTGTTGCTACAAGTACTTTCATTTTCTCAAATATATGTATTTGGGCGCAAAGGTACAAAAAAAATCGCATATCTGCAAGAGAAATGCAATTTTTGTTTAGTGAACGGCACTAAGTGCCTACGGTTTAGAGTTTAGTGTTTAGAGTTTAGAGAAAGGTATAGGGTATAGGGGCAAGAATAAAACCGAGCGGCATTGGATTGCCGCTCGGTTTGTGGTTGGTATGTGGTATTGCGATTAGTGGATTTCTGCGCCCATGATGGTATAGGTTTTGCCATCGCGGAGGATGAGAAGTTGATTGTCACGAATAATCTTGTGATTGTTTGCGTTGTTGGTAGTAATATTTTCTACCGCAGTCAAAGATTCGGTGGTAAACTCACCAGTGTATGATTTGATGGTTTTGTCGGCTGCATCTCGTACATCAATATTATATGTGTAATGTGTGCTTTCTTCCAAACCTGTTACAGTGAATCGATAGCCATTACCTGCCTGCTCAGCATATTGTACTGGGTGATTACCATCGCGACCTGGAGCAAAAGCGATGTTGAGCAACTGACCATCGGCGTTGAAGGTAAGGGTGCAGAACACCTCATCGTCTTGCTTAATAACAATAGTATAGGTATCCGCATTGCCCTCTGTTGGCCATGTAATGGTGACATCATTGGTAGAAGGGGTAATGACTACATCATTTGTTTTGACTTCGTCAGAAGAAATACATTCTATATATTTGAAATTACCAAACACCTCATCTAACATATATGCCTTTTTGTTTTCACAAGGGATATACAAAAATGCATTGTATTGTGAGAAAGATGAATCATACGCAGTAGGAGGTTCTACTGCATAGCAATATACATCTTGTAATTTAGAACAACCAGCAAAGGCATTTTCTCCAATACTTGTCACGCTATTAGGGATAGTGACGGAGGTGAGCGATTCACAACCATAGAAAGCACTCTCTCCTATAGATTTTGTAACATTGGGGATATTAATCATGCTTAGATTTTTCATCTCGTAACAAAAGTACGCAGGAATTTGCTCTACATGATTACCTAATGTAAGAGAAGTCAGACTTGTTGGAAATGGAGAACGAGGTTTTGGTTTTGGATTTGTCCATTCGGTTATATCCCAAACAATTGAGGTCAAGGACCTACAAGATAAGAAAATATCATCTCCGATACTCGTTACACTATTAGGGATTAAGACGAAGGTGAGATTGCCACAATAAGCGAAAGCTACATCCTCAATTCTCGTTATAGTGTTGGGAATAGTGATAGAGGAAGCTAATCGCCTACATTTAATAACCGTATCGTTGCGAATGAGCAATCCATTGATATCCTGATCAACAAAAGTTGCACCCCAATAATTATTTTCTTCTGCATTTAATGAACTGTTATTAATAAAATTTGTTTTTAAGAAATAACACCCCGATAACGCACGCTCTCCAATACTCATTACGCTGTTAGGGATGGTGATGGAGGTAAGGGTAGGACAGATCGCAAAAGCCTGTTCTCCAATACTCGTTACGCTATTGGGAATGGTGATGGAGGTAAGGGTGTTACAGCCATAAAAAGCCTGTTCTCCAATACTTGTTACGCTATTAGGGATGGTGATAGAAGTGAGTGAATCGCAACTTCCGAAAACCAACTTCTCAATACTTGTTATGGAGTTAGGAATAGTGATTGAGTTAAGGGAGAAGCAATTCTCGAAAGCACTTTCTCCAATGCTTGTTACGCTGTTAGGGATGGTTATAGAGATGAGGGAGTCGCAACTAGAGAAAGCGTTCTTGCCAATGCTCGTTACGCTGTAGGTCGTTCCCTCATAGGTGATGGTTTCGGGAATGGTAATGGAAGTAAGATTGTCAACTGCACCTGTAAGTGTGGCGTAATTAGGTGTGGTATCATTATCTATGTCCGTTTTCTTGTAAAAATAAACAGCATCCAAATTTAGTTGTGCACCTGCAATATTCTCTGATAATGCTGCGAATATATTTACGCCAGGAGCACAAGTAATAGTAGATAGAGCAGTGGCGAAGCGTGACATTGGGATATCGAATTCAGTCCAATTGCCATTACGTGCAAAGTTCTCATAAATAGGAGCATCGTAAACAGAAGTAGAACCAATAACAAACTTAGTAGCTTCAGAACCAAAGATATAGAAGCAGTGTGAAGCTTCGTCTGTAGATTTGATAGCCATGTGAAGATAATAGTCATTAGGATTCGCCACGATATCAGCACGGAGAGCTTCTGCATCTTCCCAAGACTTGTCGGGATCGGTTGCGGTGAGGGTATAGCCACAACCAGCCCAATCCGAATAACCGACTAATAAAGCAAGATAACTATCATTATTACCATGAAAATTTGAGCCTATAGGGTTTTCATTGATTATGTATGTACCATCCCATATATAACAGAATCGTCCTTCATTGTTTGGGCGAAAGTCTGCAACCCTCTTTCTTGTGTTCTTGGTTACAATTCTTTGATCCACTTGAATGGGCCAAAACTTTGAACCATTAATTCCTGTGGTTGAAACCTCTGGAGTTTTAGCGTAATAGTACAAATCACCTACTCGAAAATTCTTTGCTCCAAGAACGGTAGTGGCAAGGATAGCTACGAAAAGAGAGAATAGTTTTCTCATAATTGTTTGATTTTTTAGAGTTAATATTTTTTTATTGGTCGAATTAGTCAAATTAGTCTGATTAGTCCGATAGGAGTGATTGGAAGTAATAGGTACAAAAATAAAAGCGTGCGCTTTCGTTCGCTTCATTTGAGTTTCCGAGGTCCTGAACTACCTTAATACTTCAAATTCTACGCAAAAGCCCACGCCGAAAAAGCGTGAGCGTCAATAGGCTTTTGCTTGAAGTATTAAAAGTTTTTGAAATTGTTCAGGTTTCAGAAACTCAAGTATGAGCTTATAACGCTATATTAAATATGTCGGGCAACGGTATCGTTGCGGGTTAGTTATGAACTATGAGTGATGAGTGATAAGTAATTTAAAAGATTAGTTACTATTGTAATTGTCCTTTATATAATTGTTCAATCGGGAAGATTAGATCCCAATTTTTACCCCAAACGATATTACCATTCTCAAGTGTGAACTTGCTAAAGTGACGGGGTAAAAGGTATTTGTTGTATTGTGGATGAGGGTGGCGACGGATAAAACTACCAATATCCACCACCTGTGTCGTATTGTCGCTAAAAGACAACCGAACTGAAGAATTGCCTAAATTTTCAGCTTCAACAATGATAATTTTACTCATAGTTATATTTTGGTTTTGATGTTTGTACTTTTCACTGCTTGCTTCATAACAAAGAACTTTACCCATTTCTGAATGATATTCTTGCTATATTTGCGGACAAATGCCTCAGCCGTTTTCTTGTCTTTGTTTGACAGAGGCTCCTCGCCTGCTTTTTCACGAATGCGCACCTCAATAAGTGTACCATCCATCATGATCAGTTCAAAGATACTTTGACATCCATTATGCATTACATGCACATGGATAGGTTCATGTTCGTTCGAATAGAAGAAGAAAATAAATCCGAAGTATTCAAATATCTTTGGCATAAGAGCAATAAATTTTGGTTATTGGGTGCAAAGATACAGTTTTTTTTTGAATTGTGCAAATAAAATCGCATTTTGGTGCGATTTTTATAGTGTAAGGTGTAGAGACGGGGAAAGTATTGGATGATAATACAGTGGTAACGGAGTGGTATTGAAATGGTAACGAGGTGGTAACGAGAAAGAAAGCAGAAAGAAGCAGGCAGAAGGTAGGAGGAAGATATGGTATTCTCAGGTTAACAACCCGATTATCCTACGTATATCTTACGTATATGTTACGTATATCCTACGTATATGGTACGTAATTGACAGCGGAAAGAAAGGGATTTAATAACACTTTTTACATTCCCACTGATAACACTGATTGGCACTGATCTTATTTGTTAGCCGTATTATCCGTGGTAATCCGTGAGATCCGTGGGAACACCGAAGCTACAGCCACCCTACGCAGCCCAAATACAAGAAAAATTGCGCTAAAAGTAAACTTTCCACGATTTTTCTTGTATTTGTGCATTTTTTTTTGTACCTTTGCACGCTTTTTTGTGCAAGTGCGCGCGTATATGCGTATAAATTGTATGGAAGTCAGATGAAAATCAAACACCTGTTCATAGTAATCTCAATGCTACTGTTGGCGCATCCAATGGTAGCACAGACCACTATCCAGGACACACTGCCAACTGATACCCTACCCGCACCAACGGCAAAAAAACAAGCCATCGATGCACGCATTGAATACACCTCCAACGACTCGATGATCATCACAGGCAAAGGCATCGCACACATCTACGGAAGCGGCGACTTGAAATACAAAACCATGGGATTGACTGCCGAGTATATCCGCGTGAGCATGGACAGTAGCACCTTGAGCGCACACGGAGTGTATGACACCATCGAAAACGAATGGATCGGCAAACCTGTCTTCTCTGAAGGCAACGATAGCTACGAGACAGACGAACTCATCTACAACCTCAAAACACAAAAAGGCTTCATCCGTAATGCCGTTACCGAACAAGGTGAAGGATACATCATCGCCGACAAAACCAAGAAACTCGACGATGGACAACTCATGATGGCTGGCGGTAAATACACCACATGCGATGACCACGAACATCCACACTTCTACCTGCGACTGACCAAAGCCAAAGTCAAACCAGGCGACTACATCGCAGCGGGACCTGCATACCTCGTAGTAGGAGAAGTGCCGCTGCCATTGGCTATACCATTCGGTTTCTTCCCATTTACCAATCAATACAGCAGCGGACTCATCATGCCTAACTTTGGCGATGACTATACCCGCGGATTATACCTATCAGGTATCGGCTATTACTTCGCTATCAACGACTACATGGACTTGGAAGTAACAGGCGACATCTACACACGAGGCACATGGGCTGTAAGAGCCAGAAGCCAATACCTCAAGCGGTACAAGTTCAGAGGTAATTTCAGCATCAACTACCGCTGGGACGTGACAGGCGAGAAAGACATGCCCGAATACAATGTGGCGAAAAACTTACAAGTGCAATGGTCGCACACCCAAGACAGCAAAGCCAATCCATACAACAGCTTCTCGGCAAGTGTCAACTTCAAGACCAGTGGTTACAACCGCAGCAATATCAATAGCTACTACAACGTGGCAGCCAACTCCGAGAACACCACCAGCAGTAGTATCAGCTATACGCAACGCTTCCCTGATAGTCCGTGGAACATCGGTATCAGCATGAACCTCACACAACGTACCAAAGACTCTACACTCAGCGTCAGCCTACCAAGCTTGAACGTCAGCATGAGCCGTATCTACCCATTCAAACGCAAAGTGCGCGTAGGCAAAGAGAAATGGTACGAGAAGATTAGCTTGCAGTACAACGGTAGTTTCACCAACTCCATCACCTGTAAGGAGGACTATTTCTTCAAATCCAACTTCGTCAAAGACTGGGACAACCGACTGAAGCACACCTTGAGCTCATCGGCATCGTTCATGGCATTCAAATATTTGAGCATCACACCTAGCATCAACTTTACCGACCGCATGTTCTTCTCGCGTGTAGATCAGAGTTGGAACGAAGAACTCAACCAAGTGCAGAAGGACACCGTGATGGGCTTCTACAACGTCTATGACTTCAATGCCAGCGTGAGCATGTCCACCAAGTTATACGGATTCTACATCCCATTCCGCAAATGGTTTGGCGATAAGGTGGATCGCTTCCGCCATGTCATGACACCATCTGTAAGCTTCAGTTACCACCCTGACTTTGGGCAAGACTACTGGGCAAAACGCTATGGTGGCTTCCATGGCAGCTACGACCGACTGATCACTACACGCGATGCAGCAGGTAATATCGTACCTAAACTAGACGAGAACGGCCTGCCAATTTATGAAGTAGTACACTATTCGCGCTTCAAGGAAGCACCTAGCCGCGGTGCAGCGGCCACATTGGGCTTCTCGCTGGGCAACAACATCGAGATGAAACTGCGCAACGACAAAGACACCACGGGCAAAGAGCCATACAAGGTATATAGCATCATCGACAACCTGAGTATCAGCGGTGGATACAACTTCATCGCAGACTCCATGAACTGGCAGAACTTCTCGGTGAACTTGCGTATTAAGATACCGAAAGTGAACTACACCATCAACCTCAGCGGACAGTTCGACCCATATATGTACACCACTACGGCAAGCGGTAGCCACGTGCGTTGCAACGAGTTGTACTGGAATCACGGTCGTTTCCCACACTTCTTGGGTACCAGCACCAGCTTCAGCTACACGTTCAATAACGATGTGGTGAAACGATGGTTTAACCGTGATAACAAAAAAGATGAAGAACCCGAGCAGGAAGAGGTATTAGCCGAACCTACCATTGACCCACTCACAGGAGAAATCATTGAGCCAGAAAAGCCTACAGAGAAAAAACCAAAGAAGAAAGATGAAGTCACCGATGATGGTTATCTGTTTGCAAAGATTCCTTGGAGCTTGAGTGTGTCGTATAGTTTGCGATATGGTGCAGGCAATGAATGGGACGAGAAGCGTAATTACTACAAGATGGAGTTCCGCCACAACCTGAGTTTTTCTGCCTCGATTGGTTTGGGCAGCGGTTGGAAGGCAAGCACCTCACTCAGCTACGATGTGAATGCCAAGAAGATGTCCTACACCAGCATCAACGTTAGCCGCGATTTGCACTGCTGGAGCATGAGCGCAAGTTTTGTGCCTTTTGGTCCGTATAAGAGCTATACCTTCCACATCGGTGTCAACGCAAGCATGTTGGCAGACTTGAAGTATGATAAGAGCAGCGCAGATGCCACTGGCAAACGGATTAATTGGTGGTAGTTTTGTGTTTAGTGAACGCTGCGCTACTGTTTAGAGTTTAGAGTTTAGAGTTTAGAGTTAAAAAGTTAAGAAAATATGAAAATTGAAGCAAAGAAAGTAGTAACGCTGGAGTACGACTTGTACGTAGATGGCGAGAATGGACAAGAAGAATTGATGGAGAAAGCTACGGCTGAAGCTCCATTGGTGTATTGCCACGGCGAAGGCATGATGTTGCCTGCCTTTGAGCAACAAATGGAAGGATTGGCAGAGGGCGAAGCATTTGACTTCCGCATCGCATGCCAAGATGCCTACGGCGAGTACGACGATGAAGGCGTATTGACCTTGGATAAAAAGATGTTTTACAACGGTGATGGCGAATTCGACAGCGAGCGCGTATATGTAGGCGCTATCGTGCCAATGAACACCGTGGACGGACAAATCATCAACGCACAGATAGCAGAGATCACCGCCGACAACGTGACCATCGACCTCAACCACCCATTGGCAGGCGAGAACTTGCACTTTGTAGGTAAGGTGTTGAATATTCGCGAAGTTACCGAAGGCGAACTCAAAGCCCTACACCACCGCGGTTGCGGAGGCGGTTGTGGCGGATGCAAAGGTAGCTGCGATGACTGTGGCGGAGAATGTAATTGCAATTAATTAGTTGAAAGATTATAGTTTAAAGTTTAAAAGCAAGAATACTATGGCAAATATTTTAGCGATAGTGGGACGTCCCAACGTAGGGAAATCGACCCTTTTTAACCGCTTGACCAAAACCCGTCGAGCGATAGTGAATGATGCAGCAGGCACAACCCGCGACCGTCAATATGGCAAGAGCGAGTGGTGTGGCAAAGAGTTTTCCGTCATTGATACAGGCGGATGGGTAGTCAATTCCGATGACACCTTCGAGAGCGAGATCAACCGTCAAGTAAACCTCGCCATCAAAGAGGCGGATGTCATTCTCTTGGTGGTGGATGTGAATGCGGGTGTAACACAGTTTGATATGGAAGTGGCTCACTTACTCCGTCAAGCCAAGAAAGAGACTGTGTTGGCAGTGAACAAAGTGGATCAGTTTGATCAGCAATATGGTGCACCAGAATTCTACAAACTCGGTTTGGGCGAACCATATATCTTGTCCGCAGAGAATGGTCTGGGTACAGGCGACCTCTTGGACGAGATTTGCAGCCGCTTCAAGGATACCGTAGCAGGCGAAGACCTAGAGGAGTTGCCACGCTTCGCTATTGTAGGTCGTCCAAATGCAGGCAAGAGTAGTATTTTGAATGCTTTTATCGGCGAAGAGCGCACCATCGTAACCAACATACCTGGCACCACACGCGATAGCATCTACACACGCTACAACAAGTTCGGTAAAGACTTCTACCTCGTGGACACCGCAGGAATCCGCAAGAAAGCTAAGGTAAACGAGGATCTGGAGTATTATTCCGTAGTGCGCAGTATTCGTGCCATTGAGAACGCTGATGTGTGTATCTTGATGATTGATGCCACACGTGGTATTGAAGCACAAGACTTGAACATCTACCAACTGATTCAAAAGAACAAGAAAGGTTTGGTAGTCTGTGTCAACAAATGGGACCTGATCGAAAAAGAAACTAATACAATGAGAGACTACAAGAGAGCTCTTGAAGCTGAATTACAGTTTATATCTTATGCAGCAATTATCTTTATTTCCGTACAGGACAAGCAGAGAGTTCATCAGGTAATGGAAATGGCTAAGTATGTATCCGAAAAGAGAGCATTAAGAGTTCCAACTGGACAGCTTAACAGCTTAATCATGGATGCTACAATGATGAAACAGCCTCCATCTGACAAAGGTAAGAGACTGAAGATCTACTATGTATCTCAGGTTGGCGTAAATCCGCCGTTATTCT